>JAJUJD010000219.1 GCA_029267315.1 Alcaligenaceae bacterium
GTTGTCTTCCATGGCCGCCGCGCGGAAGTTGAAATCCTGCACCAGCACCTTGGCGGGCACGTGGGTTTTACGGCAGGTAAAGGCGGTCACGCAGCTGTCCTGACGGTCAGTCTGCACATTTTCTGGTGGGGTGTAACGCAGGGCGATGGCTTTATCTGGCTGGGCTTCTTTGAAATCCACGATGCACATCACTTCGGAGGTGGCCGACTCGTGGTCGAAGAAGTAGTACAGGCCTTCTTGCTCCATCCAGCGCGACACAAAGGCCAGGTCGCTTTCTTCGTACTGGCAGATGAAGCTGCGTTGGCGGTAGGCCTGCATATTCTGTATGTTCATACGAACATCCGGCCCGCTCAAGCCATTGCGCTCAAGTATATGGCCCACGATTTCCGGGATACGGAATTCGTCCAGAAACACATCGTTCAAGTGGTTCAGTCCCAGACGCCATAGGCGTGGCACCAAGGTGAGCCGGAAGAAATGGTATTCGTCCACCTGCCCCAGCTGTTCAATTTCAGACACCATGCCGTGATAGGGCACGGAGCGGCTCAGGTCTCGCGACCGAATGCGCAGTGTGGCGTTGGAATTCAGTGCGGCGTCCAGGTCGACGTCGGCTGATTCAGTGCAAAGAATGATGTCGAAACGGTAAAGGCGGGAAACGGCTTCCTCGCCTTGAAATCGAATCACCTTGAAAGCAGGGAAACCTTCGCGATTGAAATCGAAGGTGAACAGGAGTTCTCTATCGGTGGTACTGGACACTGCGGACTCCTCCTTTTTGCGGCGCAGTTACAGCATGACCTGTACGCGCGCTTCCTGCGGTGTGCGGGTGTCGACCAGCCATGTATCGTGGCCCAGTGCTGCCCAGTTCCCCTGCGGGGCACCGAGGTTTATGGGCTGCACGGCACCTTTGCGCAGTTGCAATTCAAGCCTTACCTGTAACGGATCTATCAAATAATAACGGATGAGGAACGCCAATTTGTCGAATTCTTCTTGCCCGGGCAGGAGAGCAAGAAAAGTTTCCTGCTCAAGTTCGTGGATCTGCAAGGTGAGATTGTTGCTGCGGCTGCGCACCACCGACCCCACGTGGCTGTCTTCGCCCAAGGTGCAGGCCTGCGCCCCAAGGCTGAAGCGCTGATCGGTCGGGATGGGCTGCCACATTTCGTCTTGCTGGATAACCTCCACGTGCGTACCCGGGTAGAGGGCGGCAACAATGGTGCGCAAGCCCATGGCAGAGCGGGGGAACTGGGCGAACAGGCCGGCAAAGCGCAGAAGGTGGCTGAAACCGGGTTGGTCGCGGAATCGCTGTGGGCGGTTGATACCCACAAAGGTGTGCAGGATCTCCAGCAGGCGTTCGTCGTTGAATTCGACAATACGCAGGTGAGCACGCGATTTCAGCCACGCCCGAAAAAACAGCGGGTAGATGGTCTGGCTGATGATGTCCAGGAAGTCGCGATTGCTGTGCCGGCCTTCGTGGTGCTCCTCGAGCAGCTGTTCCGAATAGAAGGTGGGCAGGGGCGAGGTCACCCCATACAGGCCCAGGAAGTTGGCTGTCAGCCGGAACTGGCCGCGGCCGCTTTCGCTGATGTCACTGAGGTCGGTGCCCGGAAATTCCAGGGATACATTCGGCCTGACTTTGATGTCGGCCTGATTCAGCCCTTCCTTTAACGCGACCAGCCGCAGCAGACGGTAAGCCTGAAAAAAGGAAAAGCGCTCGCTTTGCTCCAGCAGCCGCCGTTTTACAGCAAGAGTTTCAGACCCATGCGGATCGGCCATTTAAATTCTGTCCCCGTGTTCTTGTCGCGTATTTCGAATCGTGTGTAGGAATTCGCACTGGCATAGCAGGAAAGGAAGCGATCCAGCACGCAGCCCCACAGGTATAGCGCCCCGGGACTGGCCCAGTTCTTTTCCTCGCAGCTAAGCACGATGTGCTGGCCTTGCATCATCGTACCGCGTACCAGGCGGGTTTCACGTTGAATGCTGATGTCGGCCAGGCCCTCGATCTGGCGGTTGTTGGCGCTGCGCACTGCCGGGTCGCTGGTACAGGTCGAGTTGTAAAGCTGCAGAATGGAACGTAGATGCTCCACCCGGGTCAGGGACAGCAAGTTCAGCGTAGTGTGGCTGATCACATCCCAAAGCAGTTTTTCGCCACTGGGCGGAGGAATGGAAGCCGTAACCGGCGTAATGTTGCGGAAGGCAAAGCGGTCTGGCGAGGAACTGGTTGGCCGGCAGATGTCGCCCAGCTTCAGCGATTCAGGCAGATGCCGGTTGGTGCAGGTGAGCCGCAGCGAGAGCGTTTCATTAACCGGCGTGTAGTCCTCGCCATAGACCACTGAAATATACGTGTCGATGGTGTCGCCCACCAGGGCGGGGCGCATGCTGGTGCGATAACTCGCCTGCGTGCGCTTACTATCGTGCGCCAGCAGCGAGAAGGGCACATATTCCCGGTTCTGGCCGTCGGCCTGCACATAGCCCGTCACGGAATCAATGGAATGGATCTGGTACTGACGCTTGTGGGCGCCGCTTGGCACCACCAGGTGTTCGGCCGACTCGTGAGTCAGCGTGATGGGTTCGGCTTCGTGCTCGAACAGGTTCACCACCGGCGTGACATTCAACGCAAATTCCCGCGGGCTCAGATGCGGCAGGGCTGTCGCCCCTTTGTGAAAGGTAAATTCGACGCGGAAACGATCACCCTTCAATGTGCCCTGCGCCTGGGCAAGTTGCGGCACTTCGATAAAGAGAAACTTCTGCGGGAAGAAGAGCAATTCCTGCAGCCAACCGAAAGCCGGGAAGGCATTGTCGGGGTAGGGAAGCAGCGACTCATCAAAACCGGGGAAGTGAACCTTGGGCAGCACCGACACGCTATTGCCGCGCGCATCCAGCAGACGCATGGCCTTGAGCTGGGTGCCCAGCATCATCATCAGGTTGGTGGCCGCCGCATATTCCTGGTTCAGAAACAGGCGGAGCGTGGGCGGTAGCACGGCACCAGAGGCATCTTCGGCACAGCTGAACTGCAGCCACAGCACCTGGCTGCCATCCGTGAGCTGGTCGGAGGAAACGGCTTCCAGCGACACCGGGTGGGTGTGCACATCGGTCGTGGTGCGGAAGCGGCAGGCGACCCCTTCCACGGGCGTGGAGCCAATCTCCGTACCTGCTTTGATGAGAGCGGGTTCGGGCAGCTGGGTTTTGGGCGCGAAGACCAGCATGGAAGCCGCCGGCAGGGGCCGCAAAAACTGGGGCACCAGAATACTGGCCAGTTCCTGAACAATTTCAGGGAACTCATCATCCAGCTTCTGCAGGGTGAGGCCGTTGAGAAAGGCGACGCCTTCCAGCAGGCGTTCTACGTCGGGGTCTGTGCTGACTGCCCCCAACATGGGCGCAATCGCCGGGTTATTTTGGGCAAATTCAAGGGAGTTGGCCCTGAGACGCGCGAGCTCGGTTGCGTAGAACCGGTTGAAGCTGGTGGCCATGGAGTCGTGGACGATGCCGGGATCAGCCGCTAATATTGCATGAACCCTTTCCAGGGTGTCAAGGCAAGTCGCCCTGGCACCGCCGCAAGAACCCCTTAATGAACAAAATACGCCTGCTGGAACGCCTTTCCGCACTGGAAGAGCCCGCCTTGGTGGCAGGCCGCCCGCCCGACAGGCAGTTGCGCGATTCCATCGTGGAACATTTGCGCCGGCTTTTGAACACGCGCGAAGGGTCGGTGCCCATCGACCCCCACTATGGCATGCCGGATATGTCGAATATTGCCGGCTCCTTCGCACTGGGCACCACAGAACAACTGTCCGAAGCCATTATCCGGCAAGTGGCGCGTTATGAGCCGCGGTTGAAGGCACCAAAGATCACGGTGGAAAAGGAAA
>JAJUJD010000035.1 GCA_029267315.1 Alcaligenaceae bacterium
GGGTACTTCCGATACGCTCGGAAAACAGCCTGAAGTCTTCAACTACGACGTGGTGAGAAAGTTCGCCATCATGACCGTAGTTTGGGGAGTTGTCGGCATGGCTGTCGGTGTGTGGATTGCCGCACAACTGATCTGGCCGCAATTGAACTTTGACATTCCATGGCTCAGCTATGGTCGTCTGCGCCCGCTGCACACGAACGCGGTGATTTTCGCGTTCGGTGGCAGTGCGCTGTTTGCTACGTCCTATTATGTGGTGCAGCGTACCAGTCAGGCGCGTCTGTTCTGTGACAAGCTGGCAGCATTCACCTTCTGGGGCTGGCAGGCTGTCATCGTCCTGGCAGTGATCACGCTGCCCATGGGCTTTACGTCGACCAAGGAATATGCCGAACTCGAGTGGCCGATCGACATCCTCATCGCGCTGGTGTGGATCGCGTTTGCCATCGTGTTCTTCGGCACCATCGTCAAGCGCCGCGTGAAGCATATTTACGTGGCCAATTGGTTCTTTGGTTCCTATATCATCACCATTGCGGTATTGCATATCTTCAACAATATGCAGATGCCGGTCACCCTGTGGAAGTCTTACTCCGCCTATGCTGGCGTGCAGGACGCCATGGTGCAATGGTGGTATGGGCACAATGCCGTGGGCTTCTTCCTGACTACCAGCTTCCTGGGCATGATGTACTACTTCGTGCCGAAGCAAGCCGAGCGCCCCATCTTCTCGTATCGCCTCTCGATCGTTCACTTCTGGGCACTGGCATTCACCTACATGTGGGCAGGCCCCCACCACCTCATGTACACCTCGCTGCCCGACTGGACTCAGTACCTGGGTTCCGCGCTCTCCCTGATTCTGCTGGCACCCTCCTGGGGCGGCATGATCAACGGCATCATGACTATGTCCGGCGCATGGCACAAGCTGCGTACCGACCCTATCCTGAAGTTCCTCGTCGTGTCGCTGTCTTTCTATGGCATGTCCACGTTTGAAGGTTCCATGATGTCCATCCGCACGGTGAATGCGCTGTCGCACTACACCGACTGGACAGTGGGCCACGTGCACTCCGGCGCGCTGGGTTGGGTTGCCATGATTACCTTCGGTTCTCTGTACTACCTGATTCCCCGCCTGTTCGGCCGTACCAAGATGTTTAGCGTTAAGGCCATTGAAGTTCACTTCTGGGTCGCCACCCTGGGCGTCGTGCTGTACATCTCCGCCATGTGGATTGCCGGCGTGATGCAAGGTTTGATGTGGCGCGCCACCGGCCCGGACGGCACGCTGACTTACTCCTTCGTGGAAGCGGTTAAGGCAACGTATCCGTTCTATGCCATCCGTCTGTTGGGCGGCCTGATGTTCCTGACCGGCGTGGTCATCATGCTGTGGAACACCCTTATGACTGTACGTGTCGGCGTCAAGGGCGTGAACCCTGAAGTGCCTCTGTACAGCCCCGACGCGCGTGACCCGGCCCTGCGTATCCCGGCTGCGGGCGCTGCACCGGCCAACGCCTAGGAGAGTTTTCAAAAATGGCGCAAGAAAAAACCAAGTTCTTTTCCCATAAGTTGGTGGAAACCAACGTCGGCTGGTTGATGTTCCTGAGCTTTCTGGTCATCTCGTTTGCCGGGCTGGCGCAGATCGTTCCGCTGTTCTTCCAGCACTCCACCACAGTGGCCACCGAGGGTGTTGAGCCCTACGATCCACTGCGACTGGTGGGGCGTGACATCTACATTCGTGAAGGCTGCGTCGGCTGCCACTCCCAGCAGATCCGTATGCTGAGCTCCGAAGTTCAGCGCTATGGTCCGTACTCGTTGGCAGGCGAGGGTGTTTATGAGCATCCCTTCCTGTGGGGCTCCAAGCGTACAGGTCCCGACCTGGCGCGCGTCGGTCAGCGTTACTCCGACGACTGGCACCGCGTCCACCTGCGCAATCCTCGCGCGGTGGTCGCCGAGTCCAACATGCCGGCTTATCCCTGGCTGCAGCACAACACGGTTGAAGGCAGCAACGTCTCCGACCGCATGCGTGCCCTGCGTCGCCTGGGCGTGCCCTACACCGACGAACAGATCGAATCTGCGCCGCAGGCGCTGGTCGGCAAGACGGAAGAGGACGCACTGGTAGCGTACCTGCAAGGTCTTGGTGTGGCAGGCCGTGAAGCTGCCGCCCGTGCCGTGGTTGAAGGAGGCCGGAAATGATCGGCATCATCAATGGTATTGCGACCATCCTTGCGATGGTCACCTTTCTGGGCATTTGCTGCTGGGCCTTTTCCCGAGGTCGCAGCGAGGCTAACCGTGAAGCGTCCATGCTTCCGTTCGCCGTGCCCGACGAAGGCGTATCGGATAAAAAGAACTAGGAGCTTCCTTCCATGAACGATTTTGTAAGTAGCTTCTGGAGCTACTGGATTGCAGCGCTCGCCCTGGGCGGCGTGATCTTCTGTCTGATTCTGCTGTTCTCGCAGCGGGCCTGGCTGAAGTCTGAGATTGAACAGGTTGAAGATACCGGCCACGTCTGGGACGAGGATCTGACCGAACTGAACAACCCCATCCCCCGTTGGTGGACGGTTATGTTCGTTGGCCTTTGCATCATCGGCCTGAGCATGTTCTTCCTATATCCTGCCCTTGGCTTTGGTCCCGGCCTGCGCAACTACAGCTCTGCAGCTGAAGTTCGTGCCCAGCAGCTCGAACTGCAGGAACGCATTGCCCCTATTTATGCGAGCTTCCGAGAAAAGCCGTTTGAAGAAGTGGCACGCGACCCAGCCGCCCGGGAAATCGGTCAGCGTTTGTTCCTGAACAACTGTGCACAGTGTCACGGTTCGGATGCCCGGGGCGCAGCAAGCTTCCCCAACCTGACTGACACCGACTGGCTATGGGGCGGTTCACCCGAGCAGATCACTCATACGATCCGCGAAGGCCGCCACGGCATGATGCCGCCCTGGGGAGCCCAGATCAAACCCACCGAAGCCGCTGACATCGCTCAGTACGTGCGTTCGCTGTCCGGTCTGGCTCACGACCCGCTGCGTGTGGTTCCCGGCAAGCGCCATTTCGACACATTCTGTGTGGCGTGTCACGGTGCCGACGGTAAGGGTAATCAGGCTGTGGGCGCTCCCAACCTGACAGACAACGTATGGCTCCATGGCAGCTCCGAAGCAGCCATTGTGCAGACCATCCTGAACGGGCGCGAAAACATCATGCCTGCGCAGAAAGATGTTCTGACGGAAGATCAGATCCGCCTGCTGGCAGCCTGGGTCTGGGGCTTGTCCAACAACTCCGGCAGCTCGGTGGCCACCGCCAACTGAGCCACCTAAATTGAAGGTAAACGTCAACGATGAGTAGTAAGGAACCCACAGTACGTCCCCGCAATGAAGCCGAAGGCGAAGTGCCGCAATGGCAGCCTCAGGCCATCGCCAGGCCGGGCGGGGGTTCCTCGCCCGTCGTTGAAAAGGCACTGGCCGACGTCCGTCGGAAGATCTATCCGCGGTCGGTCAGTGGCTTCTTCGCAAAATGGCGAGTGGCGCTGGTCTACTTTACCCAGCTTATTTTCTACGGCCTCCCGTGGCTGCAATGGAATGACCGCCAAGCCGTGCTGTTCGATCTGGGCGCACGAAAGTTTTATATTTTCGGCATGGTGCTGTGGCCCCAGGACATCATTTATCTGACAGTCCTGTTGGTGATTTCAGCTTTTTCGCTATTTCTGTTCACTGCGCTAGCCGGCCGCCTGTTCTGTGGATATGCCTGTCCCCAGACGGTCTATACCGAAATTTTCATGTGGGTGGAGCGCAAGGTCGAAGGTGACCGTCTCGCCCGCATTCGCCTCGACGAGTCGCCCTGGAATCTTCGCAAACTGCGCCTCAAGGCGACCAAACATGCCCTGTGGATCCTGATCGCGCTCTGGACAGGTTTCACTTTCATCGGCTACTTCGCCCCCATCCGCGAGCTTTTCACCGGCGTGTTCGCCGGAACTCTGGGTTTCTGGCAGTGGTTCTGGATGCTGTTTTATGGCTTTGCCACCTGGGGTAATGCCGGTTTCATGCGTGAGCATGTATGCAAATACATGTGTCCCTATGCACGCTTCCAGAGCGTGATGGTCGACCAGGACACCTTCGTCGTCACCTACGACTATGTGCGCGGCGAGCCGCGCGGGGGCCGGTCGCGTCGGATCGACCATAAAGAAGCCGGTATGGGCGACTGCGTGGACTGCAGCCTGTGCGTGCAGGTGTGTCCAACCGGTATCGATATTCGCGAAGGCATGCAGTATATGTGCATCGGCTGCGGTGCGTGTGTGGACGCCTGCGATACCGTGATGGATAAGATGGATTACCCGCGAGGGCTGATTCGGTACACCTCGGCCAATGCCATTAAGGAAGGGCTCAGCCAGGAGCAAGTGCGCAAGCGCATGCTGCGTCCGCGTACTTTGGTTTATACCGGCATTCTGCTGGCCGTATTCATCGGCTTCATGGTCTCTCTGGCCACCCGTACAACTTTGCGCGTTGATGTGATCCGCGACCGTGGTGCGCTGGGGCGAGAAGTTCCGGGCGGGCTGATAGAAAACGTTTACCGACTTCAGTTCATCAACACCAGTGAAGAACCGCTGCAGATCAATCTGTCAGCGTCCGGCCTACCCGAACTGGTTGTGACGACTGCCGACGGCCAGACGTCTACCGTACAGGTAGATTCAGCGTCCAATCGCCTGATACCCATTGTGGTCCGGGTGCCTGCGGGCGAAGTGCAGGCTGGTCTGCACGATATTGAATTTCATGCGCACGCCACCTCGGGAGGGGGCAGGGAAGTGGAGGTTGTCGAACCTTCAAGCTTCTATGTGCCCAATTGATGCGGGTCGCGGATTCCGATATCGTATTGTTCAAACTCCAAACAGGCGTGTAACATGAGAAAGAATGAAGACGGAAGGCCGTGGTATCGCGAGCCTTGGCCATGGATCCTCATGGCTGGGCCCGCCTTGGCTATCATTGGCTGCGTCATCACCATTTATCTGGCCTTTGCCAACTACAGCGATCAGGAAATTCGCGACGGTGGCGTTAAGCGGGGCCTGGTCGTGACCAAACAGGACGTCAAGGCCCAGCCCTGACATCACCTCGGCAGGAGACCGTGCTATGAAGTGGCGTTCATTGATGTGGATAATGTGGCCTTCCTTCTTGGCGGCGGCACTGATGACCTTTTTTGTGTTCGCGCTTATCGACCCGCTGGACATTGTCATCTTCGGTCATATCCAGTTGAGCCGCATGCAGGCCTATACTTTCGGCTTCTTTTTCTTTTGGCTGATGGCGGCCATATCAAGCACGCTGACACTGAATATCGCACCGCGCGAGCCGGAATACGATGAATTCGGGGAACCGTTGAATTAAAGGGCGCCGCGGCCTTCCTGAGCCGCAGTGGCAGGCCAAGTCCACATTACGGCGTGCAGACAGCCCTGGTGGTTCGGGCGGTAAATAGCGTGCAGCCGGCTAAGTGTTCGGGTTCAACCGCAGTCAGTTCCGGACAGCTGGCGCAGGGCCTGCATATCGATGATATGCACTTCACGCTGGTGGATGTGCAGTAAGCCTTCCCGGGCGAAGCGGGAAAACAATCGGCTGACTGTCTCCAGTGTAAGGCCCAGATAATTTCCAATTTCTTCCCGGCTCATGCGCAGCACGAATTCGTTGGGTGAATAACCCAGAGCGGAAAGGCGATTCGACAAGCTCAGCAAGAAGGCAGCGAGACGCTGTTCAGACCGCAATGCACCGAGCGACATAACCAGCTGATGAGAACGGTTGATTTCTTTGCTCATCAGACGCCGGAACTGCTGCTGCAATACAGGGAAGTGCATGGACAGACGGTCGAGTTCGTCGAGGCGGATCACACAGACTTCGCTGTCTTCCAGCGCGATGGCATGCGAAGTATGCGTGTTGTTCACTAGGCCGTCCATACCCAGGATCTCACCGGGCAGCAGAAAGCCAGTTATTTGAACCTGGCCTGAAGCATCTTCCAGTTGAGTCTTGATGGTGCCCAGGCGGATGCCATAGACGGCCTCTGTCTTGTCACCTAAGTGAAATAGCGCCGAACCCTTGGGCACTCGTATGCGTTCCTTAATGAGTTCGTCCATCTTGGCCACGTCGTTGCGTGCCATGCCAAGTGGAAGGCAAAGCTCGCTCAGCATACAAGTCGAGCAACGAGTGGCTTCGGGGGATAAACTAATTCGCTTTTGCATACGTCTGGAGCGCCCGATGGGCGGGGAGGCCGATCAAAAACGGTGTTTGATCTAAATCAAGTATAAAACATCCGTCGGTATCTGTCCTGATTGATCTCTTCCGGTTCTTATGGTATTTACGCTCCAGAAATGGGGCGAATTTCGCGTCAGGTCACGATTTGTGGTTTTATGGACACGGTGTAGGTTCAGCCTTGCCAGTAGCTGGGGCAAGCGTAATGGCTCTTCAGCATGTCGAGGAAAAGGCGGAGCCGCTGAGGGAGATGCTTTCGCTCGGGCATCAATGCAAATATACCATTTGGCGGTGCAGCAAATTCATCCAGTACGGTGATGAGTCGGCCCTTGTTGATGTCTTCCTGCACTTCCCACAGGGAGCGCCAAGCCAGACCCATGCCCGCCAAGGTCCATTGATGCAACACGGAACCATCGCTGCACGCCAGGTTCCCTTTGACGCGTATCGCCCGTATCTGCCCGTTCTGACGCAGCAACCAGCCCTTGGCCTGGTTACCTTGTTGACCGAACGATAGGCAATTATGGTCGAGCAGGTCGTCAGGCACGTTTGGACGACCGTAGCGCTCGAGGTATGCCGGGGCAGCGACAATGACGCGCTTGTTGTCAGCGAGCCTGACGCCGACTATGCGGGAATCTTCCAGTTCGCCAATTCGAATGGCGCAGTCATAGCCTTCTTCGATCAAATCAACGAGACGGTCGCTGAGATCTAGGCTGATGCTGACATCGGGATAGGCTTTCGCAAAATCTGGAAGCAATGGCGCGATATGCCGGCGCCCGAACCCTGCCGGCGCGCTGACGCGCAGGTGACCGGAAGGGCGCACGCTTCCCTGGGAAACACGCGATTCAAGATCATTAAGTTCGCGTAGTATTCGCTGCGCCTCCTCGAGGAATGCACTACCTTCGGAAGTAAGCGACATGCTGCGAGTTGAGCGTACTAGCAGCTTAATTCCAAGGCGAGCCTCTAAAGCGTTGATGCGGCGACCAATCATGGCGGGCGCCACACCTTCCTGCCTCGCTGCTGCAGAAAGGCTGCCCTGAGTAGCAACAGCAACAAAGCTTTCGAGCTGCTTAAAACGGCTCATTCAATCCTCAAACTGCAAGAAGGCTCCGGATTCAGCCTGGAAGCAGCAGTGCGGTCAGTTTGGCGCGCACTGCAGCCAGCTCTTCCGGGTTGGCGCGGCCCTGATGGCTGATCTTGATGCCCGGCCAGCCAAGGCTTTTGACCTGGTCTGCCAAGACACAATAGCCCTCGTGGCTGGCCAGTGCGACCTCAAAGGGGTAGCCCTTGGCGCTCTCTGTGATTGCACAACAGACCATCAGACCCGATTTTCGGTTGTACACGGAAGGGCTGATGACGAGTGCCGGTTTGAAGTCGGGGCCGGTGTGACGCCCTGGCATTTCAAAATGAACGTGGACGATATCGCCCGCCTCTGGTGTATAGCGTTTGCTCATGGCACAGGATAGGATGAGGGGCTACATTGAGCCGAAATCAATCTCGGCATGTGTGTTTGCCGGTTTGATTGCGCCCACGAGCTGGGACAGGGTGTATTCCTGACTGCGCACAGGCTGGAGCACGAGACAGTTGCGCTCAATGCGCATCTCCATGAGGTCATCTATACCCACGCGCAGGCTCTTCAGCATCGAGGAAGGCAGCCGGATCGCAGCACTATTTCCCCACTTGCGAATGACTCCTCGCATGTTGGCTCTCCCAAGTATGTTTTGGCTGGCACCAGCTTAACAAGTTTCGACTCTGTGTCAACAGTCCGGGTTTCGCCCACTGCCTTATATGGGCAAGTCTGTGCGTCTAGGCAGTCCCGAATTAGTGTAGTGCTGCTTGAAATCGCTGAGAGTGTCCACACATTAAGGACATTGACATATACCTCTGATCATGGGGCAAAACAGCCATGAGATTCGACAGACTCACGACACGTTTCCAGCAGGCCGTTGCCGATGCGCAAAGCCTTGCAGTGAGAAACAGCAACCAATATATCGAACCAGCCCACCTACTATTGGCGCTTCTTAGCGATACGGAAAGTGGCAGCGCCAGCCTGCTGGCGCGAGCGGGTGCCGCCGTCAACCGCATGGTTCCGGAGCTTAATCAGCTGATAGAACGCTATCCGCAGGTCCAGGGTGCCGAAGGCAATATTCAGGTCAGCCGCGACCTGCAGGCAGCATTGGTGCGCACCGAAAAGGAGGCACACCAGCGCGGCGACGATTACATCGCGAGCGAGCTTTTCCTGCTTGCCATGGTCGATGACAAGGGCGAGGCCGGGCGCATCTTGCGCGAGGCCGGGCTGCAGCGCAAGCCACTGGAAGCCGCTATCGAAGCCGTGCGCGGTGGTGAGGCGGTGACTGATCCCTCCGGGGAGCAGAATCGGCAGGCACTGGAGAAATACACCACTGATCTGACTGAACGCGCGCGTCAGGGCAAGCTCGACCCGGTGATCGGGCGTGATGACGAGATCCGTCGCTCCATACAGATTCTGCAACGCCGCACCAAGAACAATCCAGTACTCATCGGTGAGCCGGGTGTTGGCAAGACAGCAATTGTTGAAGGGCTGGCGCAACGCATTGTGAACAATGAAGTACCGGAGACGCTCAAGGGCAAGCGTGTACTTTCGCTGGACATGGCTGCGCTGCTGGCTGGTGCCAAGTACCGCGGCGAATTCGAGGAACGGCTCAAATCGGTGCTCAAGGAGCTGGCGCAGGACGATGGCAACACCATCGTCTTCATTGACGAGCTTCACACCATGGTGGGGGCGGGCAAGGCGGAAGGTGCCATCGATGCTGGCAATATGCTTAAGCCGGCCCTGTCACGTGGCGAGCTGCACTGCATTGGCGCGACGACGCTGGACGAATACCGCAAGTACATCGAAAAGGACGCAGCGCTGGAACGCCGCTTCCAGAAAGTACTGGTGACCGAGCCCGATGTGGAATCCACCATTGCTATTTTGCGCGGTTTGCAGGAACGCTACGAGTTGCATCATGGGGTGGCCATTACCGACCCGGCGATCGTCGCGGCCGCGGAGCTTTCCCACCGCTATATCACCGACCGCTTCCTGCCTGACAAGGCCATTGACCTCATCGACGAGGCGGCGGCCCGTATCCGCATGGAGATCGACTCCAAGCCTGAAGTCATGGATAAGCTTGATCGCCGCATCATTCAGCTGAAAATTGAGCGTGAAGCGGTGAAGAAGGATACGGATGAAGCGTCTCAACGTCGGTTGCACGCAATCGAGGATGAGCTGGTGAAGCTTCAGCGCGAGTACAACGACTACGAAGAGATCTGGAAGGCCGAAAAGGCCGCTGTTCAAGGTTCGCAGTCGATCAAGGAAGAGATTGAGCGCTTGCGCGCCGAGATGGCCGAGCTGCAACGCAAGGGTCAGTTCGATAAGCTGGCCGAGCTGCAGTATGGGCGACTGCCCGAGCTGGAAGCGCGGTTGAAGGCGGCGGAAGCGGGCAAGCAGGAGGGCGATCAGCGACTCAAGCTGTTACGCACGGAAGTCGGTGCCGAAGAAATCGCCGAGGTGGTGTCGCGCGCTACAGGCATTCCCGTGGCCAAGATGATGCAGGGCGAACGGGAAAAACTGCTGAGCATGGAAGAGCATCTGCACAAGCGTGTGGTGGGTCAGGATGAAGCCGTCAAGCTGGTGTCTGACGCTATCCGACGTTCGCGTGCCGGCCTATCTGACCCCAACCGGCCCTATGGCTCCTTCCTGTTTCTTGGCCCAACGGGGGTGGGCAAAACGGAGCTCACCAAGGCCTTGGCAAGCTTCCTGTTCGATTCCGAGGACCACATGATCCGCATCGACATGAGCGAGTTCATGGAGAAGCATTCGGTGGCGCGACTGATCGGCGCACCTCCGGGCTATGTGGGGTACGAAGAGGGCGGTTATCTGACTGAAGCGGTGCGACGCAAGCCTTATAGTGTCGTGCTGCTGGATGAAGTAGAGAAAGCACACCCCGACGTCTTCAACGTGCTGCTGCAGGTGTTGGACGATGGGCGACTGACCGACGGCCAGGGTCGTACGGTGGATTTCCGCAATACCGTCATTATCATGACCTCGAACCTGGGCTCGCAGCACATTCAAAGCATGGTGGGCCAACCTTATGATGTGGTGAAGGAAGTCATCTGGACTGAACTTAAGCAACACTTCCGTCCGGAATTCCTCAACCGTATCGACGAAGTGGTGGTGTTTCACGCTTTGGACGCCAAGCATATCGAGTCGATTGCGCGCATTCAGTTGCAACGTCTCGCAGAACGACTGGCACAGCGCGAAATGCGGCTGGAAGTCACCGACGCCGCGGTGGCGCAGCTGGCGCGTGCGGGTTTCGATCCCGTCTTTGGCGCACGGCCTTTGAAGCGCGCCATCCAGCAGCATATCGAGAACCCGGTGGCCAGACTGGTGCTGGACGGTACCTTCGGCGAAAAAGACGTGGTGCCCGTCGACTGGCAGGACGATCAGTTCGTGTTCGAACGCACTCTGCAGTAAAGGGGAGATACGTCCGGGAAGGGAGAGTCTGCGGGCTCTCCCCCAGAATTCAGTGAATGGCCGCCATGGCACCAGCCGCGAGCTTGTGGGTTCGACGCATGGCATAGGCACCTGCCAGAGAGCCTGCGCTGAGTACCAGGAAGGCCCATTCCCAGCCCCATCGCCGCACGAGCACGGGTATGATCCAAATAATGGGCACCGTAAGCAGGTAGCCCATGGCCACCTGAAGCGTTAGCACCGAACCGACGTATTCCCGTCGGGCAACTTCAGTCAGCAAGGCGGAAAACTGGGCCGAATCGGCCACAATACTGAAGCCCCATATCAGGGCAAGCAAAAATACCAACCAGGGATAAGCACTGGCCGAGCCGATGGAGGCCGCCATGAGCCCTGACGCAACAAGTGACCAGAAGGCGGTTGTACTACGGCCCCAACGGTCACTGGTAATGCCGGCGATGACGCAGCCGGCACCGCCAATTCCAATCACGCAGAAGGTCGCAAAAGAGGCTATCACCGCGCTGTTTTCTACGCCTGCGTGCTGCAGGACAAACTGATAAAACACGGCGAACCAGGCCCACATGGCATAGAGTTCCCACATATGCCCCAGGTAACCTACGGTCACCCAGAAGACAGCGGGTTCCTTGAAGCAGCGCAAGGCTGCTATGGGCTGGAAGCGCTGGCTGGGGTAGGGGTAAGGCCCTTCCTTAATGAAACCCGCTACAAGCAAGCCACCGACTGCCGAAAATGCAGACGTGCTGACAACCACAATTTCCCAGGAAAGGCCGCCCAGCGCGTTAACCAGGTGCGGGGTGGCAGACCCGACAGTGATGGCGCCTATGACCACGCCCAAAGCAACGCCTCGCTGCGCCAGAAACCAGGTTGATATCAGCTTCATCGCCGGTGGATAGACGATGGCCAGACAGAAGCCGGTAAGCATGCGCGCGACAATGACCCAAACGGCGAGGTCCAGCCACAACAAGCAGAGATTGACAGTGGCGGCTGCCAATGCGCCGACAAAGATCAGTCGGCGTCCGGCATAACGGTCGGCGAGTCCGAAGAAAGCTGAGCACAGTGCACCGCCGACAAAGCCCAGCTGTACGGAAATCGTAAGCCACACACGACCCGTGTCGCTTAGTGCGAGGCGTTCGGTGAGCTGGTGGACGACGGCTGTGGCGGAAAACCAAGTGGTCAGAATGCACATGATGGACAGTGCCATCACGCCAAGGATCTTCCATCGGCGGGCATCTACAGCCATGCCGTCGCTGCCGCGGCTCGTCGTCGCGCTCATTTCACCGGGCCCGGTGGCGGGCCTTCGCCAATCACCTGATTCCAGAGCTGAGTCACTGCTGAACGCTCCTCCCGTAGCTGGTCTTTGCGTACGCGGGCTTTCTCTGCTCCCTGCAAACGCAAGGCATGCTGGCGACGGCGCAACACCCTATAGGCGTCGGCGACCTTCAGGGCCAGGTCTTCCGGTATCAGCCCTGCTCTTGCAGCAAGCCCCAACAGGGCAATATTGCCCAGGTTATCCAAGAGTTCGGGGTGGGTGCGGGAATGACATAAGACCAAATACTGCGTAATGAACTCGATATCCACCATGCCGCCTGAATCGTGCTTGAGGTCGAAATCTTCACTGTGATTCGGGTGGCCGGCACGGATTTTTTCACGCATCTCCCTGACGGCAATGCGCAGGGCTTCAGGTTCACGTTCTCGCAGAAGGATCTCTCGGCGTATCCCTTCAAAACGTTCGCCCAGCACAGCATCGCCTGCGCAGAAACGGGCACGGGTAAGCGCCTGGTGTTCCCATATCCACGCATGCTCACGTTGGTAGCGCTCGAACGCCTCAAGCGATACGGCGATCAGCCCCGCATCGCCATCAGGACGCAGACGCAGGTCGATCTCGTAAAGTCGGCCGGATGAAGTCATGGTGGATAACCAGGAGACCATACGCCGTCCCAGCTTCACATAGCGTTCCATGGCCTCGTCATCGGGGTCGTCGTACAGAAATACGAGATCAAGATCAGAGGCATAGCCAATTTCCTTGCCGCCCAGCTTGCCGTAGGCAATAACTGCGAACTTTGGTGGCTCGGTGGTGGTGACGCCGCGGGGCTGGGCCAACGGCCAGGCACGCCTGATTGTTTCCTCCAGAAGAAGGTCAGCCAGGGCAGAAAGATGGTCAGCCAGCGCTTCAACTGATAAGCGGCCTTCCAGATCCTGCGCCAGCAGTTGAAAACTCACCTGGTGCTGCACATCGCGCATCAGGTTCATCTGCTTCTCGATGTCGGGTTTGCCGTCCGGGAGCAGGCAGGCGTCCAGCTCTCTGCTCAGTTGTTCGCGAAGCTCCTCGAAATTCGGCGCTTCCATGAGGCTGCGCCATTCGATCAGACTGTCCAGGAGCACTGGATAGCGATTCAGATATTGGGACGCCCAAGGGCTCGCGCTGACAATGCGCGTCAAACGTGCCAGCGTTTCGGGATACTCAGCCAGCAGGGCCATGTAGGCGCTGCGCTGAGCGATATTCTCTACAAGTTCGAAAAGCCGCGTGACAGTGGTGGCCGGGGTTTCCGTTCCTGCAGCGGCTGCAAGCAACGCCGGTAGCAGTTGCTCAAGGCGCTTGCGACTGATGTTGGGCAGACTGCGCATACGGTGGCTGCCGAGCATGGCGTTCATGCGATCACAGACGGCCTGGGCTTGGTCCCCCATGTGTTCGTGAATGAAGTGCGTCATGTCCTTGTTGCCCGATTCTGGGGCGGATACCTCGTTGCCATTGCGTGCCGGGGTAGAGACGCCCGCAATCCGGAAGGCATCGTGAAAGGCATTGCTCACATTCTCGCGATGAGCCTGCAAGGTTTCTTCGAAGCCCTGCAAGCTCATGCCCATGGCTTCAGCCAGGCCCTGCTGTAACGGCACTTCGCGAGGCAGCAAGTGGGTTTGCTCGTCTTCGCGGTATTGCAGCATATGCTCGACGCGTCGCAGGAACAAGTAGGCTTGTCGCAGCGTCTCGGCGGTAATGTCGTCCATAACACCGGATGCCTGCTGGCTGGCCAGCGCTTCCAGCAGACCCGCTTTCTGCAGGGATGGCTGCCTCCCACCACGAATCAGCTGGGTGAGCTGTACGACGAACTCGATTTCACGTATGCCGCCTTCGCCCAACTTGATGTTGTGCACAGCATCCACGCCGCTGCGAGCGAGGACACGTCGTTGCCAGTCCTGGCGAATACGCTCCCGCAACTCTCGTAGAGAAGCCAAGGCATCAAAATCGAAATACTTGCGGTACACAAACGGCGTGCGCAGTGCTTCCAGATGCTGCCATTGCGCCTTGGGTTCACTGCCTTCGAAGGCCCGTGCAGGTAGGGCACGGGCCTTGATCCAGGCATAACGCTCCCACTCCCGGCCCTGTACAACAAGATAATTCTCGAACGCGTCCAGGCTCCATGCCAGGGGGCCGGAGTCACCGTCTGGACGCAGTCGCAAGTCGGTGCGGAATACTTGACCATCTGCGTCGATTTCGGAAATCAGCGGCATCATGCGACGGGTGAGGCGCCCGTAGAATTCATGCAGGCTCAGGGGGCGCCTGCCGTTGGTTTCGCCGTCGTTGCCATAGAGCATGACCAGATCAATATCGGAAGACACGTTCAGCTCACGACCACCGAACTTGCCCATGGCAATAATGATTATTTCCTGAGGCTTCCCAGTTTCCGGGTCGACTGGCAGGCCATGAACCTCCACCATCGCGGAGGCCACGCATCGATAGGCTTCCGTTACAGTGAGTTCCGCCAGTTGGGTCATGGCAGTAACTACCTCGTCCAGCGGGGCCGCCCCGGCAATATCTCGCACAGCCAATGTGTAGAACACGCGCTGGCGCAGCTGCCGTAGTGCGC
The DNA here is from genome assembly GCA_029267315.1 of Alcaligenaceae bacterium. Taxonomy (GTDB): domain Bacteria; phylum Pseudomonadota; class Gammaproteobacteria; order Burkholderiales; family Burkholderiaceae_B; genus Yanghanlia. The sequence continues at coordinate 14,559 of JAJUJD010000035.1, forward strand.
GCCGCAGTGGTGCTTCTTCCATGGCCTGCTCGGCTGGCACACCAGCCAGTTCCTTGAACCAGTCGCGCAAGCGAGCAGGGGTGAGAGGCGTCTGGACTGCCTCCTCAAGCCACGCACCGAATTCGGGACGGGCGTCCACTTTGCGGCGCAAAGCGCCGGACCAGCGGAGAGCGGGCTCTAATATAATGGTCTGCATCATCATGAAGGAACTGAACCGGAAGGCTGCGCAAGTTCGAAAGATACTTCAAAACCGGCTTGAAAAGCACTGATTATGCAGCCGTCGGGCGGTGCCAAGAGCAAGGTTGTCGAAGGTCAGTGCGGCTTCCTCGAACCATCGTGCAGCTTAAACTTCGTCGCCTGCTCAAATGGCTGTGTTACATCGCGCTGGGGGGCTATGTGCTCCTCGCTCTGTCATTTTTGGGCATGCGTTACTGGTTGCTGCCCAATATCGAGCAATGGCGAGAGCCTTTGCAACGCGAGCTCTCCGAGCATTTGCCAGTAGAGCTCGAGCTTGGCAACATTCAAGCGTGGTGGCAGGGGAGCAATCCAGGCGTCACACTGCGTGATGTCGTGCTCAGCGACGATGACGGCCACACGTTGCTGAAGATTCCCTCCTTGCGGGCTGTGGTTGCCTGGCGCAGTTTATTCTCCGGCAGCCCGAGGTTTCTTGACCTGCAGGCGGACGGCGTTAGCCTCAACTTGCGTCGTGATGCTCAGGATCGCATCTCCATCGTCGGTTATGAGGTGGATGTCAGCGAAGCCAGCCATGGTGAACAAGAAAGCCAGGGAAGCAGTGCATTTCTGCATTGGCTGTCGCAGCAGGAAAGTGTCCGCTTCAGCAGGGCGAGCATCAGTTGGCTGGATGAACACAGGGGCGCCCCACCTCTGGCTTTGCGCGATGTGTCGCTGCAGCTGCGCAGGAAACCGGGAGGCCATTTCTTCTCAGTGCTGGCGACTCCGCCTTCCAGCCTTGGTGATGCCTTCAAACTTCAGGCCGACGTTCGCCTTGCGCTAACGCCAGGCAACGACTTGTCTCTCGACGACCTCAGCGGGATTTTCCACATCGACGTCGAAGCCATGCGGCCTCGGGGTTGGCAGCCTTGGCTGGATGTCTACACCGCGCTCGAAAGCGGACGGGTGAGCTGGAAGGCTTGGCAGCAGGTGGAACGGGGCATGCTTGGTCGGCATGTTTCTCAAGTTCTCGTGGAAAGGGGCGGTTGGAGTCCGAAGCCGCAGACGAGTGTGCGTGCCGAAACAGCGCGTCTCTATCTGGCTGGCCAATGGGACGCCCTGCATGGCCTATTCGCTTCAGTTGCCCAGCAAGATGCCGCAGTAATGCAGGTTTCTGCAGATGCGGTCCGCCTAGTTGCGCAACTGCAGGGCCTCGAAGTAGAAGTTGCCACGCTGCTGGACGCCCCCTTACGTTTCGACCAAGTCGCGCTGACGGCGGGCCTAGCCGATGGTGCACAGACAGGACTTCAGGTGAACGTCGATACTGCGCAAGTACGGAATGCTGACATGGATGTGAGCTTCCACGGGCTGTGGCATGAACGAGGCGGCGGCAGCGCGGGTATAGCAGATTTCGAAGGTGTATTCACACGTGCCGAGCTGGCAGCCATCGTGCGCTATCTGCCCTTGGTCGTGAACGACGAAGCACGCGACTGGATGCGCCGTGGGCTACTGGCAGGGCGCCTGCTGGATGCGTCTGTCCGTCTGCAAGGAGATCTAGTGCACTTCCCCTTCGGCGAGCAACCCGAGCAAGGAGACTTTGAGGTAGGTGGCCGAGTACAGTCCGCTGTCATTGACTATGCCCCGGTAGAAGTGGTGGGCGCTCCAGGCTGGCCGAAGCTTGAAGCGCTGAATGGCTTCGCCCAACTGCACCGGGCGAGTCTGACCATACGTGCGGACTCCATGCAGATGCGGCCTGACAAGGAAGTGATCGAACTGCGGGATGTTGAGGCCAGCATCCCAGATATCGAGCGTGATTCGGTCCTTTCTGTGAAGGGGAGTAGCCGTGCACCAGCAGCGGCTTACATCGCCCTGCTGCAAAAGTCGCCCTTGGCCACTCTATTGGACGGAATGTTCGATGCCGCTCAGGGAGCAGGTATATGGGAAGTGCCCATCGCGTTGACAATTCCTCTGACGCACTCTGCCGACACCCGTGTTCAAGGCGAAGTCGTGTTCAATAAGGGGAAGTTGCAGTGGTCGCCGGAAGTCCCGGTCCTGTCAGATCTGAGCGGCCGCCTTGTGTTCAACGAGGAAACCGTGAGTGCAAAGGAGCTCCAGGGGGTTGCGCTAGGCGGGCCTGTCAAGATCTCGGGTGGGGTAGGTAAAGGCCACAAGGGCCTTTCCTTTGAGGGATACCTGCACGCAAAGGCCTTGAGCGAGTATTTGAAGGGGGGTCTCACTGGCCTGCTGGAAGGCAGTACGTCCTATCGTCTGGTTTTCTCACGAGAAGCGGGCGATGGCATTGGCTTGCAGTTCAGCAGCAGCCTGGAGGGTATGGCAGTGAACTTGCCTGCGCCTCTGAACAAACCAGCTGCGTCACGCTGGCCTCTTCAAGCCACCTGGCGACCGGTTCAGAACAGAAGCAAGCACCGTGAGTCCATGCTGGTAGTCAGTCTGGGCGAAAGGCTGGAAGCACAGTTCCTGCATGCCGATGGCGATAAACATGCCAATGGCTTCTTTAAGGCAGGTGTCATTCAGCTCGGCGGAAAGGCGGACATGCCGGCGGATGGTTTGGCGATCGACATTCGCACACAGGAGTTCGATGTTGACGCCTGGCGCAACCTTGGGTCGCGGGGGAAGGGCGGCGGCCAGGCAACGGAACGCGCCACTACCATACTGCCCCAACTGCGTGACATACGTGTGCAGGCCGAAAAGGCCCGCGTGTTGGGTATGGACCTCGATAAGCTGACGTTTACCGCGCGCCAGCCCGAAGGCAGCCGATGGCGGGTCGATGTCAGTTCGACTGAAACGGCCGGCACGCTGTTCTGGCAGGCGCGCCGCGGCCGGATCGAGGGAGACGTCGAAGCGCATTTCCAGCGGCTCTCTGTAGGCAACCGGGGGGCGGATTCGTCGGGCGCCGATGACGAAGAAGCTGATTTCAAGCTGGACGATGAGGTGGATTTCCCCGCCATCCGGCTCAAGGTGGACAATCTCAAACTGTATGGTCGGGAAGTTGGCGCGCTGTCCGTGGTCGGTCTCAACGACGTGCGTGCGCATCGCTGGAAGCTGGAGCAGCTTGAGCTGGGCAGCACTCACGCGAAATTGGAAGGCAGCGGCGTATGGCAGCTGGATGGGCCGCAAAGAGGCCTCAGGCTGCAGGCGAAAGCTTCGTTCGATGACCTGGGCGCCTATCTGACGAAAGCCGGCTTCGAAGACCTTCTGGAGGGCGGCCAGGGTCAGGCGGAAGGCGTTATCGAGTGGCGGGATGTCCCCTGGCGTTTTGACCGGGCGCGTCTGAATGGCAGTGTCAATATCGAGCTGGCAAAAGGGCGCTTCATCAATGTTGGCTCCAACTCTGCCCGCTTGCTGGAGCTGTTGTCACTGCAGTCCGTGAAGCGACTGGCCAAGTTGAACTGGAACCCTGGTGGCCTGCTGAAGCAGGGGTTTCCTTTTGACAGTTTGAAGGGAGATATCAGGCTGCATGACGGCATCATGCACAGCGAAAACTACAGAATTACCGGGCCGGTGGCCACCATTGTCATTGCTGGGGATGTGAGCCTGCCCGCTGAAACGCTGGACATCTACGCGGTGGTTGTGCCGACGCTGGATGTGAGCGGGGCGGCGATTGCTGCTGGGATTGCCGTGAATCCGATAGTTGGGGTGGGGGCTTTCCTGACGCAGTGGCTGCTCAAGGAGCCGATGAGTCGCGCGATGACGGCAGAATACCGCGTACGAGGAAGTTTCGATTCACCGGAGATCCGGGAGATCACTTCCGAAAGAGAAGGGGAAAAGGGCACCCTGCCGGGACACCCTGTTTCCGAGACTGGCAGGAATCAGTAGATGCCTTGCTGCAGCATTGCGTCAGCCACTTTGACGAAGCCTGCGATGTTCGCGCCGTCAAGGTAATTCACCTTGCCGCCTTCGCTGGCGTAGCGGACGCAGTTCTCATGGATGTCGCGCATGATGGCGTGCAGCTTTTCGTCAACCTGTTCGCGGGTCCAGCACAGGCGTTGAGCGTTCTGGCTCATTTCCAGGCCGGATACGGCAACCCCGCCCGCATTGCTGGCTTTGCCCGGTGCATACAGCACACCTGCTTCGATGAAGGCATGTGCGGCTTCCAGGCTGGTCGGCATGTTGGCGCCTTCCGCCACGCAGCGCACACCGTTCTTGATGAGGGTGCTAGCGTCTTCCAGATCAAGTTCGTTCTGAGTCGCGCAGGGCAGGGCAACATCGACGGGCACATGCCAGGGCCGCTTGCCGGGTTCATATTGCAGACCCAGTTCGCGGGCATAGTCCTCGACGCGACCGCGTTCCTTGTTCTTGATGCGGCACAGAACAGCGAGCTTTTCTGGCGTGAAGCCGGCCATGTCCACGACGGCGCCCTGAGAATCAGAAACCGTCACCACTTTAGCGCCCATGTGCAGGCACTTCTCGATGGCGAACTGAGCCACATTGCCCGAACCCGAAACGGAAACGGTCAGGCCTTCCAGCGACTGGCGACTGTGCTTGAGCATTTCCTCGGCGAAATAGACGGTGCCGTAGCCAGTCGCTTCCGGACGAATCAGGCTGCCCCCGAAGGTCAGGCCTTTGCCCGTGAATACGCTGCTGGCGGAATTCGTGAGCTTCTTCATCATGCCAGTCATGAAACCGACTTCACGTGCGCCAACGCCGATGTCGCCGGCGGGTACGTCGGTGTCTGGCCCAAGATGACGATGCAGTTCCAGCATTAGCGCCTGGCAGAAGCGCATGACTTCGGCGTCGCTCTTGCCCTTCGGATCGAAGTCGGAGCCGCCTTTACCACCGCCCATGGGCAGAGTAGTCAGCGCATTCTTGAAGGTTTGCTCAAATGCGAGAAACTTCAGAATGGAGAGGTTGACGGAGGGGTGGAAGCGCATGCCGCCCTTGTAGGGGCCGATGGCTGAGCTGTGCTGAATGCGATAGGCGCGGTTGACGTTGACCTTGCCTTGATCGTCGACCCAGGTCACGCGGAACTGAATGATGCGCTCGGGTTCGACCAGACGGTCCAGCAGACCCTGCTCGGCATATCGCGGACTGCGTTCGATGAACGGCCAAAGGCTGGTCATCACCTCCTGGACAGCCTGCATGAATTCAGGCTGGTGGGGGTCGCGGGCCTGAACGCCCGCCAGAAATTGATCTAGTTTCGGTAGTGCCATTCTATTTCTTCATCATGTCGAAAAATTCGGCGTTGGTTTTGGTCGCCCGGATCTTATCCAGGATGAATTCCATCGCTTCGATCTCGTCCATGTCGTGAATGAACTTCCGCAATACCCAGACTTTTTGTAAAAGTTCGGGCTTGATGAGCAACTCTTCCCGGCGCGTACCGGACTTATTGAGGTTGATGGCCGGATAGACGCGTTTCTCGGCCAGACGACGCTCGAGGTGCACCTCACAGTTGCCGGTGCCCTTGAACTCTTCGTAGATCACTTCATCCATGCGGCTGCCGGTCTCGATCAAGGCCGTACCGATGATGGTCAGTGAACCACCTTCTTCCAGGTTGCGGGCCGCACCGAAGAAACGCTTGGGACGTTGCAGGGCGTTGGCATCGACACCACCTGTCAGAACTTTTCCGGACGCAGGCACTACGGTGTTGTAGGCTCGCGCCAGACGAGTGATGGAATCGAGAAGGATCACGACGTCCTTCTTCAGTTCGACCAGCCGCTTGGCCTTTTCAATGACCATTTCGGCGACCTGCACGTGGCGCGTGGCGGGCTCGTCGAATGTGGAAGCCACCACCTCGCCGCGGACGGTGCGCTGCATTTCCGTCACTTCTTCCGGGCGTTCATCCACCAGCAGCACGATCAGCACTGCGTCAGGATAGTTGGTGGTGATGGCGTGTGCGACGTGCTGCATCATGACCGTTTTGCCCGACTTGGGGCTGGCGACGATCAGTGCGCGCTGGCCCTTGCCCATGGGGGCAAAGATATCCAGTATTCGTCCGGTGATGTTCTCTTCGCTCTTGATGTCACGCTCAAGCTTCATCACCCGGTCGGGATGCAGCGGCGTGAGGTTCTCGAACATGATCCGGTGCTTGATGGCCTCCGGCTGCATGCCATTGACCTTGTCCACCTTCACCAATGCGAAATAGCGCTCGCCGTCCTTGGGCGTCCTAACCTCACCTTCAATGGAGTCGCCGGTGTGCAGATTGAACCGGCGGATTTGCGACGGCGAGATGTAGATGTCGTCGGTACTTGCCAGGTAGGAAGTTTCGGGAGAGCGAAGAAAGCCGAAACCGTCGGGGAGCACTTCCAGGACGCCGTCGCCGAAAATTTGTTCGCCCTGCTTGGCGCGCTTTTTCATGATGGCGAACATGAGCTCTTGCTTGCGCAGTCTGCTGGCATTGTCAATGTCCAGACTGGCAGCCATTTCGAGCAGCTGCGATACGTGCAGTGCCTTTAATTCGTTGAGGTGCATGGATGGTGAAGAGAGAGGGGGGTGAATGGTTGCGGTGGGTGGCGAGCCCGGAAGGGGCTCACGCGATTCAATGTGACCGATGTTCTACTTGACCGAAATTACAGAGATTCGTCTAGAAACGCGGTGAGTTGCGATTTGGACATCGCCCCGACTTTGGTGGCCGCAGCCTTGCCGTCCTTGAAGAGCATCAGTGTCGGAATTCCGCGAATGCCGTACTTGGCGGCAGTGTCGGCATTTTCATCGACATTGAGCTTGGCAATGATAACACGGCCCTCGTATGCCTTGGCCGCTTCATCGAGCAGGGGAGCGATCATTTTGCAGGGACCGCACCATTCCGCCCAATAGTCCACTAGGACGGGGATGTCGGATTTCAATACGTCGGATTCGAACGAAGCGTCCGTCACATGCTTAATGGAATCTGTCATGGCAGGAAGGTTTTGAATGGTGAAATTATGAGTTCTGCTCCGGCTCCGGGCCCCGGCCGGGAAACCGGTTCGCACTTGCGAGAAAGGGGGGAGCGTTATGTGCTTTTTTTGCAAGCATACCACTAGGAAAGCCGCGTGGCACAACGGCAACAGCCGGGTATCCGTAAAATACTGCTTTCCCTGACGTTCGAAATCGGAATCAAATTGTCCACATCCCGCTACGATGAAGCATCGATCCGGGTGCTCAAAGGCCTGGAACCGGTCCGGCAGCGCCCGGGCATGTATACCCGCACCGAGAACCCGCTGCACATCATTCAGGAA
>JAJUJD010000231.1 GCA_029267315.1 Alcaligenaceae bacterium
GATCGAACCGACCGCTGACGGCTATAGCCGTATTACGTTCCGTAAGCTGGAAACCGACGAAACCATTCAGGTGTTTGCACGGCGTGTGATACTGGCAACTGGCCGCGACGGTTTGGGTGGCCCTTGGATGCCCGAATGGGCGGCGGAGCTTCCACCCGAGCGGCGCTTTCATTCCTCGGACCTTTGGGCGGGTGACACTTTCGATGGCAAGCGGGTGGTGGTGATCGGCGTAGGCGCTTCGGCCATGGATTGTGCCGCCACAGCACTGGAAAACGGTGCGGCAAAAGTCCATCTGCTCGCCCGCCGCGCGCAGATTCCGCGTGTGAATAAGTCCAAGGGAGCGGGCAGTCCCGGCATGGCGCATGGTTTCTGGAAGCTTTCCGACGACTGGAAATGGCGAATACGCCATTACATCAACCGTCAGCAGGTGCCCCCGCCCAAGGGCAGCACCCTGCGGGTCTCCAAATTCCCCAACGCCTTCTTCCACACCCATACCTGGGTGGATTCCACACAGCTGAATTCCGACGGATCGATCCGCCTCAACACGAATCAAGGCCCACTGGATACCGACGTCGTTATCTTCAGCACCGGCTTTCGCATCAACCTGGAAATGCGGCCCGAGTTCGCAGCCTTTGCCTCTTCCATTCGTCGTTGGGGCGACCGCTACCAGCCGGCCGATGGAATGGACGACGTCGAGCTCTTCGACTCCCCGGACCTGGGCGAGGCCTTCGAGTTTCAAGCTCGCCCCGGCACGTCGTGCCCCGGCCTGGAGCGCATCCATTGTTTCTGCTATCCCGCCACATTGAGCCATGGCACCGTCGCCGGCGATATTCCCCAGATTAGCGATGGAGCGCAGCGTTTGGCCCGAGCACTTTGCGCAGCCTTCCTGCGGGAAGACATTGACACGCATTTCGCTCAGCTGGAAGCGTACTCGGAGCCCGAACTCGACGGTGACGAATGGGAAGAAGTCCCCCTTCCCAGCGTAGAGCCCGTAACTCTTTCAAAGAATGCCTGAGATGGAACACACCAATTATTCGCCTGATGTCATGGACCGCATTCTGGGCGCAGCGCCAGGTGACGCACTGCACGAGCTGAGACATGCGCGGGATAAAGTGGTGAATGCCACGCAATCGTTCCACGAACTCGCCTTCCACGCCGAGGGGCTCAGCGCCAAGCAAAGGCAGGATCGCTTGCTCGTTGCTGCCTTACTGGCCGAAGCTACCGGGCCGCGCGCGCTGGCGGAAATTTACAGCGCTGAGTTGCTTGAGCTGCCACCATCGCAAGACCATATCGACGTATTGAAAGGCCGTCAGGCCGCCTCTGCTGCCCTCAATGAACTGGCCAACTTCACCAAGTCGTTAGCCATTGAGCCTGCCACCGCCGACCGGGAAGCATTGCTTGGCCTTGTGGCCGCAGGCTGGGCCGTGCCGGATATCGTCAGCCTGGCTCAGGTCATCGGCTATGTCAGCTATCAGACACGCAGCATTATCGGCCTGCAGGCTCTGCGTGACGCTACGGATATCACTCAGGCGGCGTCTACAGTCGCCGCGCCCGATGCGGAAACGTTTGTCCACCCTGCACACCTGCCACCCCCTGGCGAGGTTTTCGAGATAAAGGGCTTTACCAATGCCACTCTGGATTGGACCAGCTGGCTACCCATTCAGAATGTTGCGGATCTGACGCCTGAACAAGACCGCATTTTGGCGACCAGTCACCCCAAGGCGAAGGAATCCGACTACTACATGTTGCTGATTCAGGCTCCTGAATTACTAGAACAGCGAAGCCTGGTTTTCAACGCCCTGATGTACGCCCCCGGTGGAGCCTCGCGGGCCGAACGCGAACTGGCGTCCACCGTAGTCTCCAGGGTTAATGGCTGCGTGTACTGCGCTTCGGTGCATGCGCAGCGCTTTGAACAGCTGGCGAAGCGAAATGATGTCATCGTGCAGGTGTTCGAAGATCCCTTCACGGCGGGGACGAATGCCCGGGAACGCGCCATAGTGCAAATGGCCATCGCCCTCACCCGCGAGCCTGCAAACTTCGGCCAGCGGCACATTCAGCCTTTGCTGACCAGCGGTGTTACACCTGATCAGGTTCGTGACCTCATCGGAGCGACGGCCATCTTTGCCTGGGCGAACCGGCTCATGTTGAACCTGGGCAAAGAAGTACACCCGGTCTTATAACCAGTACATATAAGCAAACAGATAATAATTAGTCGCGGTTTTGAGAGCAGGTTGTTAATGTTTGGACTTTCGATTTCCTAACATTTGCGAACCATGAAACGGCTGAGCTTCAATCCTCTTTCCTCCCTGCTCTCTTCCGCGCGCCGCCTCGCGGTGGGCGCCGGGCTGGCACTGGCCAGCACTGCTGCATTGGCCGCTTGGCCAGAACGGCCCGTCACCATCATCATGGGCTTTCCAGCGGGCTCGGGCGTGGACGTGATTGCTCGTGGAATCCAGGGCCCTCTGGAAAAGGAACTCGGCGTTCCCGTCATCATCGACTATCGTTCTGGTGCAGGCGGCAACCTGGCCTCATCTGCCGTGGCGCGTGCCACCCCAGACGGCTATACCTTGTTGCTCGGCACGGCTGCGACCCACGGTATCAACCCTGCCATTTACAAAGACCTGCCCTTCGATGTGGAAGCGGACTTCACGCCTATCGCCACGCTGGTGGACGTCTCCAACGTTCTCACCATCAATCCGAATGTCATCGATGTGAATTCGGTCGAAGAGTTCATTGCTGAAGTGAAGGCGAACCCGGACAAGTATTATTTCGCGTCTACGGGTGTGGGAACCGGCACCCAGCTGGCCTTCGAGGAATTCAATGCGCGGGCCGGCCTGAAAATGGTTCACGTCCCGTACAAGGGCGGCCCTGAAGCGCTACAGTCGGTTGTAAAGGGCGAGACGTGCTGCATCTTCAATCAGGTGCAGACCGTCTTGGGCCAACATAAAGCGGGTACGGTCAGGCTGCTAGGTGTGTCCACAGCCAAACGCGTCGATGTGGTGAAAGACGTTCCAACCATCGCTGAAAAGGCCATTCCGGGCTTTGACAGCTATATCTGGTTCGGCATCTTCGGGCCCAAAGGCATGGAACCCGAGCTGACACAGCGCATCAATGCTGCCATCAACAAGGCTTTGCAGGAACCGTCGGTGGCTGAACGCTTCGTGGCGACAGGCAACGCCATCCGCCTGAGCACTCCTGAAGAATTCTCCGGGCTCGTCAAAGAGAACCGCGAAAAATGGGCCAAGGTGGTCCAGGACGCAGGCTTGACGCCTCAGTAAAGTTTTTTTTGCGCCCATGTGCATGGCCGCGCTGCTGATTGGCAGCGCGGTTTTTTTTGGCGTCAGCACGGGCTGTTTTCGCCCGGCGAAAGCTTTCAAGCCGCTCTTAGCAGACTATGGTCGTTGCGGAACCAGCCCGTCATGCTCCAGC
>JAJUJD010000192.1 GCA_029267315.1 Alcaligenaceae bacterium
CTGGTGGCTGATCGTCACCGCCCGCCCGCGCCGCTTTGCCTGAATGGCTTCACCGACGTTGTCCTGGATGTAGGGATAGAACACCGGCAGGTCGCCTACCGCCAGCCAGGGATAATCGTGGGCGGACAGACCGCGATCCTTGCCTGGCAACCATTCCTGCGTACCGTGGGTGCCCAGATGGATCAAGGCATGCACCGCTGCCTGTTTCGTCAGATACAGATAGGCGGCCATGTAAAGATGATCCGGCGCAGTGGCGCTGTCGTGGTAGTGGTTGTGCGAGCCAGGGTTGCGCGGCATCTGCGGCATGATCAGCAGATTACCCAGTTGCCAGCGCGGAATCACGAAATAGCGTATGCCGTCGATCTCACGCACGGCCCCATGGCTTTCAGGCGGGCCGAAATGCAGCATGCTTTGGCGGCGCGCTGCGGGCAGTGCCGCCAGCCAGTCTTTGTAATCCGCCAGCGGTAGCAAGTCCGCCAGGTCTTCTGCCAGAAGCGCATCCAGCGATACGCTGCCATGCAAGGCGCCGAGCATACGCTGCGCCGCCGCAATGACTTGCCCTTCCGTTACGGCTGGGCCGTTGTCGTAGCCCTGATCCGCCAGCGCGCGCTGAATCGACACAATGCTGCGCGGAATGTTCAGGTTTGACGCCCCCAGGTTCTTTTCGCCGGCGGGATAGTTCCAGAACATCAACCCCAGCTTCTTGTCGGCTTCAGGTGTGCGGCGCAAGTCGACGAGGCTTTTCAGCTTGCCGATCAGGGCATCGGCCTGCTCCGGCAACACGTCCTCCACACCATCGGTACGGGCCGACAGCACGATCGGGTCGATCAACCCCCAGCCTTCCGGCCCCGCCAGGAATACCGCCGTCGTACGCGCCGACACGCCGCTCACGGCGGCGGGCCATTCTGCTGCCTCGCCTTCACGAAAACGCAGGGTCTGGATGACCGGCACATCAAGGGCGAAAAAGTCGCGGCTGCGTGCCGCGCCATTCTGCATATGGCCAAGGTTGACCAGCACATCGATCGCGCCCGAACCCAGCACCCCGGCCAGCCCTTCCCGTGCGGCGGCATCAAACCAGAACACCACGGGCGTCAGCCCCGCCGCCTCAGTGTGCGCGATCAGTTCGTCCAGGTCGCGGGTCAGCATGTCGGCAACAGGGCCAGGATGGGTCAGGAAAGCGACACGCCCTGTGGACACTCTGTTTTGCGAACGTTCTGCCTGCCAGTCCAGATAGTCATGCAGTCGGGTAAATATTTGGGGCGCTTGCGGATGATAGAAACCCGTGGACGGCAGGCGGGGGGTGGGTTCCAACAGATCAGGCGACGGTATAGTGCCTTCATGCACGCTCTTGGCCAATGCAAAGAAGCGCCGGAAGCCTTCCTCGCCGCCGGCTGCGTAGTGGGCTGCCAGAACACCGGCATACTGCGGCACGATGCGTTCCCAGGCGGGCCGGCCGCCACCCACGGTCAGGCGGGGCCGGGCAAGATCGACCTTGGCTTGTGCCAGGCGCTGCTCGACCATGCTGCGGTCGCCGGGCCGGGGGACATCCAGCACCACCAGGGTCGCCTGGGCGACAGCCTGGCGCAAGGCTTCGGGGGTGCTCTTCTCGACGTTGAGGTGACGCAGCGCCAGCCCCGCGCCGGTAGCCGGCCGCTCCAGCCGCTGGAACTTCTCGGCAGAAACAAAATCGTTATGCAGCACCTGCACTACAGGCAAGTCAGGCTCGTTCGCCTGCACAGGCGGCAAGCTCAAGGTCGCGGCCAACAGGCCACCGCTCAACAGCCGCAGGTATTTCGAAAGAACAGACATCAGAAGCTCGCCGTCAGGCCGATGAAGTAACGTCGACCTTCATCCGCCCGGCCATAGATGCTGGCATCGTCGTTGGCAAGGCGCTTGTCGGTCAGGTTCTCGATGCCCGCATGCAGGCTGAGGTTGCGGTGGACTTCATAATCCACATACCAATGCAGCAACGTATATGCGGAGCGCTCATCCAAAATCGCCGAACGGTACTGCTCGCCGATATATTCGACCCGGACACGGGTGGCTAGCTGCTCCGTTGGCGTCCAGCCCAGCGTGGCATTGGCGCGATGGCGGGAACGGTCGGCCAGGCGTTCATCGTTGGTCAGGTCCCGCGCATCCAGATAGGTGTAGTTGGTGTCCAGTCTCCATTTGGGGGAAATATCCACACCGGCGGTCAGTTCCAGTCCCTGCAGGCGGGCGCGGGAAAGATTCTCGTATTCCAGGCAGACCCGGCCGCGCACATCGCAGCTGGGCTGACGCACGGTTTCGATCAGGTTGCGAACATCGTTGCGGAACAACATGGCGCTAGCCGACCATCGCCCTTGTTCATAGTCTGCTCCCAGTTCGTAAGACCGATTCGTTTCCGGTTTCAGCTCAGGGTTGCCGCGAATGATGCCGCGCCCACCCATGGCCGCCCAGGATTCGTACTCAGGCGACAACTGCTTGAGCGAGGGCGCCTTGAAACCCCGGCCGGCGCCCGCCTTGAAGGTCAACGCATCCGTGGCATGAAACATCAGATAGGCGCGTGGGCTGGTTTCCCAACCGTAGTCCTCGTGGTGATCGAAGCGGCTGCCGAGCACCAGTTCCCAGCGTTCGCCCAGCAGGATCTCGTCCTGTGCGAAGAGCGCGTAATGGGTCAGCGATTTCCTGCCGGCGCGGTTGACGCTGGGGTCTTCCAGGGTTTCGCGCCGGGTTTCGGCGCCCAGAGTCAGGGTGTGCGATTCGCCCAGCGCGAAGCTCACACGCCCGTCGCCCACAGTATCGACAAAGCGGTTGGGGCCACTCGTGTCAACGCCGTCGCTGCGCCAAGTCTCACGCTCTAGCGTACTGCGGTAGACCCGCAACTGCGTTTCGCCCCACCCCCAGTCCCCGGTGTGCGAGAGCGCGTAACGGCGGCGCTGTACATCGTTACGCGCGGTGTAGAGCGTCGCCGCGCTGCTACCGCGCACGCCTTCCTGATCCTCGTTGCCGGCGCTTGCCGACAGGTCGATGCGCTGGCGGGCGTCGGGCGTCCAGCTCAGACCCACATGCCCGGTCTTGGCTCGCTGCTGGTCAAGTGCGGTCAGCCCCGGCATAGCGGCATCCTGCAACGCATCGCGATACCGGTATTCACCCCAGACATTGATCCCCAGTTTGCCAGGCACTAGTGGACCACCGAGGTAAAAGCCGCTCTTGTACTGGTTGCCGTCCAGACCGTGATCGGTGATCAGGGCATGGCCGCTGACGGAGCCTTGCCAACGGTCGGTCGCCGAACGCGTAATGATGTTGACTACCCCGCCCAGCGCGTCGGAGCCATACAGTGACGACATCGGCCCTCGCACCACTTCCACGCGCTCGATGGCTTCTGCCGGCATCCAGCCCAGCTCGAAATCCGAATGCGCGATGGCTGAGGACGAAGCATTGATGCGTTGGCCGTCCACCAGCATCAGCGTGTGTTCAGAACTCATGCCGCGTATCGAGATTCCCCTGCGACCCAGACCGGTGTCTTCCAGGTCAACCCCCACCAAGCCTCGCAAGGCATCAGCAAGATCATTGACGGGCCGGCGCCGCAGGCTCAGGCCGTCGACCACGGTGACGCTGGCTGGGGCATCGCCCGCATTGCGCGCAGAGGTGGTGGCGGTTACCACGATGGGTTGCAGGAGGTTTACCTGATCAGATACTTGGGCTGAGACACCGACCGCCCATGCATTCAAGGCAAGCAGGCACAGCCTGACAGCATTGTGTTTCGAACTCATCAACATATTCCTTGATCATCCCGAGTCGTCTAAGTCGGGCGAGTTTGCGACATGCGCATGGTCTGGGGGACCGGACACCGGCACCACCATCTAAAAATATGTGATGTTATAACATATCAATTATGGCCTTGCTTGAGCTCACCGTGAATGACGAGGTTTAGCTACCGCCCATTGCACCGGCTGCAATATGTAATGTTATAACATTAATTAATAGATGTTATAACGTAACATTTCTTATAGGACTCTATGAATCTCTACTGGCTGCTGGGGTGCTCTGGGTCGAACATCGCATCCGCACCTCTGGTGGCTACCGCATCATTTTTGCAAACCCTCCTCAAAGGAAGATTGGTATGTTCCGATTCAACAAACTTGTCACACTCACCGGTGTTGCTGTGACGCTGCTCGCATCGCCCCTGGCTGCCGCGAGCAACCTTAAAGTAGTCTCGACGTTTTCAATCATCAGTGATTTCGCCGAGAACGTCGGCGGTAACCGCATCACTTTGACAACACTAGTCGGACCCAACAACGATGCACATACATATGAGCCCCGACCGTCCGACGTGACAGCTGTCAAGAATGCCGACCTGGTACTTGCCAATGGAGCAAATTTTGAAGGGTTTCTGGGACGCCTCGTTCAGGCAAGCGGCAGTACCGCCGAAGTCGTCGAACTTACTGAGGGCATCCAGCTATTGCGCAACACGCATGATGATGACCATGATCACTCCAACGATCAGCACCATAACGACCACCATCACCATAAAAATCATAAGCATGATGACAAGCATGGCGGGCACACAGACCATCACCATCACCATGACTCGCATGCTGGCGGCCACAATCACAGTCACGGCGAATATGACCCGCATGCATGGCAGTCCGTGCCAAACGCTCGAATTTATGTCAACAATATCGCCGAGGCATTTTGCAGCGCTGATCCAGGGGGCTGCCCTAGCTATCGGGAGAATGCAAAATCGTATGATGCCAAGCTCATTACGCTGGAAAAAGAGCTTGAGTCCCTGGTCAGCGAAATTCCCTTAGATAAGCGCACGGCCATCACATCTCATGATGCCTTCGGCTATCTGGCACAGGAGTATGGATTTCAATTCTTGGCACCGCAGGGTGCCAGCACCGGCTCGGAAGCATCTGCACAGACCGTTGCAAAGCTGATACAGCAGATCAAGCAGCAACAAGCGTCCGCCCTGTTCGTGGAGAACATCAGCAACCCTCAATTGATCCAACAAATAGCCAGCGAAACGGGTATGAAAGTTGGTGGAAAACTATACTCCGACGCACTGTCAACAGAAGACGGCGATGCAGCAACCTATATCGACATGATGCGACACAACATCAGCACGATACGGGACACCATACTCAATCAATAAAGAGTGTTATCAACACACCCTGTAGGGACGTCAGATTTTGCACGCATTAACCCATTGCATAGAACGGCGAGATAGTCGTCCCTGAAATATTCATTTCAGCGGTTATTTGTGCGTTTCATGCCGCCAAGAGCCACAGCTTCCGAACGCCGAGACTGTCATTCAAGCGGTCACCAGGCCGGCTCGCGGCCAAGGCCGGCCAGAACCGGCGTGGCATC
>JAJUJD010000016.1 GCA_029267315.1 Alcaligenaceae bacterium
CGCAAGCTCGATTTAGTCATAGAATAAGAACAGGGATTTGTCGAATTTGTTTGTCCCGCTCCACGTATGAAATGGAGGTAGCGTGATCTCCGAAGAACTTGAAGTCAGCCTGCACATGGCCTTTGTCGAGGCCCGCACGGCGCGACACGAATTTATTACCGTAGAGCACTTGCTGCTTTCCCTGTTGGACAATGCCGCCGCCGTGGAAGTACTGCGCGCGTGCTCGGCAAACATCGATGCATTGCGTCAGGATCTCCGCAAATTCATCGCCGAGAACACACCGGTGTTCCCGGGTGACGAGGATGTCGATACACAGCCCACCCTTGGTTTTCAACGGGTGATCCAGCGGGCGATCATGCACGTCTCCTCGGGCAATTCCAACAAGAACATGGTTACGGGGGCAAACGTCCTGGTCGCCATGTACGGCGAGAAGGATTCCCATGCGGTCTATTTCTTGCAGCAACAGGGCGTCACGCGTCTGGATGTCGTGAATTATCTGTCTCACGGCATAACCAAGACGCCCGAAGAGCCGCCCGTTGAACAGCCGAAGGCACCTCAAGTGGAAGAAGCCAAATCCGATCAGCAGAAATCTCCGTTGGAGCTGTACGCCACAGATCTCAACGCCGAAGCGCGTCAGGGGCGGATTGACCCGCTCATTGGCCGCGAGCACGAGGTTGAGCGCGTCATCCAGGTTCTGTGCCGCCGCCGCAAAAACAACCCCTTGCTGGTGGGCGAGGCTGGCGTTGGCAAAACCGCCATCGCAGAAGGCTTGGCGTGGCGCATCACTCGCGGCGACGTTCCGGAAATTCTTGCCGATGCGCAGGTATATGCGCTCGATATGGGTGCCTTGTTGGCAGGAACCAAGTACCGGGGCGATTTCGAACAGCGTCTGAAGGCTGTGCTGAAGTGCCTTAAAGACAATTCCAACGCCATCCTGTTCATTGACGAAATCCACACGCTGATCGGCGCGGGGTCCGCGTCAGGCGGAACGCTTGACGCGTCCAACCTGCTCAAGCCGGCGCTTTCCTCGGGTCAGCTCAAGTGCATGGGGGCCACGACTTATAACGAATATCGTGGAATCTTCGAAAAAGATCACGCGCTATCTCGTCGCTTCCAGAAGGTCGACGTCGTCGAACCTACGGTCGAACAGACGATTCAAATTCTGCGTGGGCTGAAGACACACTTCGAAGCGCATCACGGTGTGCGCTACTCTTCTGCTGCCCTGACGGCGGCTGCCCAGTTGGCGGCGCGTCACATCAACGACCGTTATTTGCCCGATAAAGCCATTGACGTCATCGACGAGGCCGGGGCGGCCCAACGCCTTTTGCCGGTCTCGCGCCGCAAGAAGCTTATTGGTAAAGCCGAAGTTCAGGCCACCGTTGCGAAGATTGCTCGCATTCCGCCGCAAAGCGTCTCTACCGACGACCGCAACAAGCTCGCCACGCTCGAACGCGACCTCAAAACTGTGGTGTTCGGCCAGGATGCCGCCATCGAGGCGCTCGCAGCCGCCATCAAAATGGCGCGTTCCGGTCTAGGGAAACCCGACAAGCCCATTGGCTCCTTCCTGTTCTCGGGTCCCACCGGGGTCGGGAAGACGGAAGTGGCCAAGCAGCTCGCGTTTGTATTGGGCGTCGAGCTGCTGCGCTTCGACATGTCCGAGTACATGGAGCGCCATACAGTATCGCGTCTGATTGGTGCGCCGCCCGGGTATGTTGGTTTCGATCAGGGCGGCTTGCTCACTGAAGCGGTGTCCAAGCAACCGCATTGTGTCCTGCTGCTCGACGAAATCGAAAAAGCTCACCCCGACGTCTACAACATCCTGCTGCAGGTCATGGATCACGGTACCCTGACCGATAACAACGGCAGGAAGGCAGACTTCCGCAATGTCATTCTCATCATGACAACCAACGCCGGGGCGCAAGCGCTGAATCGCAATACCATCGGTTTTGCCGCACCCAGCACGGCAGGTGATGAAATGGGCGAAATCAAGCGCATGTTCACACCGGAATTCCGGAACCGGTTGGATGCCATCATCGGCTTCACACCACTTTCTCGCGACATCATCCTGCGGGTGGTGGACAAATTCCTCCTGCAGTTGGAAAACCAGCTTCATGAAAAGCGGGTGGAAGTCACTTTTACGGATGCTCTTCGGGAACATCTCGCCAAGGAAGGCTTCGACCCTGCCATGGGGGCGCGTCCCATGCAGCGCCTCATCCAAGACACGATTCGTCGTGCTCTGGCCGACGAACTTTTGTTCGGCAAGCTGGTCGATGGCGGGCAAGTGGAGGTGGGGCTCGATGACGACGGCAAGGTCAGCCTCATCTTTCCTGAGAATGGCAAGGACGATGGGCAAGGTCAGAACCCTCGGCCTTCTCGTCCGGAACCCGAACTGGTTGATTGATGTCGGGGTCCGAGCAGGGCGCGGGCACAGTCCCGCGAGTTGAGGCTGGGCGCGCGTGCAGCGATGCAGGCGCGCTTGCCGACGCGGGCCAGCAGTCCACCTTTACTGATATAAGTTCACCTGATAAGGCCCCGATCACACATCGGGGCCTTATCGCGTGCAAGCACTGCGATACCGTTCACGCGGAGGTGGCCGTCGAGCCGGGAGGGATGGCACTGTGTAGCTGCTGTGGTTACGTGCTGCTACGCAGAAGCCGTTTTTCCCTCAGTTTTTGGTCCGCTTTCACTGCTACGGCGCTTATCGTTTTCGCCATTGCCAATCTTTTCCCCCTCGTGCAGCTCACGATGCTGGGCAAGACGGTAACCACCAATTTTGTTGGTACATTGTGGACGAGCTGGGCCGCCGGCCACTACATCCTTTCGGCGATGACTGGGCTCGTTGGTTTCTGGTTTCCCCTGACACAGCTGTGCTTTCTATTTTGGGCCCTGGGGTGTTTGAGGCGTGGCAGCCTGCCGCCAGACTTCCGCGCAGCCATGCGCATTTATTATTACGTAGGCCCCTGGAGCATGGTGCCGGTACTGATGTTGGGCATCATCGTGGCAATCGTGAAATTCGCCGGCCTGGCCAATCTGGAACCAGGGCCGGGTGTATGGGCATTTGCTTTCCTTACCTTTATGGTCACGGCCTTGAGCCGGCTGGACACGGAACGCCTGTGGCACTATGCACAGGAAAAAGGGCTGGTCGAGCCCAGCCTGGACGACGGGCGCCCTCCCCATGAGCTGGCGGCTTGTCACGCTTGCGGCTATGTTCAAGCCTGGGACGCAGAGATCGGCCCATCACCTTGTCAGCGTTGCGGGATTACTGTGCATAAGCGCCACGAGGAAACGACCAGCCGTGTATGGGCGCTGTTGATCGCTGCTGCAGTCGTGTATATACCCGCCAACGTACTGCCCATGATGGAGATTCGCAGTTTGCTGGGCAGCAGTGAGCATACGATTCTCGGAGGCGTCATAGAGTTGTGGCGGCTGGGCTCTTGGGATCTCGCCCTTATTGTGTTTGTAGCGAGCGTTGTGGTTCCCATTACCAAACTGGTCGCCCTCACGGTATTGATGTCCGCACGTCGCTGGCACGGCGTTCGCTCTCAACGCCAGCGTACCCGTCTTTACGAGCTGGTGGAATATATCGGCCAGTGGTCGATGCTCGACGTCTTTGTGGTCGTGCTCATGGCGGCCATGGCGAATTTTCCGGGGGTTTCACAAATTATTGCCGGCCCGGCGGCAGCAAGTTTCGGCGTGGTCGTCATCCTTACAATGCTGGCGGCCATGAGCTATGACCCGAGAACCGGCTGGGACCGACGGCCGCGATTCCCGTCGGAAGTGACTGATGAACGATAAAGAGCAAGAACGAGGCGATTCAACAAGGGAAAACCAGGCCAGGGCCGGGAGGCGTCCCTTACCTGAAGTGAGGCCGCGCAAAGAACAGCGCTTTTCCTGGATATGGCTGGTCCCGTTGCTCGCCGTGCTGGTGGGAGGCGGATTGCTCGCCCGCGATTGGATGGCGGTAGGGCCCAAAGTCGTCATATCTTTCGACTCTGCGGAAGGTATTGAAGCCGGTCAAACTCGTGTGCGCTACAAGGATGTCGCCGTGGGAACGGTCACTGATGTGAAAGTCGACCACGCTCGAGGCAAGGTACTGGTAACCGCCCAGCTTAATCGTGATGGGGCGGAGTACATCACCAGAGAAGGGTCCCGTTTTTGGGTGGTACGTCCCCGCCTGGGGCTGAGCGGTGTGTCGGGCTTGGGTACGCTGCTCTCTGGCGTGCACATTGCCGTGGACATGGCGTCCAACGAAGAGGAACCAGATGAGGCCGTCTACGAGTTTGAAGGGCTTGAAACGCCTCCGGAAATCAGTGCGGAGCGCCCGGGAACCCGGTTCACCCTTGAGGCTGAAGACCTCAGCTGGCTCGACATTGGTTCACCGGTCTACTTCCGGCGCATTCAGGTGGGCCAGGTCGTCAGCTACAACCTCAACGATGATGGCAGCGCGGTCAGCGTCCAGATATTTATAGATGCGCCCTACGACCGTTATGTCACGGCCGACGCCAGGTTCTGGAACGCAAGCGGTGTCAATGTGGAGCTGGACGCAGATGGCCTGTCAGTGCAGACAGGTTCACTAACATCGATTCTGGCGGGCGGGGTGTCGTTTGCTCCGGCCTCAGAGTTTGATACCGAGCCAGCAGAAGCGAATGCGGTCTTCAAGCTGCACGGCAACCAGCAGCAGGCCATGGCTGATCCGGATGGCGACCCGATGGTGCTCGAGTTCCATTTCAACCAGTCAGTACGGGGGTTGAAGATCGGGGCGCCAGTTGATTTCCGTGGCCTCGAGCTGGGAGAAATCGTTGACATCGACATGGCTTTCGATCGGGAGAATCGCCAGTTCTACGCGCTGGTACAGGCACGCATATATCCCCTGCGATTTGGCCCGATTTACGAACGCATGAAGGAACTCGACAAGGACCCCCATATCGCACGGGCCCGAATGCTCGAGGGCATGGTGGCGCGAGGCTTGCGGGCTCAAATGCGTGCTTCCAACCTGCTCACCGGCCAACAGTATGTCGCGTTGGATTTCTTCCGGAACGAGGAACCGGTGGAATTTAACGCCACGGAATATCCCCCTGTGCTGCCGACTATCACTGGGGATTTCGACCGGCTGCAACAGCAATTGGGCAACATCGTGAGCAAAGTCGAAGCCTTGCCCATCGAGGAATTAGTTCAGGATCTGCGCAACACGCTTCAAAGCGTGACGACTGCGCTAAACGGGGTGGACGGCAAGCTGACACCGGAGCTGACCTCGACTCTGCGCTCCGTGCGCAAGACTCTGGCTGCCGTGGACCAGTTCGTTGATAACAGTTCAAGCGCAACGGGTGGTCTGGAGGGCACCATGCGTGAACTCAGTGCTGCTGCACGCGCACTGAGGGCTTTGGCGGACCACCTTCAGGCACAACCAGGGTCCTTGCTGCGTGGCTCTCCACGCGACCGTTTTGAGGTGACACCATGAGGTTTTTGACAATACTTGCGCCGGCTTTGCTGGCGGGGTGCGCGGGTACTGCGCCCCAGTACTATTCTCTTCAAGCGCCGGCCATCGCGTCGTCGGATGCGGTACGCAATGCCGATGCAAAGTATGTCATCAGTGTGCAGCCTGTCCTCATTCCGCAGGAGCTGTCCCGCCCGCAAATTGTCGTAGCCAGTCCCGATACGTCTGAAGTCGTTCCGCTCAGCGTGGCATTGTGGTCGGGTCCGTTGGAAGCTCAGATTCGTGACGCTCTGGCTGCATCGCTTTCGAGCACGCTGAACGTGCTGGAGGTAGGGGCTGCAAAACTCGATGGTGCGCCGGTGTGGAATATCTATGTGGATATGCAGCGGTTTGACTCGCTCTACAACAAGGAAGTACGGCAGGAAGCCGTCTGGCGGCTCGTGCCCAGCGGAATGAAGCCCTCGGTACAGGCCCGCGTATGTTCAGCCCAGGTTCGGGTGAAGGTAGAAGACGGTATGTCGAATCTGGTGGCGGGTCACCGCCGTGCCCTGGATATTCTTTCCTCAGCCATTGCCGAGACCATCTCCGGAAAACAGCAAACTTCGCCCACCGACGGCACGCTTCATTTCCGCGGGTGTGCCCGGGCTGCCTAGGGTTACAACCGATTAGTAGCCCGCCCATCCTCTGTTGTAATGCTTGTGCTATTCGAGCAGTTTCATCTGCAGACAAGAACATTAGTACTCGGAGACAATCATGCAATTGGGCAAGGGATTCAAAATGCTGGCCGCTACAGCGGCCACCCTGGCAGTATTTGCCTCGGCGCCAGCAGCGGCAGAACAGGTGGTGAAACTCGGGTTTGCGGCTCCGTTGACGGGGCCGCAGTCGCATTACGGCGAAGACATGCGCAACGGTCTCACCCTGGCACTGGAAGAAGCCAACGCGCAGAAAATTCAGCTTAATGGGGAGCCAGCCCGGTTCGAGCTAGTTAGCAAGGACGACCAGGCCGACCCCCGGACAGCCGTGCAGGTGGCTCAGCAAATCGTGGACGAAGGTGTCCAGGGCGTGCTGGGTCATTTCAATTCCGGCACCACCATTCCGGCATCGAGCATCTATAACGGCGAGGGCCTGCCTCAAATCGCCATGGCCACGTCGCCCGAATATACCGCTCAGGGCTTTGACACTACCTTCCGAATGATGACCAGCGATACGCAGCAGGGTGCCGCGGCAGGCGAATTCATCGTAAAAGATCTGGGCGCCAAGACGGTCGCTCTGATTGATGACCGAACCGCTTATGGCCAGGGCTTGGCCGACCAAGTCGCCAAGGCGGTCGAAGCCCATGGTGGGAAGATCGTGGCGCGCGAATACACCACCGATAAATCCAATGACTTCACCGCCATTCTGACCAATATCCGGGGAAAGAACGCTGACGTCATCTTCTTCGGTGGCCTGGACGCGCAGTCCGGGCCCATGCGCCGCCAGATGGTGCGCCTGGGCATCAAGGCGCCTCTTATGTCTGGCGAGATGACCCGTAGCGACACCTTCCTCAAGCTGGCCGGTGACGACGCGGAAGGCACTTATGCCTCGCTGGCGGGCGTACCGCTTCAGCAAATGGCGGCGGGAACCAAGTTCGAGGAAGCTTACAAGAAGCGTTTCAACAAGAGTCCTGGCGTCTATGCTCCGTACGCGTACGACGGTGCGTGGAACATGATTACCGCCATGAAGGAGGCGGGATCCTCCAAACCGACTGATTATCTGCCCGAGTTACGTGCTCTGCAGCGGTCCGGTGCCACGAGCGAGAGCATTGCCTATGACGAGAAGGGCGATCTCAAGGAAATTTC
This sequence comes from Alcaligenaceae bacterium, assembly GCA_029267315.1. Taxonomy (GTDB): domain Bacteria; phylum Pseudomonadota; class Gammaproteobacteria; order Burkholderiales; family Burkholderiaceae_B; genus Yanghanlia. The sequence goes on from JAJUJD010000016.1 coordinate 7,273, forward strand.
CGTCACTATTTATCAGGTGAAGGGGGGCAAGTGGGAAATGGTCAAAACCATGGTCAGCAGTGCGAACTAATGTAGCGCGCATATCGGGGCGGCTGTACGCTGCCCCAGCCGGCTTTTTCGTTTCTGTATGAACCTGTGACCAGCCCATGGACATCCTGCTTCAACAATTGATCAACGGCGTGACGGTCGGAAGCGTCTACGCCCTGGTAGCCCTTGGCTACACCATGGTGTATGGCATCATCGGTTTGATCAACTTCGCCCATGGTGACGTCGTCATGGTTGGAGCCATGGTTGCTACCTCGATTGTGTTGGCGTTTGTCGGCGCCGACCCCACCGGGGTGTCGGCATGGGTGGCCGTGGGCAGTGCGCTGTTGCTGGCCATGCCGGTCTGCATGGCGCTGGGATGGACGGCTGAAAGGTTTGCCTATCGCCCTTTGCGACGGGCGCCGCGGTTGGCGGCGCTCATCACTGCCATTGGCATATCCATCATCATCCAGAACATCGCGATGATGATCTGGGGCCGCAACTACCTGAGCTTTCCTCATATCATTGAAGCGCGCGTCTTCAGCATTGGCGACGCACGCATCAGCACGCTTCAGATCATCATCATCGTGGCAGCGGCGGCCATCATGACTGGCCTAACCTTGCTGGTGCATCGCACTCGCCTGGGCACGGCCATGCGCGCCACGGCGCAAAACCGTGAAGTGGCGGGGCTGATGGGCGTCAATATCAACACGGTCATTTCTGCCGCCTTCCTGATTGGTTCGCTGCTGGCCGCAGTGGCAGGTGTCATGGTGGCCGCCTACTACGGTGTGGCGCAGTACACCATGGGTTTCATCCTGGGCCTTAAGGCGTTCACGGCTGCGGTGCTGGGAGGCATCGGCAATCTGGCCGGCGCCATGCTGGGCGGCTTGTTGTTGGGGATTATTGAGTCGCTTGGTGCGGGGTACATTGGCGACCTCACCAACGGATTTTTCGGGAGCAACTACCAAGACGTCTTTTCCTTCATTGTGCTCATTCTCGTGCTCGTGTTTCGGCCCTCTGGCCTGCTTGGTGAACGTGTAGGAGACCGCGCATGAATTCGAACACCCACGCACAACGGAGAGACCCCGTTCCGCTCCGGGTGTGGATGGCCGTGGGCCTGTGCGGCATCGTGCTAGCAGTGCTGCCCTTTGTGCTGGGTATGGCGGGGCAGGGGTGGGTCCGTACGCTGAACTTTGCCCTTATTTATGTGATGCTCGCGCTGGGCTTGAATATTGTCGTGGGCTTCGCGGGCTTGCTGGATCTCGGTTATATCGCTTTCTACGCAGTTGGAGCCTACGTTTGGGCCATGCTGGCCTCACCGCATTTCGGCCTGCACCTGCCATTCTGGGTGGTTATGCCGGTCGGCTTTGTGCTGGCTGCCATCGCAGGGGCCTTGCTTGGCGCACCCACACTCAAATTGCGCGGCGACTACCTGGCGATTGTCACCCTAGGGTTTGGCGAGATTGTCCGCATATTCCTGAACAATATGGATGCGCCGGTGAATATCACCAATGGGCCACAGGGCATCAACCGAATCGATACTTTCCGGGTAGGGGAGTTCGCCTTTGGACGCAGTCAGGAAATTTTTGGCTTTCGCATCACGGGTCCGGAAAAATACTATTACCTGCTGCTGTTCCTCACTTTGTTGACCATTGTTATCTGCGCTCGTCTGCAGCATTCTCGCATTGGTCGAGCCTGGGAAGCCGTGCGCGAGGACGAAGTCGCTGCCAAGGCCATGGGTATCAACACGCGTAACATCAAGCTGCTTGCCTTCACCATGGGGGCCTCCTTCGGCGGCATCGCGGGCTGCATGTTTGCTTCCATGCAGGGTTTCGTCAGCCCCGAGAGCTTCAGTCTGACGGAATCCATTTTGGTGTTGTGCATGGTAGTGCTGGGAGGAATGGGCAGCATACCGGGCGTCATACTTGGGGCCTTGTTGCTCTCTGTCTTTCCGGAGATGCTCCGGGCAGCCGTCGTCCCTCTGCAGCAGGCCGCTTTCGGAGAGGTGCTGCTCGACCCCGAGGGCATCCGCATGCTGATGTTTGGTTTTGCGCTGGTGCTGGTCATGATCTTCCGCCCAGAAGGCCTCTGGCCCTCGGCGTTGCGTCGCCGTGAACTGCGTTCAGCCAAGGAGGGCGCATGAGCTCTGTTGTTTCGGCGCGCAGCTCAGGCAACATGCCAGAACTCCTGCTGGTGGTGAATAAGATCAGCAAACGTTTCGGCGGGCTGCAGGCGCTTTCGGATGTCAGCTTCGGCATATGCAAAGGTGACATTTATGGCTTAATAGGGCCAAACGGGGCAGGCAAGACCACGCTGTTCAATTGTCTCACCAGCCTGTATCGGCCTGAAATGGGCACTGCCAACTTCATGGGTCATCAGCTGACACGCCTCAAGCCCCATGAAATCGCGCAAGTGGGCATAGCCCGCACGTTTCAGAATATTCGGCTATTTGCGAATCTGACTGCCATTGAAAACGTCATGATCGGGCGACATGTGCGCACCCGCGCGGGCGTTTGGGGGGCCATCGTGCGCAACCGCGCCACCCTGGCAGAGGAACGTGCCATTGAAGAACGCGCATATCAGCTGCTTGACTATGTCGGCATTGCGGAGCGCGCCAATGACATCGCCCGTTCGCTTTCCTATGGCGATCAGCGGCGGCTGGAGATCGCGCGAGCCTTGGCTACTGAGCCAGTGTTGCTCGCTCTGGATGAGCCCGCGGCCGGCATGAACCCCTCTGAAACGCTGGTGTTGCGCCAGCTTATTGAAAAAATCCGCAACGATGGTGTCACGGTACTGTTAATCGAACACGATATGAAACTGGTCATGGGCTTGTGCAACCGAGTGCTTGTACTGGAGTACGGGCGGGTGCTCGCTGAGGGCAAGCCCGCCGACATACAGCGCAATCCACGTGTCATTGAAGCTTATCTCGGGAAGGGCGCGGCAAGTGAGCCGGGAGTGGATACTGTGCCCAGCGGCGACATTAGTGCGGAACTGGATCAATCTGCACGAGGTGAAGGGCAGCGATGAACATGGACACGTCGACCTTGCTGGAACTGCGCGAGCTTGATGTTGCCTATGGCGGTATCCGGGCCGTCCGTGGCTTGAATCTGCGCGTCGATCGGGGTGAGCTGGTGGCGTTGATCGGTGCCAATGGAGCCGGAAAGAGTACGACCTTGCGCGCAGTTTGCGGCTTGGTGCCCCGTGCCGCTGGAGACATCCTTTACGATGGTAGATCGATTGCCGGCTCGCCGTCGTATCAGCTTGTGCGTCATGGACTGGTCATGGTGCCTGAAGGGCGAGGCATATTCGGTCAGCTCACTATCGAAGAGAACCTGGCAATGGGCGCCTATAGCCGCAAGGATGCAGACGCCATCCGACAAGACATGGAGCACGTTCTGGAACTTTTTCCACGGCTGAAAGAGCGGCTGAAGCAATCAGCCGGCACGCTCTCAGGGGGCGAGCAGCAAATGCTTGCGATGGGCCGTGCCATGATGTCCCGTCCTCAGCTGCTGTTGCTGGATGAGCCCTCCATGGGTTTGGCGCCCCTCATGGTGGAGCGCATCTTCGAAGTGATTCAGGGAATCGCTGATGAAGGTGTCACCATCCTGCTCATTGAGCAGAATGCCAGGCTTGCACTTGAAGTAAGCCAGCGCGGATATGTGATGGAATCGGGCCAAATGATACTTGAGGGGCCGTCAAGTCAGTTGCTGGACGACCCAAAGGTTCGTGCAGCGTATCTTGGGGAATAGGGTACCAGTTCGGGCATCTTGCAGCTAAACAAGCGCCCGGTCTGCATTGTGGCTGTGCGAAGCAAGCGGCAGCAGTTTCAGTTGCGGCCGGTACTCCCAAACCCACCTTCGCCACGGTCACTGTCGACAAACTCGTCCACGATTTCAAACTCCACCTGCTGCACGGGAACGATCACCATTTGAGCAAGGCGCTCCATTGGCTGAAGCACAAATGTTTCCGTGCCACGGTTCCATGCGGACACCATCAGAGGCCCTTGGTAATCCGAATCAATCAATCCCACCAGGTTGCCTAAAACGATGCCGTGTTTGTGCCCCAAGCCCGAGCGAGGAAGAATCATTGCCGCATAAGCGGGGTCGGCAATATGCATGGCTAAACCTGTCGGAATGAGCTGACTTTCCCCTGGCTGAAGCGTGATGGGCGCGTCAATGCATGCACGCAGATCCAAGCCAGCCGAGCCAGTCGTGGCATAGGCGGGCAGGTAGTCATTCATACGCGGGTCGAGAATTTTCAGGGCAATGCGTCTCATATCGGGCTTTACTCCGGAAGACGTTGGGAAATTGCATGGACAAGCGCTCGGGCGGCCTGCAATTTAGGTTGAGGAGTTAACGAGGTCTGACCGCCATCTTCGAATAACACGATTTCCGTGATGTCGGCATCCATCACCTTCTGAGCCAGATTGCCAACCAGCAGCGGCACCCCTTTGCGACGGCGTTTTGCCTCCGCATGTTCGGCAAGGTTCTCCGTTTCGGCGGCAAAACCTACGCACCAGGGGCCATCTTTCAATGCGGCGACGTCTGCCAGAATATCGGGGTTGGGCGCGAACTCCAGCTGGGGCGCACCGCCGGTCGCAGTCTTTTTCAGCTTCTGTTCGCTGCTGTTGACCACGTGCCAGTCAGCAACAGCAGCCACCGCTATGAAGAGATCGCTGGCACGCGCTTGTTGCATGACGGCAGCGTGCATCTCACGGGCGCTTTCCACGTTGATCCGGGTCACGCCGTAAGGAGTGGGGAGGGCGGTAGGCCCGCTCACCAGTGTGACGTCCGCGCCAGCGTCATGCGCCGCGCGAGCAATTGCGTATCCCGTTTTGCCCGAGCTGCGATTGGTTATCACCCGGACGGGATCGATTCGTTCCGAAGTGGGGCCGGCGGTGATAAGCACGCGCTTGCCAGCGAGCGTTTTGGGCTGGAAGAAGGCGATCAGTTCGGAAAGAAGCTGGTCTGGTTCCAGCATGCGCCCGCTGCCGACTTCGCCACAAGCCTGTTCACCTTCGGCCGGGCCGAGCAGATGTACAGCGTCCTGGTGGAGCAGAGCGACATTGCGCTGTGTGGCCGGGTTCAGCCACATTTCCCGGTTCATGGCAGGAGCAACCAGCAAAGGGCAGTTGCCGCGCGCTACGCATAAGGTGGAAAGCAGGTCGTCAGCCGTGCCATGTGCGAGCTTGGCCAAAAAGTCTGTGCTGGCGGGAGCGATAAGAATAGCGTCCGCGCCGCGCGTGAGATTGATGTGCGCCATATTGTTAGGCACTCTGGAGTCCCACGGGTCGACGTAGACCAGCCTGCCCGAGAGCGCCTGCATGGTAACCGGCGTGATGAACTGGGTGGCCGCCTCCGTCATGACGACGTCAATGGTTGCCCCTTGCTCACCGGCACGGCGAACAAACTCAGCCACCTTGTAGCAGGCAATGCCCCCGGTCAAGCCAAGGACGATACGTTTATTGGCTAGTTCCAGCATGATATGACTCACGATTGCTCGCGCTGGTGCCTCTCACGACGCCACCGCAGAATTTCGTCCAGCAGCAGAAAAATGGCGCCTACCGTGATGGCGACATCCGCTATGTTGAACGCAGGGAAATACCAATCCTGCCAGTAGAAAAGCAGAAAATCCACCACATGTCCGTAAAGCAGGCGATCGATCGCGTTGCCCAACGCCCCGCCTAATATGCATGCCAGGGCAGCGCACAACACCTTCTGCGATGGATGTTTCCACAGCAAGCGGACGATAACGACGGACGCTATGACAGCAATCCCCGTAAACAGCCAGCGCTGCCAGCCTTCACTCTCAGCAAGAAAGCTGAACGCGGCCCCGGTGTTGTACACAAGAGTGAAATCGAAAAAAGGCAGAAGGGGCAGACGCTCGCCGTAAGCAAGATACGAGTCGAACCAGACCTTCGTGACCTGGTCCATCACAATCAGCGCCAAGGCCAGGGAGATCCATCCTGCAAAAGGGCGGCGCGAGCGTGCGCCTGCCCTTTGAGCGCTGTGCCTTGCCGCCCCTCCCGGCACATCCGAACCGGCGGACCGGGAAGCAGTAGGGCGCTCAGGCATGGTGGCGTTCTTCGCCGTCGCCAAACAGATTGTCGGAGCAGCGGCCGCAGATGGTGGGGTGGTCTGCATTGGCCCCAACGTCACTGCGATGGTGCCAGCATCGCTCACACTTCGACTGTTCAGTCGGATGAACGTCGATCCGCAAGGTATCCTCAGCCGCAGCATGGACTGTCGCACGCGAGACGATCAGAACAAAGCGCAGGTCATCACCCAGGGATTGCAGCCATTCAAGGTCTTGGCCACCGGCATGGATGTCGATCTCGGCAGCCAGAGAGGAGCCGACCTTGCCGGTGGCACGTACTTCCTCAATGCGACGCATCGCTTCGGCGCGGATCTCGCGCAAGCGAGCCCATTTTGCAATGAGCGCATCGCGGTCGGCCTGTTCCGGATAAACGTGGAATGTTTCCGTGAAGATTGTCAGCGGCTTGGAGACAGCATGCAGATGCTTCCACGCTTCTTCCGCCGTGAAGGAAAGAATCGGGGCCATCAGCTTGAGCAGGCCATTGGTGATATGCCAGAGTGCCGTCTGGGCAGAACGGCGCGCCAGGCTGTTACCGCCCGTGGTGTAGAGCCTATCTTTCAGAACGTCCAGATAGAAGGCACCCAGGTCTTCCGAGCAGAATACTTGCAGGCGTGCAACAGCAGGGTGGAATTCGTAGCGCTCGTACCATGCCTGAACCTCCGCCTGCATTTTGTCGCTCATCAGCATGGCGTAGCGGTCGATCTCGAACATCTGCTCTACAGGCACAGCGTCCGATTGGGGGTCGAAGTCACTGACGTTGCCCAAAAGGAATTTAAGTGTATTGCGAATACGACGGTAGCTCTCGACCACACGCTCGAGGATGGTGTCGGAGATCGACAGCTCACCCGAGTAGTCGGTCGCTGCCGTCCACAGGCGAAGAATTTCGGCGCCCAAGGTATCGGAGACCTTTTGCGGTGCCACCACATTGCCCACCGACTTGCTCATCTTGCGCCCTTGGCCGTCGACAACGAAGCCGTGGGTGAGCAATGCCTTGTATGGGGCGCGCCCGTACATCATGCAGCCAGTCAGCAAGGAAGAGTGGAACCAGCCCCGGTGCTGGTCCGATCCTTCCAGGTAGAGATCCGCTGGCCAGGTCAAATCTTCAGCATGCGAACCCTTCACTACTTGGCCTTTGCCGCCCAGCACGGTGGCGTGGGTGGTGCCGGAGTCGAACCACACATCCAGGGTGTCGCGGTTCTTTTCATATTGGGCCGCTTCGTCACCCAACAATTCCGCGGGGTCGAGTGACTGCCAAGCCTCGATACCATGCTGTTCAATACGCTGAGCGACCTGCTCCATGAGCTCGGGTGTGCGCGGATGTAGCTCACCCGTTTCTTTATGCACGAAGAAGGCCATGGGTACCCCCCACTGGCGTTGCCGGGAGAGTGTCCAGTCGGGGCGGTTGGCTATCATGGCATGCAGGCGCGCCTTGCCCCATGCGGGGAAGAACGCCGTGTCCTCAACTGCCTGGAGTGCCATTTCGCGCAGGGTGGCTTCACCTTGTTCAGGCTTGCGGTCCATGCCGGCAAACCACTGGCTGGTGGCGCGATAAATGATCGGCGTCTTGTGGCGCCAGCAATGCATGTAGCTATGCTTGAGTGACTCCACCTTCAGCAAGGTGCCGGCCAGCTTCAGGGCTTCGACGATGATGGGGTTGGCCTTCCAGATGGACTGGCCGCCAAACAGTGGCAGGCTGTCGGCATAGTGGCCGTCGCCCTTGACCGGGTTGAGAATGTTTTCATCAGCCAGGCCGTGTTCCTTACAGGAAATGAAGTCTTCGACCCCGTACGCAGGAGCCGAGTGCACCACGCCGGTACCGGAATCAAGCGTCACATAGTCGCCACAATAGATGGGAGAAACGCGCTGGTAACCCTCGTGTGCGTCGTGCAAGGGGTGCCGGAATTCCAGGCCAGCCAGTTTTTCGCCCATCACTGTGGCGAGCGTTTCACCTTCCAGCCCCCATTCCTGCAGACAGGCTTCGACGCGGTCTTTGGCAAGCACCAGCAAAGAACCCGTTTCGCGGGACTCTTTGAGGCGCACGAGGCTGTATTCGAATTCTGGATGGACATTCAGCGCCTGGTTGGCGGGAATGGTCCAGGGCGTTGTCGTCCAAATGACCACCGCACCCGCGTCCGCCGTCGCTTGCCCGAATACTTCGGCCATGCGTGCTGGGTCGTTGAACGGAAACGCTACATAGATGGAGGGGTCACTACGGTCGGCATACTCGACTTCCGCTTCAGCCAAGGCAGAGCCACAATCGAAACACCAGTTCACCGGCTTCAGGCCACGGAAGACAAAGCCTTTCTGCATGATGGTCGACAGGGCGCGGAGCTCATCGGCCTCATTACTGAAGTTCATGGTCAGATAGGGGCGTTCCCAGTCACCCAGCACGCCCAGACGCTTGAATTCACGGCGCTGATTATCAACCTGCTCGTAGGCGTATGCACGCGCCTTGGCCTGGACCTCGGCCACAGGCAGATTCTTGCCGTACTTCTTTTCGATCTGGATTTCGATGGGCATGCCGTGGCAGTCCCAGCCGGGCACGTATACCGCGTCAAAACCGGCCATATTGCGGCTCTTGACGATAATGTCCTTGAGGATTTTGTTGACGGCGTGGCCAATGTGGATATTGCCATTGGCATAGGGCGGGCCGTCATGCAGGACGAACTTCGGCCTTCCCTTGCTCGCTTGCCTGATGGCCGCATAAACCTTGTTTTCTTCCCATTCGGCCACCCAGCCGGGTTCGCGCTTGGCGAGGTTGCCACGCATGGGGAAGGGGGATTCGGGCAGGTTGAGGCTTTTTCTATAGTCCATGGAAGGCGAAATGATCTCGGGCGCGCCGCGCGTCTTCATCTATCGCGGCGACCAATGTGGGAAGGTCCGGAAATTTTTCTTCGTCCCGCAGGAAGCGGATGAATTCAACAGAGCTGAGTTTACCGTATGCGTCGACGTCGCAGTCCAACAGGTGGGTTTCCAGCACACGGCGGCCTTGTTGTGTGACAGTTGGTCGCACTCCCAGGCTGGCCACTCCGGGCAGGGGTCCATCAGGGTTCAAGCCGTGGACTCGCACGATATACACCCCATTGCGCAGGGCACAGTTGTCCGGTACACGATGGTTCAAAGTTCGATAACCAATGCTGCGTCCGATCTTCTGCCCATGGCCAACATGGCCGGTAATGCTGTAAGCGCGACCCAGCAAAGACTGCGCGCGGTCAAGTTCCGCCGTCGCGAGCGCCTGACGTAATTCCGAACTGGAAATTCGCAAGCCTGCGGCGTCATGCACGTCTGAGAGGGTCTCGACTTGATAACCGTACTGTTGCCCCATGTGCCGCAGCAAATCAATGTCCCCGCTGCGCTTATGTCCGTAGCGAAAATCTTCACCCACCAGCAGCCACGCCGTGTTCAGGCCCTCCACCAGCAGACGCCGGATGAACTCTTCCGGGCTCATGCTGGCCAGGGCCTGGTTGAAGGGCGTCAGGACAATCTGCGTCATGCCATGCTGATGCAGGCATTCGATTTTGTCGCGCACCGTGCTGATTTGAGCAGGCGCAAGTTCCGGCTTACCCGCACGAGCGGCAAAAAAGGCGCGCGGATGCGGGGCGAAGGTCATGACGGTGGGCGCCAGCCCGTGGGTGTCGGCATGCACCCGTACGCGCTCGAGAATGGCCTGGTGGCCCAGGTGCACGCCGTCAAAGTTCCCGATCGTCACGGCGCTGGGGCGCTGCGTATCACGGCGGGGGAGGCGTCGATATAGGTGGCAACTCGGTTTCACAGGCGGGAGTTTACAATTTTGCGAAGCTTATCTCAGGAATTATCGTGGTGAATCTCCAAAACGACGCTTGCCGCCTCGTTATATTGATCTCCGGTCGCGGCTCCAATATGCAGACCATTGTCGACACCATTGTGCGGGAAAGCCTCCCCGCACAGGTGTGTGCTGTCATATCTAACCGAGCCGATGCTGCGGGCCTGGACTGGGCGGCTGGGCGGGGGCTGACCACCCATGTGGTGCCACACCGCGTTTTCGACAGCCGGCAGGAGTTCGACGCCGCCCTGGCCGAAGTCATCGACCAGTATCAGCCCCATTATGTGTTGCTGGCGGGCTTCATGCGCGTACTTACACCCGGTTTTGTTGAGCGTTACGAGGGCCGGCTGATTAATATTCATCCTTCCTTGCTCCCATCGTTTCCAGGTCTGCATACTCACCAGCAGGCGCTGGTCGATGGCGTGCAGTGGCACGGCTGCACCGTGCACTTCGTGACGGCGAAATTGGATCACGGCCCCATCGTGGCTCAGGGCATTGTTCCCGTCCTCGCATCCGATGAGCCTGATGCGTTGTCGGCTCGTCTTTTAAATGTGGAACACCGCATGTACGCTCAAGTGGTGCGCTGGCTGGCGCAGGGCCGTGTATCCTTGGACGAAAATCAGATCGTCCGGGTGGAAGGCGTTCCCACCCGTGCATTTTTGCCGGATGGCTCATTGTTGAACCCGAGCGGCGAGGAGTAAATATGACAACGCAAAAAGGCGGCGGCCGTCAGGCGGCGGCCCAGACCGCCCGCGGTCACAGTGCTGCGAAAAAGGGGGGGAGCAGTCGACCTGCGTCCCAGGGGAAAGCAGGACGTGGGGGCCGGGCGGCTCCTGTTCCTGAGCCCGATCGTAATTACGTTCCGGCCATCGCCAGGATCGAACAAGTTCGCAATGTTCTGGGCGAAATCTTGCAGTGGCAGCACCCGGCCGATCAGGTGCTATCCCGCTGGCTGCGAGCTCACTCGCGCCTGGGGGTGCGAGATCGAGCCGAGGTGACAGAAGCGGTATTTAACGTGCTCCGTCATCTCCGCTTGTACCGCAATTTTGCAGAAAGTGGTTCGGGCCCCGCGGCGCGCCGTCTCGCTATTCTTGGCCTGGATGCCACTCTGCCGGAAGGCTGGCTGGAGCCGGGATTGGATGAACAGGAGAAAGCTTGGCTGGCGCATATTCGCCGTATTGATCGCGAAGCCATGCCCCGCACAGTGCGCGAAAGTCTGCCTGACTGGCTGGAGGAGCGTCTCTCAACACTGCCCGACAGCGACTCCTTGGTGCGGGCGTTGAACCAGCCGGCCCCGCTCGATATTCGCGTCAACCCCTTTAAAGTGTCGCGGGAAGACGTTCTTGCTGCATTCGCCGCGGGGCCGGCCGCGCGCTTCAATCCAGTGCCGACACCTTATAGCCCCTGGGGCATCCGTTTTGAGGGCAGGCCCACCGTCTCGCGCTGGCCAGCATTCGAAAAGGGCGAGATTGAGGTGCAGGATGAAGGCAGTCAGATTCTGGTAGCACTGATGGCGCCACGTCGCGGTGAGATGATCATTGACTTCTGCGCGGGTGCTGGAGGCAAGACGCTTCTACTGGGCGCCCTCATGCGCTCCACGGGGCGGCTGTACGCCTTTGATGTATCGCATGCGCGGTTAGCTAGGGCGAAACCGCGTTTCGCACGCAGCGGCTTGTCCAACATCGTGCCGGTGGTAATCGAGCCGTCTACCGACCAAAGAGTCAAGCGGCTGCGCGGCAAGGCGCAGCGCGTTTTGGTTGACGCCCCATGTTCAGGTTTGGGAACGCTGAGGCGCAACCCCGATTTGAAATGGCGCCAGCATCCCGAGGTAATCGAGGATTTCCAGCGCCTTCAGCAGGGCATCCTGCGAGAAGCCGCCACATGCGTGGCGCCTGGGGGGCGGCTCGTTTACGCAACATGTTCCTTGCTGCCAGAAGAAAACGAAGCCCAGATCGAAGCATTCCTGAAAGTGAATGCCGATTTTCAGTTACTGAATGCAGCTGACATTGCGCGTGAGCGGTGTCCCGGCCTGGAAGAGGAAGGCCCCTATTTACGCTTGCGCCCCGATCGCCACGGAACGGACGGATTCTTCGCCGCAGTGTTGCAAAGGAACAAAGCTGAGACCTAAGCAGTAACCCCGCGTGACACATATCCGCCGGCAAACGTAAAGTAGCTGTCCCTGGAAGGACATACAGGGTAAAATTTCCTTGGTTATCACAAAACGGGGAACCGTACTTTACCGAATATGGACCAAGTCTTTCACTATCTGGCCGGCGGCCTTCTTCAGTTGTCGTGGTGGCAAATTGCCCTCGTCACACTGGGACTCACGCACATCACTATCGTTTCAGTGACTGTGTTCCTACACCGCAGCCAGGCGCATCGGGGTCTTGACCTGCATCCAGCAGTCATGCACTTCTTCCGTTTCTGGCTTTGGCTGACCACTGGCATGGTCACCAAGGAATGGGTCTCCATTCACCGGAAACATCATGCCTATGTCGAGCGCGAGGGCGATCCTCACTCGCCCCTGGTCTATGGAATTGGCAAAGTGTTCTTCCGTGGGGCAGAGCTCTACCGTCATGAAGCTGCCAACGCTGAAACGCTCAAGCGTTTCGGTCATGGCACGCCCGACGACTGGATGGAACGCAATCTTTATACGCGCCATAGCAGTCTGGGCATTCTAATCATGCTTGGCATTGATATCGCCCTGTTCGGCGCACTCGGCCTTACGGTATGGGCAATCCAGATGGCCTGGATTCCTTTCTGGGCAGCTGGCGTGGTGAATGGCCTGGGCCACTTTATTGGCTACCGCAATTACTCCAGCCCCGATACCAGCACCAACGTCTTCCCGGTAGGCATCATCATCGGTGGCGAGGAACTGCACAACAACCACCACGCGCACGGTACATCGTGCCGGTTCTCAGCCAAGTGGTGGGAATTCGACATCGGTTGGCTGTACATCCGCATCTTGGCCTTCCTCAGGCTGGCCACGATTCGCCGTGTGGCGCCACGTCTCAAGGTTGAACCTACCAAGAGTTCGGTCGATCTGGCCACGCTGCAGGCAGTCATCACGCACCGCTATGAAATCCTTGCCAAGTACACCCGCATGGTCCGCAAGGCCGCTGCAGAGGAACTCAACAAGGTGAAGCAGTCGAGCGATACCGGCAAAGTTGCGTTGCTGCGCCGTGCTCAGGTACTGCTGGCTAGAGACGATGACAAACTCGCTCCGGCCCAGTTAGCTGAAATCGAGTCCATGCTGGCAGAGCATGAAAAGCTCTCCACCCTCGTGAAAATGCGCGCGGAACTCTCCCGTCTGTGGGAAAGCTCCAGCGCAAGTAGTGAACAATTGCTCGCCGATCTCCAGGAATGGTGCCAGCGGGCCCAGCAAAGCGGTATTGAAAGCCTTGAGCAGTTTGCCTTGCGTCTGCGCCGCTACGCGGCATGATCCACGGGCTTAACGCACAACAGCAGGAAGCTGTTCAGCTTCCTGCGCAACACGCCCTGGTACTGGCTGGGGCGGGCAGTGGCAAAACCCGGGTACTGACAACAAGAATCGCCTGGCTGATCCAAACCGGTCAGGTGACCCCAGGTGGAATTCTCGCCGTCACATTCACGAATAAGTCCGCACGTGAGCTGCTTTCGCGGCTCACTGCGCTTCTGCCCATCAACACGCGTGGTATGTGGGTAGGGACTTTTCACGGCCTTTGCAATCGGTTGCTACGGGCTCACCACCGCGACGCAAATCTGCCCCAAACCTTTCAGATTCTTGATACTCAAGATCAGCTCTCGGCCATTAAACGGTTGATCAAGGTCGCCAACATTGATGACGAGAAATTCCCGCCGCGCGATGTTCAGCGTTTCATCAATGGGGCCAAGGAAGAGGGCCTGCGTCCGCACGCGGTAGAAGCTCATGATGCCTTCCACCGCCGCATGGTGGAAATTTATGAGCTTTATCAGGCCCAGTGCGAGCGCGAAGGTGTGGTGGATTTTGCTGAGCTGCTTCTGCGCGCTTACGAGCTACTCGCCAACAACGTTCCGGTGCGCGAGCACTACCAGAAACGTTTTCGGCACATTCTGATCGACGAGTTTCAGGATACGAATTCACTTCAGTATCGCTGGGTCAAATTGCTGGCCGGTGGTGGTGCGGCTGTCTTCGCCGTAGGTGACGACGACCAGTCCATCTATGCCTTCCGAGGTGCAAACGTAGGCAATATGGCGGAGTTCGAGCGGGAGTACGCCAAAGGCAATGTGATCCGGTTGGAACAAAATTACCGTTCCTACGGCCACATTCTGGACGCAGCCAATGCGCTCATTGCTCACAATTCGGGGCGCTTAGGCAAAAATCTCTGGACGGAACAGGGGCATGGCGAGCCCATTCGCGTCACCGAGCAACCGTCCGACCTTCTGGAAGCGCAGTGGATCCTGGAAGAAATACGTGCATTGGTCAACGAGGGTCGTTCCCGTAGCGAGATTGCGATTCTCTATCGGAGTAATGCGCAGTCGCGGGTGCTGGAACACGCTTTGTTTTCCGCCCGCATACCTTACCGGGTTTATGGTGGTCTGCGCTTTTTCGAGCGTCAGGAAATCAAGCACGCTCTGGCCTACCTGCGTCTGCTAGACAACCCGCACGATGACACATCGTGGTTGAGGGTCGTCAATTTCCCTGCGCGCGGCATAGGCGCGCGCAGCATCGAGCAGCTCAGTGACCTTGCGCGTGAACATGGCAGCAGCTTGTACCGCGCTGCGCCCAATCTCCCTGGCAGGGCGGGGGCGGCGGTGGCACGGTTTGCTTCCATGGTTCAGGCAATGGCTCTCGATGCCCAGTCACTGACCTTACCGGAACTCATTGAACACGTGGTGCGTGAAAGTGGTCTCGCGGCACATTACGAGGCTGACCGTGAAGGACAGGATCGTCTGGAGAACCTGCAGGAGCTGGTTAACGCTGCTACGGTGTTCAGCAGCGAGGAGGGCTACGACGGTCTGCCCGCTGGTCGGGCCATCGAGGTCGCGGCCGGAGCCGACTCCGATCTAGGGTTTCCTGCGGGAGCCACCATATCCATGTCGCCCCTTGCCGCATTTTTGTCGCACGCCTCTCTGGAGGCAGGCGAAAATCAGGCCTCTGCGTCTGAGGACGCCGTGCAGCTCATGACGGTTCACGCGGCAAAAGGGCTGGAATTCGACGTGGTCTTCATCACCGGTCTGGAAGAGGGGCTGTTCCCACATGAAAATAGCCTGCTGGAATCCGCCGGTCTTGAGGAAGAAAGGCGGCTCATGTATGTGGCAATTACGCGCGCCCGCGAACGGCTGTATCTCACGCTTGCTCAGAGCCGCATGCTGCACGGCCAGACGCGCTACGCCTTGCGATCACGCTTCCTGGAAGAAATACCGGAACAGCATGTGAAGTGGCTGTCTCCCCGTGAATCATCACATCCGGCGGCCGCAGCCGGTGCAACCGCCTGGGGCGGAGCATTCCGCCGAGGGCGCGGGTTCACGGCAGGCGCCTCGGGCCTGGCTCCGAAACCGGCCATGTCGGTGACCAACACGGTTACTGTAGGCAGCCAGCAATTCCGAATCGGTACTGGTGTTCGTCACGCCCGCTTCGGTGAAGGGACCATTTTGTCGCTCAGTGGCAATGGTACAGATGCCCAGGCACAAATTCAGTTCCGCGATGTGGGGCTGAAGACACTGGCTCTTGGTGTCGCGCGCTTGGAAGTATTGTAAAGATACGGCGCCTGGAAATGTCCATCTTCCAGGCGCCGTCCGCCCCGTGATCAGCGATGCCGGTTACGGCTGAGCTTATCCCAGCTCACTGAAGGACTTATCGATTTCCTCGAGTTCTTCCTGCAACTCCAACCAGGCTTCTTCGAGTTCAGCGTGTTTGCGTGTCAATTCGCCGTGCTCGCTCAGCACGCTCAGACGTTCGTCACGCCTGGCATCGCTGTAAAGATCGGGGTCGGCAATGACTCCATCGAGCTCGGCCATACGGCGGGCGGCGGCTTCCATGTCCGTTTCCACTTTCTTCAAACGGGATTCCAGCGGCTTGCGTTTGACGGCACGCTGCTGACGCAACTCCGCTTCCACCTTGCGCTGTGTTCGACGGTCTACCACTGCCGTGTCCTGACGTGCGCGTTCCTGAGCATTGCGTTCGTCGGCTCGCTGCTGACTGTTGCGATCCGACAGCCACTGGCGGTAGTCCTCGAGATCGCCGTCAAATTCCTGCACACTGCCGTCGGCCACAATCCAGAAACTGTCGACCGTGGTGCGTAGCAAATGGCGATCGTGGGAAACCAGCAGCATGCTTCCGCCAAACTCAGCTAACGCCGTTGCCAAGGCCTCGCGCGTTTCGACATCAAGGTGGTTGCTGGGCTCGTCCAGCAGGAGCAGATTGGGTTTGCGGCGCACAATGAGGGCGAGAGCGAGCCGTGCCTTCTCGCCACCCGACATGGGGCCGACCTTGCCGTTGACCGTATCACCGCTGAAACCGAAGCTGCCCAGATAGCTGCGCAGTTCCACCTCGCGTGTCTGCGGTTCCATCCTTTGCATATGCTGCAAGGGCGTGGAGTCCACGTCCAGCATATCCAGTTGGTGCTGGGCGAAGTAACCTATTTCGAGGCCGCGCGAAGCGATTCGGCTTCCTTGCAGGGCCGGCAGTTCACCTGACAACGTCTTGATCAGCGTACTTTTCCCGGCGCCATTCACACCCAGAATACCGATGCGGCTACCGCCACGTACCATCAGCGTGACGCCGCGCAACACTTCCCGCGTTCCGGCATCCGAACTTTGGTACCCAGTACTGACGTCTTCCAGCACCAGCAGAGGATCGGGCATGGAGTCCGGCTCGGGAATGTGGATATCAATGCCGGATTCAGCATGAATGGGTGCGAGTTTCTCCATGCGAGCCAAAGCCTTTACACGACTTTGTGCTTGCTTCGCCTTGGTCGCCTTGGCCTTGAAGCGGTCAATGAAACTCTGTAGCCGTGCCGTCTCGCGCTGCTGTCGGTCGTAGGCCAGCTGAGTCTGCCGTAGCCGTTCGCTGCGCTGCTCGACGAAGGACTCATAACCCCCTCGGTAGCGCTGGAGCTTGCCGTGATCAAAATGCAGAATGGCACGGGCCACTGCATCGAGAAATTCCGTGTCGTGCGAAATCAGCATGACCGTGCCCGGATACGCAGCCAGCCAGCGTTCCAGCCACAGCATGGCGTCCAGGTCCAGGTGGTTGGTCGGTTCGTCCAGCAGCAGAAGGTCGGAGGGTGCCATCAGGGCACGGGCCAGAGCCAGCCGCATTCTCCAGCCGCCGGAGAAACTCCCCACAGGGTTCATCCATTGATCGGGGGTGAAACCTAGGCCGGCCAGCAACTGCTCCGCGCGGGAATGCGCGGTCCAGGCCCCCGCATCGATCAGTGACTGCTCCAGTTCCGCGATGCGCTGACCATCTGTGGGGTCTACGTTCTCGCGTTCGGCCTGTAAGTGGCGCAGTTCACGGTCACCGTCGATGACGAATTCGCGGGCCGGACGATCTGTGTCGGCAATTTCCTGCTCGACGCTGATGATCCGCCAGGAGGCCGGAATTTCCAGAGAGCCCGCGTCAGGATCAAGTTGGCCTTGCAAAAGGGCGAACAGGGTGGACTTGCCCGCACCGTTCTTCCCCACGATACCGACCCGCTCGCCCGGATTTACGACAAAGTCGGCACCATCCAGGAGCACTTTGGTGCCCCGCCGCAATACGATTCCAGATGCGCGTATCACGACTCAAGTTGCTCCCTGGAAAGAAGCAGAATCTGGTGGTCTGTCGCTGCCGTGCTCAGCCATATGGGTTCCAGGTTGGGGAAAGCGGCGACAAAGTGCTCGTACTCATGGCCAATCTCCAGAACGAGATGCCCTCCAGCGGCCATACGAGCTGGTGCATCCCGCAAAATGCGCCGCACCAGATCCATACCGTCGTCGCCCCCGGCTAGAGCTAGCTGCGGCTCATGCAGATACTCCGGCGGCAGCGTGTCCATGGAGACTTGGTTGACGTACGGCGGGTTACATATGATGAGATCGTACTGGCCTTCTGAAGGCAGGCTGTCGAAAAGGTCGCTTTCGAGCGCCTGCACCTGTTCCTCCATGCCATGCAAGGCGATATTGCTGCGCGTAACTTCCAGGGCGTCCGAAGAAATATCCACAGCGTCGACCTGGGCCTCAGGAAAGGCGTAGGCGGCAAGAATGGCCAGACAACCTGAACCCGTGCATAAATCGAGCACACGCTGCACTGGGCCTTCTACCCAGGGCTGGAGCGATTCTTCCAGCAACTCGGCAATAGGCGAGCGGGGGACGATCACGCGCTGATCGACAAGAAAACGATGCCCTTGCAACCATGCTTCGCCTGTCAGGTAGGCTGCAGGCAGGCGCTCGGAGCAACGCCTTTGCACAATCGCCAGGAAGCGTTCGCGCTCCTGAGGCAAAACCCGGGCGTCCAGAAATGGCTGCAGCGTATCGGGGGGCAGATGCAGGCTGTGCAGCAGCAAATAAACGGCTTCGTCCCAGGCATTATCGCTGCCGTGGCCAAAGCTCAGCTCTGAGGCATGAAAACGGCTGACGGCATAGCGCAGCAGATCACGCAGGGTCTGCAGTTCCGCCAGGGAGGCGGAGTCGGGATGAGGCATGTCGGAAGAATCCTTGAAGTCAGGTTAGCGGAAGCAAGCGCTCCAGCGTGCCACGGTAAACATTCTTCAGCGGTTCCAGGTCGGCAATGGACACATGCTCGTTGACCTGGTGGATGCTGGCGTTGATAGGACCAAATTCTACGACTTGTGGGCAGATGCGGGCGATGAAGCGCCCATCAGAGGTGCCTCCGGTGGTTGACAGCTCTGCCTCAACCCCTGTTGCTGCTGCAATGGCTTCGATCAGTGCATTGCTCAAGTCGCCACGAGGCGTGAGAAACGGCTCGCCACCCAAGTTCCAGTCCAGTTCGTAATCCAGATTGTGCGCGTCAAGGATGGCATGGACCCGTTGCTTGAGACCTTCCGGCGTACTCGCAGTGGAGAAACGGAAGTTGAAGTCGACCACGGCGATGCCAGGCACCACATTGGTAGCCCCCGTACCCGCATGCAGGTTGGATACCTGGAAGGTGGTTGGAGGGAAGTACTCGTTGCCGTCGTCCCAATGCTCCTGGACTAGATCGGTCAGCGCCGGTGCGAAGAGATGCACCGGGTTGCGGGCCAAGTGGGGGTAGGCGACATGACCTTGCTTTCCTCTGATGGTCAGACGGCCCGAGAGTGAACCGCGCCGACCGTTCTTGATGGTGTCACCCAGCGAGCTGACACTGGTGGGTTCGCCCACGATGCAGTAATCAAGGCGCTCACCCCGTTCCTGCAATGTGTGGCAGACCTTCACGGTGCCATCCATAGCCGGGCCTTCTTCATCGGACGTGATGAGAAGGCCGATGGAACCACCGTGCTGCGGGTGAGCTGCAATGAATTCCTCTGCAGCGACCACAAATGCAGCGATCGATGACTTCATGTCGGCCGCGCCACGGCCATACAACTGGCCGTTTCTCTCAGTTGCCGAGAATGGGTCGCTTTCCCAGTGCTCCAAGGGGCCGGTGGGTACCACATCGGTGTGGCCTGCAAATACCAACAAGGGGGTGTCGTTGCCACGGCGCGCCCATAAGTTGGTGACGTCGCCGAAAGACAAGGTCTCGCAGCGAAACCCGGCCGCTGTAAGGCGGTCGGCCAACATGGCCTGACAACCAGCGTCATCGGGGGTGACAGACGGGCGCTCAATCAGAGCGCTCGCCAGATCAAGTACTTTGGAATTCGACATCAGGATCTCAGCAGGTCATTGATGCTGGTCTTGGAGCGCGTCTGGGCGTCCACGCGCTTGACGATTACGGCGCAATTCAAGCTGTGCGAGCCATCCGCAGCGGGCAGGGAGCCCGGGACCACCACCGAACCGGCGGGAACACGGCCATACAGGACTTCGCCCGTCGTGCGGTCATAAATCTTCGTGCTTTGCGACAGAAACACTCCCATGGCCAACACAGAGTTTTCTTCCACAATGACGCCTTCGACAATCTCCGACCGTGCACCGATGAAGCAGTTGTCCTCAATGATGGTCGGATTAGCCTGCAGGGGCTCTAGTACGCCGCCGATACCCACGCCGCCTGACAAGTGAACGTTCTTGCCGATTTGAGCGCAGGAACCGACTGTAGCCCAGGTATCTACCATGGTACCTGAGTCAACATAGGCGCCGATATTCACGAAGGAAGGCATGAGCACGACGTCTGGCCCGATGTAGGCACCGCGGCGTGCGGTGGCTGCTGGTACCACGCGGAATCCTGCATTGGCGAAATCTTCTTCACTATATTGCTCGAACTTCCCGGCGACTTTGTCATAAAAACGCAAGCTGCCCGCGTCCATCACGCGATTTTCCTGCAGACGGAAGGACAGTAGCACCGCTTTCTTGACCCACTGATTGACGAGCCACTGACCGTTCACCTTCTCGGCCACCCGCAGTTTGCCCCGGTCCAATGATTCGATGACGTCTTCGACTGCGTTGCGAATTTCTGCAGGCGCGTCGGAGGGGGTGAGGGTGGCACGGTCTTCCCATGCACGCTCGATTATGGCTTCGAGTGTTTGGCTCATTTATTTGGGTTCCTGAAGGAAGTAGAGGAGCAGAATTCGACGATGCGTTGGGCAGCCTCCTCGCACTGCGCCTGAGGAGCAACCAGTGCGATGCGAATGCGCTGGCTGCCGGGATTAATACCGAGTGATTCGCGCGCCAGATAGCTGCCGGGCAGGGTGGTGACACCAGTGGCGGCATAAAGGTCACGCACGAACTCAGTGTCGTCATAGGGCGTCCCCGCCCAAAGGAAGAATGCAGCTTCCGGTCGGGAAACGTCCAGGACGGGCTGCAGCAGTGGAAGCACGGTGTCGAGTTTCTCTCGATAGAGTCGGCGGTTCTGCACGACGTGGTCTTCGTCCCCCCACGCCGCAAGGCTTGTCTTGGCCGTCACCAAACTCATGGCACTGCCATGATACGTTCTATACAGTAGAAAACGGTCGAGGACAGCGGCATCGCCTGCCACATACCCGGAGCGCAGGCCTGGCAAGCTAGACCGCTTGGACAGGCTGGAGAATGAAACCAAGCGACGAAAGTCGTTACGGCCAAACCGCACTGCCGCTTCCAAACCGCCCAACGGCGGGACAGCTTCATCGAAATAGATTTCGGAATAGCACTCGTCGGCAGCGATGACAAATCCGTATCTATCGGAAAGTTCGAACAGCTTGCGCCAGTCTTCGAGCGTCAGCACGTTTCCAGCCGGATTTCCGGGGGAACATACATAGATAAGCTGGCATTTCTGTAGAACGTTTTCCGGGATGGCGTCCCAGTCATAACCGTGGCCGCGCTGAGGGTCAGCATTCAAATACCATGGTGTGGCGCCCGCCAACAGGCTTGCCCCTTCATAAATCTGGTAGAAAGGGTTGGGGCAGATGACCACCGCGTCGCGGCTGGCATCCACGACAGTTTGGGCGAAGGCGAAAAGTGCTTCTCTGGACCCATGAACCGGCAAAACCTGTGTTTCCGGGTTGGGTGCTTCAATGCCATAACGCCGTGCTATCCATTCCGACATTGCCCGACGCAGTTCAGCGGGACCCTTGGTCGGCGGGTAGGCCGCCAGACCGTCGAGGGATGCTTTCAAGGCCTCCATGACAAACGGTGGGGTGGCGTGCTTAGGTTCGCCGATCGAGAGGTCAATGGGTGGAAGGCCTTCGGGAGGACGAACATCAGCCAGCAGCCTGCGGAGCCGCTCGAAAGGATAGGCGTGGAGGGTTTCGAGGCGAGGGTTCATGCTTTCCAAATAAAGGGGGTTGGCCGGGTTACGCCCGCCTTTACGGAAAAACAAGTATGGAGCGCGAATCGCGAGACTCGCACCCGCCTATGATTCAGCGTCTGCGAACGAACCGAAATATTTTACAGAAAAACTTATGCGTACCACGGGGCCGTGGGCTGCTTCCGAGGGATTTTTCGGTGTGCTGGGGCGGCCTGACGCACTGTCAGGCTGTTTGCTCTTCATCGGCTAGCAATTCCTTCCACGCCTGAAAACGATGTATGGCCGGCCAGTTTTCCACTGCTTGATCGCAATAACCCGATG
This sequence comes from Alcaligenaceae bacterium, assembly GCA_029267315.1. Lineage (GTDB taxonomy): Bacteria > Pseudomonadota > Gammaproteobacteria > Burkholderiales > Burkholderiaceae_B > Yanghanlia. The sequence continues at coordinate 29,328 of JAJUJD010000016.1, forward strand.
TGTGCAAAACAAACCGTACGCCGGCTGAATGCGCACATTCTGCATCCACTGATGTATCTCCGAAATAGAGACATTCCTCGGGGGTCAGGCTTATCATGTCCAGTGTCTTGAGCAGTGGAACTGGCGAAGGTTTTGCCTGGTCCCATGTGTCGCAGCCTGTGATGAAAGTGAAGCGCTCATGTATGCCGAACTTCTGTGTGGCGGCCAGTGCACCGGCAAAAGCCTTGTTGGTGCAGATGGCCAAAGGCATTCCTGCATGGCGGCAGGCATCCAGTACTTCGAGCACGCCGTCGTACAGGCGCGAGCGCTGCAGATTCACCTTCACGGCATTCGCCAGATAACGTTCATGCAGCGCATCGTAATCCTGATTCGCCTGCCACCCCAGGTCTGCAATTATCGACCGCAGGATGTCGTCTGCAGTGCCATGCACATTGCCGAGCCGATAGTCATCGGGAATGACGCCGACACCGGCTTGTTCCAGCGTCATGCGCATGCCTTGCAAGATGTCCGCCGCACTATCGATCAGCGTACCGTCTAAGTCAAACACCACGCCGCGCACATTGTTTTCCGAAAATAGCGGGTGCAGCTGTGAAAGGTCTTTCATGGACTACGACAACTCAGATTTAACGGCCGCCCAGGCTGTACTCCGGATGCGGCTCGTCCCGGTTGCCTGGGGCGGCAGGGCCGCCGAACAGCGACTATTGTAGGGGAGAGGCGACAAACGGATGACCACGACAATCATAAGCCAGGCCGGACAAGCATTTGCGGCGGTTGTCCTCAGGTTTTCCACAGGGTCATTCACCTTTTATGTTGATAATTGCGCTTTGGCCCGAACGCTGGAGGTTATCTTGCGATTCGAAATACAAGTTCTTTATTTCATTACTCTCCGGCCAAGGGTCCGAGTTTCAAGGATCCAGTTAGAGACGCGACAGGCCTCGCAAGCACGGCTTCGGGTATTCCCCTCAACGATGCAGCGCCTGTGGATGGTCATCTTCTGCTCAGTGAACTGATAAGCGATTCGGATCAAGGCCTTGCAGCCTGTGTCCGCAGCTTGTCCACAGGGAAGTGCACGGTGGGTGTTGATAAGCGTCGGGAAAAGCGCCGTTCATTTCATGTCCGTACGCCATGCAGCGGAACGAACCGGCGAACACAGCGGAACGAACCGGCGAACACTTTTGAAATGGGGGAGGGGGATTGATTTGGTCGTGCGCGCAGGGGATGCGCAACCAGCGGGAAATTGCAGTGCTTGGCACTTGTGGTGCGAACGGAGAGACTCGAACTCTCACACCTTGCGGCGCCGGAACCTAAATCCGGTGCGTCTACCAATTCCGCCACGTTCGCTACTTGTGCTCAGTACCCCTGTTTCCCTAAAGATAAGTAAGGAAAAAGGAGAGCCAGCTAGTGTAGCCCAGCCAGTGGCAAACCTGCAAGCGCTCCTGCCCAGTTCTACCCCGAAGCCGGCGGCATGCATGACTTTGCGTGTATAGAGACGACCACTGTGGCGGGTGGATGCGGTGATCCGGTCCAGTTTCCGGTAAAATGGGGGGTTCAATCTTTTAATACCATCAAACAAATAGGTCCCTAATGCAGCCCGTGGTTGAAAAATTGTCCGGCCTTGAGCGCCGTGTTGATCTGGTCGTTTCGCTTGACGACGTCGAGAAGGAAGTGCAGGCCCAGTTAAAACG
>JAJUJD010000230.1 GCA_029267315.1 Alcaligenaceae bacterium
AACTACATGATGCAGGTGTCCTTCGCGTTGCTGGGGCATTTACGTGGTGGGCCGGCCAAAGTGGCCGTTGTGAGCTCGGCCGTGAACGGCATTGTGTCAGCGTCCTCTGTGGCGAACGTGGTCACGGGCGGTATCTTCACCATTCCGCTAATGAAAAAGGCGGGCTATGGGGGGGTGCGCGCCGGCGCCATCGAAACGGCCTCTTCCGTGAACGGGCAGATTATGCCGCCAGTTATGGGTGCGGCAGCCTTCCTGATGATCGAATATGTGGGTATTCCCTACACGGACATCATCAAGCATGCGCTGTTGCCGGCGAGTATTTCTTACATAGCCCTCTTCTACATTGTGCATTTGGAAGCGCTGAAACTCGGCATCAACCCAATGATGTCGGCTGGTGCGCCCAAGACTCCGCTTCAGAAGATTGCCGGCTGGGGTATGGCCATTGCGGGCACGCTCATTGTCATGGGCCTGGTCTACTGGGTCGGCATCGGCGTGCGCGCAGTTGCGGGAGAGTCCGCTACACCTATTTTGCTCGTCTTGCTGCTCGTGCTGTATGTTTGGTTGTTGCGTCTGGCTGCGCGCCATCCCGACCTGCCGACCGACATCAACGTCACCAATCCAGTGAGGCCTGAAGCTTGGCCCACCGTGCGCGCAGGGCTCTATTACCTGATTCCCATCGGTATTCTGGTCTGGTGTCTCGCAGTGGACCAGCTTTCTGCGGGCTTGTCTGCATTCTGGGCGGTGATGGCGATGCTGTTCCAGATGATCACTCAGCGTCCGCTGATGGCCTTTTTCCGCGGGCAGCCCATTGCAGAGCCCATCAAGCAGGGCATAGACGAGGCGCTGGTCGGCTTGCAGGAAGGCGCCCGAAACATGGTGGGCATTGCCATCGCCTGCGGAACAGCCGGTTTGATCGTAGGGGCAATCACCCTTACTGGCCTGGGGCTGCGCATGACCGCCTTCGTGGAGATGGTCTCCATGGGCAACGTACTCGTCATGCTGTTCTTTACAGCGGCCGTATGCCTTGTGCTGGGCCTGGGTATGCCAACCACGGCAAACTACATTCTCATGGCAACCCTGATGGCCCCGGTGGTGGTGGAACTGGGCGCCCAAAGTGGGTTGGTTATCCCGCTCATTGCCGTACACATGTTCGTTTTCTATTACGGCATCATGGCGGATATCACCCCTCCGGTAGGGCTGGCCACATTTGCAGCGGCGGCGATTTCCGGAGAAAGTCCGCTGGCGACCGGGGTGCAGGGTGTACTGTATGCGTTGCGCACTGCCGTGCTGCCCTTCATGTTCATCTTCAACCCGATGCTGTTGCTGATCGACGTGTCCGGCTGGCATGAACTGCTGCTCGTAGTGCTAGGTGCAACAGCGGCCTCACTGACGTTTGCCGCGGCTTCGCTGGGCTGGTTCCGCGCCAAGTGCAACTGGCTAGAGATTGCCGTTTTGCTGCTGATTACTTTTGCCCTGTTCCGCCCGGATTGGTTCATGAACCATGTGGCGCCCAAGTACGAGGCACGGCCTGCTTCAGAAATCTACTCTATTGCCGCGAACCTGCCGGAGAGTGGGCGCTTTGTCGCGGTAATTTCGGGCATGAATCTCGAGGGCGACGAACTTCGCAAGACTGTGGCTGTCGCCATTCCGCCTTTGCCGGAAGGTAGTGAGGCTAGCGGAGACAATGCAGGCCGCCAGCGCCTTTCGGATGCGGGGATGACCGTCATGGCCATGGGCGACATGGTGCAGATTGCAGCTGTGCGCTTCGGCAGTTCGGCATTGCGTGCAGGTTGGGAGCAGGGCTGGGACGTCGAAGAAATCTTAGTTCCCAATCCGAATCGGCCCTCGGAGTTCTGGGTTTACCTGCCAGCATTCGCTTTGCTTGCCCTGATCTGGGCAATGCAGGGGCGGCGCATGCGGCGCCGGGGTTCCGGGGCGGCTCCGGCGGTGGCGTGAATGCCTTTACCCGAGCGTGATGGTATTCCACCCAGCCGGGTGTATGTTCCACCAGGGCCGTGGGAAAGCCTGCTCGACTTTCTGGTCGAGCGCTTTCCACGGCTGACACGGGATTTTCTCGAGGGTAGGCTGCTGGCTGGCGATATCGTCGACGACGACGGCCAACCGCAGCGGCCTGATTCACCCTGCCGCCCCAGGAGCTGGCTCTGGTATTACCGCGAGGTCCCGGACGAAGTCCCCGTGCCTTTCGATTTGCCCGTGCTGTACCAGGACGAGCGGCTGGTGGTGGCCGACAAACCGCATTTTATGGCCACCACTCCGTCTGGCCCTTACCTGCGACACACCGCACTCGTCCGGCTCAGAAGTACTTTGGGGCTAACCACACTGTCACCCATTCATCGCCTCGACCGGGAGACCGCAGGAGTGCTGGTGTTCTGTGCCGATCCACGCTATCGGGGGCGTTATCAAGCCCTGTTCCAGGCCCGTGAGGTCGGCAAGGAATACGAGGCTGTGGTCAAGCCCTCGGCAGATGCACAGTTTCCGCTGGTTTATCAAAGCCGGCTGGAAGAAATGGAAGGCCGCTTCCTGATGCACGAAGTGCAGGGGGAGCCCAATAGCGAAACTCGCATCGAACTGCTGCAACATCTTGATGATGGTCTGGCTCAGCTGAGGCTGCTGCCGCTGACCGGGCGCAAACACCAGCTGCGAGCACACCTGAGCGCGCTGGGCATGCCCATTCTCAACGACGGTTTCTATCCTCCTGTGCCGCTTGAGGAAGCTGAGTTGCGTGCGCACGATGACTTCTCCCGTCCGTTGCAACTGCTGGCCCGGGCCATCGAGTTTCGTGACCCCGTAGACGGCCGCATGCGCCGCTTTGAAAGCGAACGCAGTCTATGCATGGTGACTGCTGCAGAAGGGTGTACCTGAAGGGCCGCCTAAGGGCATGGCCCTTGCTGCCTCTGCTGACTTTCAGGAGAGGCTTATGTCTGACAAACCCCAAACACTACCGCCCCAGGAGCAGCCGCGCCAGCCCGGCCTGCAAACTGAAATGACGCCGGCGCCGCGCAGCGGCGAGTCGCGTTATCGTGCAGCCGGCAAGTTGGAAGGAAAGAGCGCCATCATCACCGGTGGTGACAGCGGCATCGGCCGGGCAGTGGCAATAGTCTTTGCTAAGGAAGGTGCTGATCTGCTGGTCAGCTATTACGACGAGCATGAAGATGCTCGGGAAACGCAACGCCTGGTGGAGGCCGAGGGCCGCAAATGCGTGCTGCTTGCTGGCGACATTGCCGACGAAGCGCATTGCGAAGCCATCGTGAAAAAGGCGGTAAGTGAACTGGGGAAAATAGATATCCTGGTCAACAACGCGGCCGAACAACATGTGGTCAAACGACTGGAAGATATCGATACCGCTCAGCTTGAGCGGACGTTCCGAACCAATTTTTTCGGCATGTTCCTGCTGACTCGCGCGGCCTTGCCACAT
>JAJUJD010000123.1 GCA_029267315.1 Alcaligenaceae bacterium
AACAAGGTTTTTTTCATGTCCAATAGAATTGTCCGTTTACCGGCGACTCAGCAGATTCCCCGGATTATGGCAGAGATGGAAACTGCTGCGGAAACACTCCAGGGAATGGGTTGGGGTGTCAGTGTGTTCGGAAGCGCGCGCCTGCGCCCGGGCTCCCCATACTATGAACTGGCCGAGCTACTCGGACGCCGCCTCGCCGAAGCGGGGCTCACCGTCATCGCCGGGGGCGGGCCCGGCATTATGGAAGCCGCCAATAAGGGCGCGTACGAAGCAGGTGGCCACAGTGTAGGCCTCAACATTACCCTGCCGCGAGAACCGCACAACAACCATTACCAGACTCACAGCCTGCAGTTCGATTATTTCTATTCACGCAAGGCCACCTTCGTGATGCACAGCGCCGCCTATATTGCCCTACCGGGCGGTTTCGGCACGCTGGACGAACTCTTCGAAGTCATAACCCTGGTTCAGACAGGCAAGATACCACACGCTCCCATCGTGCTCATCGGCACCGACTTCTGGTCGGGCCTGCTCGAGTGGGTCAAGAGTCAGTTGCTGACCAACGCGCTAATCAGCCCCAACGACCTCGACCTTCTTTTTGTCAGTGATGACATCGATGCCGTCATGGAGCACCTCAATACGCATTGCGGCGACTGCTTCAGGCGCGAAGAGGAACCGACCCTCCCAATCGAGCGGGAAAGCAACCCGGTCTGAGGCCCAACCGGCTCGATGTTCTTGGCCGGTGCCTAATTACCACCCTTCCCGTCTTACCGATTTACGCGTTCTCAGACGACAGTGGCCGCCCGAAGGCGGCCACTTAAGTTTACGCGTGGGGTGGCTATGAGTTCGCCCCCATTGACCAGCGCGAAGGCCCGGAGCGAAGGCGTGTACCTCCAGCTCCGGCCGGTGGCTACCATGTCAGGCAGCCGTCGTACCCTCGCGGGCCATGCGGCGGCGCTCATGCTCCTGGAGGTAACGCTTACGCAGCCGGATGGATTGCGGCGTGACTTCCACCAGTTCATCGTCATCAATGAACTGCACGGCATATTCGAGCGTCAGCTCAATCGGCGGCACAAGGTCAATATGCTCATCCTTGCCGGACGCTCGCACGTTTGTGAGTTTCTTCTCACGGATCGGGTTCACCACAAGGTCGTTGTCCCGGCTATGAATGCCAATGATCATGCCTTCATAAAGGGGATCTTGCGGCTTGACGAACATGCGGCCGCGTTCCTGCAGCTTCCACAATGCATAGGCCACTGCCTGACCATCGTCCTGACTGATCAGTACGCCATTGCGGCGTTCGCCGAGCGCGCCTTCCTTGATTGGACCGTATTCGTCAAAGATGTGGCTCATGATGCCTGTTCCGCGCGTCAGGTTCAGGAAGTCACTCTGAAAGCCGATCAGCCCCCGAGCCGGAATACGATATTCCAGGCGGGTGCGGCCGCGGCCATCAGCCACCATGTCCATGAGTTCGCCCTTGCGGCGGCCCAGTTCTTCCATCACCCCGCCCTGGTGGCCGTCTTCCACGTCGACCGTCAGCAGCTCGTAGGGCTCCATGCGCTGGCCATCGATCTCCTTGAACATCACACGTGGACGCGAAACGGCCAGTTCATAGCCCTCGCGACGCATGTTCTCGATGAGAATGGTCAGGTGCAGCTCACCGCGGCCGCACACTTCGAACACGGTTTCGTCGGGCGTGTCATTGACGCGCAGCGCTACATTGGACTTCAGCTCGAGCTCTAGCCGCTCGCGAATTTGCCGGCTGGTGACGAACTTGCCTTCACGACCTGCCAGCGGCGAGGTGTTGACCATGAAGTTCATTGTCAGCGTCGGCTCGTCAATGCGCAGCATGGGTAGCGGTTCGGGCTTGGCCGGGTCCATGACGGTGCAGCCAATGCCGATGTCCTCAATGCCATTGATCAGCACGATGTCGCCAGCCTGCGCTTCGTCCACGAGTTCGCGCTCCAGGCCTTTGAATTTCAGGACCTGGTTGATACGCCCCTTGAAGGGCTTGCCCTCGGGACCGAATTGCACCACTACATCCTGGGCGGGACGCAAACGGCCCCGGTTGACGCGGCCCACACCGATCTTGCCGACGTAGCTGCTGTAGTCCAGGGAAATAATCTGCATTTGCAGGGGAGCGTTAGGGTCATCCTCCCGTTGCGGAACGTGGTTCAGAATGGCCTCAAACAGGGGTCGCATGTCGCCACTGCGCACGTCTTCGGTCAGGCCGGCGTAACCCGACAGCCCCGAGGCGTAGATGATGGGGAAATCGAGCTGTTCCTCAGTGGCACCCAGTTTGTCGAAGAGGTCAAACGTGGCGTTGATGGCATGGTCTGGACGCGCACCTGGGCGGTCGATCTTGTTAACCACCACAATGGGCTTGAGACCCAGCGCCAAGGCCTTGCGCGTCACGAAGCGCGTCTGGGGCATCGGGCCCTCTACGGCGTCGACCAGCAGAAGCACGCCGTCTACCATGGAAAGCACGCGCTCAACTTCGCCACCGAAGTCCGCGTGTCCCGGGGTATCAATGATGTTGATATGAACGCCTTCATATTCGACAGCGCAGTTCTTGGCCAGAATGGTGATACCCCGTTCCTTTTCGATGTCACCGGAGTCCATGACCCGTTCGGCCACCTGCTGGTTGTCGCGGAATGTACCCGCCTGGCGGAGCAACTGATCGACCAGCGTTGTCTTGCCGTGATCGACGTGTGCGATGATCGCCACATTACGCAATGCGCGTTTCATAAATCGTCCTTTTGTGTGGGAGCCGCAGGCATCAGGCCGGCGGGTAAAGCATGCAGAGGAATCAGTGTTTGTTGGGGCTGCTCCATGGTCTGGAGCGCTTCCAGACCAATGGAATCCGATATATCGAACGGCCCGATACGGGTGCGGCGCAAAGCCACCAAGTGGGCGCCACAGCCGAGCCGGCGGCCAATGTCCTGCGCCAGGGTACGGATGTAGGTCCCTTTGCTGCAGTCAACCAGCAAACGCGCCTGCATGCCGTCAGAATCGAGAAGTTCTAGGCGGTAGATTGTCACCTGTCGAGGCGGGCGTTCCAGTTCGATACCCTGTCGGGCGTATTCATAAAGCGGCCGGCCGTCTTTCTTGAGGGCTGAGTACATGGGCGGGACTTGCTGAATTTCGCCCCGGAACTCAGGGAGCACTTGCAATAGTGCCTCCTGGCTCACACCTTGAAAGTCGTCCGACGCCTTCATGGTGATGTTGCCGGTAAGGTCACCGCTATCGGTTTCCTCGCCAAAACGTACTGTCGCTACATACGTTTTGTCCGCATTGAGCATGGGGCCGCAAATTTTGGTGGCCCGTCCCATACAGCAGATCAGAAGGCCTGTTGCGAAAGGGTCGAGCGTGCCGGTATGCCCAGCCTTGCGAGCGTCCAGCGCCCGCTTGGCCCTTTGCAGGGCGTGGTTGCTGGAGAGACCCTCTGGCTTGTCCAGCAACAGGACACCGTCGAGCAGCTGCCCGCGTCGTTTAGAGGCCCGCATAGTGGAAATATGTTTTCAAAGAGTAGATGTGCAGATGTGCTTGACCAGCCGCCAGGGCGGATCGTCTGGAATCTGCTTTACCCGGGGGCTGCGAAGACGCGGACGAGGCCTGGCGCTGGAGTTCAGTCGCGTTCGTCGGGTTCGTCAGGCGGCGGGAGCTCTTCCCTGCCGTCGCTGCGATTAGCTTGATCAATCAGCTTGGAGAGGTGCAAGCCACGCTCAAGACCTTCATCATGGATGAAGCGCAGCGTGGGCACTGTGTGAATGTGAAGCAGTTTGAACAGCAGGGAGTGGAACCACCCAGCTTTCTCGTTCAGAGCCGCCGCAGCTGCGGCTGGCTCCGCGCCGAGCACCGTGAAATAGACCTTCGCATGCGCGTAATCGGGGGACAGGTCCACGCTCGTCAAAGTGATGAGCCCCGTTCGCGACACGTCGATCTCGCGCTGGATGATGCCGGCCAGATCCTTCTGGATCTGGTCGGCAAGCCGGATGTTCCGGCCTGCGTTCTGTCGAGTCTTGTGTCGAGCCATAGTGCTGATTTAGAGAGTCCGTGCGATCTCGCGGATCTCGAAGATCTCGAGCTGGTCGCCGACCTCGATATCGTTGTTGCCACGCAAGGTGATACCGCAGTCGAAACCAGAGCGGACTTCCTTGACGTCGTCCTTGAAACGACGCAGGGATTCCAGATGACCAGTCCAAAGGACCACGTTGTTGCGCAGCAGACGGACTTGGGAGTCGCGACGCACCACGCCATCCGTGACCATACAACCAGCCACCTTACCGATGCGCGAGATGCTGTAGACCTCGCGGATCTCGACCATGCCGATGACCTCCTCACGCTTCTCAGGAGCAAGCATGCCGGATAGCGCGTTACGGACTTCGTCGACGGCGTCGTAGATGATGTTGTAGTAACGCAGGTCAATACCGTTGTTCTCGGCCAGCTTCTTGGCGCTTTGTTCAGCACGCACGTTGAAGCCGATAATGACTGCATTGGAAGCGATTGCCAGGTTGACGTCGCTTTCCGAAATACCGCCGACAGCCGCGTGAACGACCTGTACGCGGACTTCGTCAGTGGAAAGCTTGACCAAGGACTGTACCAGCGCTTCCTGCGAACCCTGAACGTCGGTTTTGATGATCAGCGACAGAGTCTGCTGACCTTCACCCATGTTCTCGAACATGGACTCGAGCTTGGCAGCCTGCTGACGCGCCAGTTTGACGTCACGGTACTTGCCCTGACGGAACAGAGCAATTTCCCGCGCCTTGCGTTCATCAGCCATGGCGATGAGTTCATCGCCGGCCTGCGGAACATCGGTAAGACCCTGAATTTCGACCGGGATCGATGGGCCAGCCTCAGTGACGCTCTTGCCCTGATCGCTCAGCATGGCCCGAACCCGCCCAAAGCTCGCACCGACCAGTACCGCATCGCCGCGACGGAGTGTGCCGCTCTGTACCAGAATGGTAGCCACGGGACCGCGCCCCTTGTCGAGACGCGCCTCGATGACGAGGCCCTTGGCGGGCGCTTCGACCGGAGCGGTCAGCTCAAGAATTTCGGCCTGCAGAAGCACGTTTTCGAGGAGCTCGTCTATGCCCTGGCCCGTTTTGGCCGACACACCGATGAACGGGACGTCGCCACCGTATTCCTCAGGCACAACCTGCTCAGCCACAAGCTCCTGCTTGACCCGTTCAGGATTGCCTTCCGGCTTGTCGATCTTGGTAATGGCCACAACCATAGGCACGTTGGCGGCCTGAGCGTGATGGATGGCCTCACGAGTTTGTGGCATGACGCCGTCGTCCGAGGCCACAACCAGAATCACGATATCGGTGGCCTTGGCGCCGCGGGCACGCATGGCTGTAAACGCCTCGTGACCCGGGGTGTCAAGGAATGTGACCATACCGCGGTCGGTCTTCACGTTATACGCGCCGATGTGCTGCGTGATGCCGCCGGCCTCGCCGGAAGCAACCTTGGTGCGTCGGATGTAATCCAGCAAAGAGGTCTTGCCGTGGTCAACGTGGCCCATCACCGTGACGACCGGTGCACGAGACAAGGCCTCGGCATCCTGCGCTTCGGATTCAACGAGGAAGGCTTCCGGGTCATCCAGTTTGGCCGCAATGGCTGTATGGCCAAGTTCCTCAACCACGATCATGGCCGTTTCTTGGTCCAGAACCTGGTTGATGGTCACCATCTGACCAAGCTTCATGAGGTGCTTGATCACTTCGGCCGCCTTCACTGCCATCTTGTGGGCGAGATCCGCAACCGTAATGGTTTCCGGAACGTGCACTTCACGTGCAATGAATTCTTGGACTTGCGGTTCGCGACGTTCCTGTTGCGCATTGCGCCCACGAGCGCCACGCCCACCCTTGCCCTTGCCGCCCGCACGCCAGCCGTCGCGGCTAGGTGCGGCCGGAGCAGCTGCTTCCTTCGCCGCCGGCTTCTTGCGCCCGCCGTCTTCCTTCCATGCACCGGTTTCGGCCGCCTTGGAAACGCCCTTGGCGTCGCCGGCCTTGGCGTCTTTCTTGCCCTTGCCTGCAGGTTTGTGCAGGGTGCCGGAAATACCTTCCGGTTCCGGCGCCTTCAGGACCTTGCGCGGACGGTTCAACATGGCGCGCAATGCCGCGGCCTCGGCCTCGGCAGCCTTGCGAGCGCGCTCGCGGTCATCGTCATTGGACCGTGAGGCGTTGGACCCAGCGCTGTCGCTGGCGGCCGCCTGACGCGCGGGAGCTTTGGGAGCCGCAGCACGGGCAGGTTTGGACTCGGCTGGCTTGGCTGCTGCTGGTGCCGCCTGGGCAGGCTTGGTAGCTTCCTTGCTGGCTTCAGCTGCCGGCGCCGGCTTGACCGGTTCGGCCTGCTTTTCTGCTGCAGGGGCTTCGACCGGGGCGGGTTTTGCATCCGGCTCAACCGGCTTGACAGTTTCGGCGACTGGCGCCTTGGCTTCAGCCTTCTCGGCTGCAGCCTCTTCCTTTACCACAGTGGCTTTTTCCTCAGGTTGAGCAGGAGCAGCAGGAGGAGTCTCGACGGGCTTTTCAGACACCGGCGCGACGGGGTCAGCAACGGGGGCTTCAGCGGCAACCGGTTTGGCTGCCGGCACTTCGGCCTGCACCACTGGTGCCGGCGCCTCGGCTTCGGGAGCCTTCGCAGACGCCTCTGCTTCCGCGTCGGCGCGTGCCTGCTCGGCTGCACGAGCGGCTTCCGCAGCTAGCTCCCGAGGGTCGCGCTTGACGAACACCCGCTTCTTCCTCACTTCCACCGGAATCGTGCGCGAGCGACCGGAACCGTCAGCCTGACGGATCTCGGAAGTCTGGCGGCGCGTCAGCGTGATCTTCTGACTTTCCGACGCACCGTGCGCCCGACGCAGCGAATCGAGGAGTTTCGCCTTATCCGCGTCGGTCACAGGGTCGTCGACCGATTTGATATCAATGCCAGCGGCACGCAACTGCTCCAGCAGTGCGTTCGCGGGCATTTTCAGTTCAACGGCGAACTGGGCGACGGTGTTACTCGGCATTCGACTCTCTCTTGCTTGCTTGCTACTACTATTTTTCAATATGGTTGAACCCGGTTGTCTCCTGACCGACGTCAGGCTTCATCATCGAACCAGTGCGCTCTCGCCTTCATGATGAAGTCACTGGCTTCTTCTTCGCTCAGACCGGTCATTTCGGACAGTTCATCCGTCGAGAGCTCCGCCAGCGAGTCGATATCGAGAATATCGTTCTCCGCCAGCTTGGCGACCAGTTCTGGGGTCAACCCTTCAATTTCCAGGAGATCCTGAGCGGCGCTCATTCGTTCTTCCTGGGCGATGGCCTCGGTCAGCAGGGCGTTACGCGCGCGGGTACGAAGTTCATTGACGGTTTCTTCGTCAAAGGCTTCGATCTCGAGCAGTTCCTGGATCGGCACATAAGCCACTTCCTCCAGGCCCGTGAACCCTTCATCGATGAGGATATCGGCCACTTCCTCATCGACGTCCAGCCGCTCAATGAACGTCTGACGCAGTTCTGCGCGTTCTTCTTCCTGGCGATTCTGGCTTTCTTCCGGCGTCATGATGTTGATCTGCCAGCCGGTCAGTTCAGACGCGAGTCTGACGTTCTGACCACGAGCACCGATCGCCTTGGGAAGGTTTTCAGCGTCAACCACAACATCCATGGCTCGCTTGTCTTCGTCCACCACAATGGACTCGACATGAGCCGGCGCAAGGGCGCCAATTACGAATTCTGCGGGGTCGTCAGCCCACAGCACGATATCGACTTGTTCACCACCCAGCTCATTGCGCACGGCGGTGACACGAGAACCGCGCATGCCCACGCAGGTACCGATGGGGTCAATGCGTTTGTCGTACGCCACTACGGCGATTTTAGCGCGGACACCCGGGTCGCGGGCAGCGGCTTTGATCTCTAGCAGCCCCTGTTCGATTTCGGGCACTTCGTTCTCGAAGAGCTCGCGAATGAATTCGGGCGCCGTGCGAGAAAGAATGACCTGCTGGCCTCGGGCAGCGTGATCGATGCGTGCTACCCAAGCACGAATGCGGTCGCCCACCCGGATATTTTCGCGAGGAATCATCTCGGAGCGAGGCAGCCGGCATTCGATCTTGCCGGTATCAATAATGGCGTCGCCTTTGTCCATGCGCTTGACCGTACCGGAAACGATGGTTTCGCCCCGTTCGAGAAAGTCATTGAGCACTTGCTCACGCTCGGCGTCGCGGATCTTCTGAAGAATTGCCTGCTTGGCTGCCTGGGCGCCGATGCGACCAAATTCCTCGGGTTCCAGCGGCTCCTCGATGTACTCACCCACTTCGATGTCGGGAACAATTTCCAGCGCGTCACTGAGCAGCTCTTGGCGGTCAGGTTCCTGCAGGCCGGCCTCGTCAGGTACGACCAACCAGCGGCGAAAACCTTCGTGTTCCCCGGTCTGACGATTGATCGAAACGCGAATATCGGCGTCTTCCTTGAAACGCTTCTTCATGGCGGAGGCCAGCGCACTTTCAAGCGCTCCAAAAACCACTTCACGTTCGACATTCTTTTCACGCGCCAAGGCGTCGACCAAAAGAAGAATTTCGCGACTCATCGCTTTTTTCCCTTGAAATCTAAGATGGGATCCAGTTTTGCGCGTTCAACATCGTCGAACGTGAAATCGAGAACCTGCAGTTCCCCATTTTGGGTTTCAAACTCGAGGCCAAAGACGGCCGAACCTGCATCGCCTTCCTGTGGTGCCTGGAGCACTCCGGTGAAGGCCTTGCGATTGTCCACTGCCTGGCGCAGCCTGATTTCGACCCGTTCGCCCGCGAAACGCATGAAATCTTCAGGGCGTTTCAACGGACGATCTACGCCCGGAGAGCCGACCTCAAGACGCTGATAATCGATATTCTCGACTTCATAGACCCGGGAAAGGTGCTTGGAAGCGCGTTCGCAGTCCTCAATGCGCACCCCGTCCGGACGATCTATGGTTACTCGCAACAGCCCGCCCGGCGCACGTTCGACATCGACGAGTTCAACGTCCATGCCAACCAATGCTTCCTGGGTCAAAGCGAATAGTTCTGCTGCCATAAAATCCAAAAAAAATGGGCTGCAAAGCCAGCCCACTGTTATCGCGTAACCGTGGTGCCCAAGCACTTGATGCCTGGGAGGCCGTATCGGTCCGCCTAAGAAATGT
>JAJUJD010000224.1 GCA_029267315.1 Alcaligenaceae bacterium
GCCGGATCGGACGCGCCCGAAAAGACCGAAGTTCAGGTGGGTTTCATTCCACTTACTGACTGTGCCTCGGTCGTCATGGCGTCCGTAATGGGTTTCGACAAAAAGCACGGCGTAAAAATCATCCCGCGCAAGGAAGCGTCGTGGGCGGGCGTGCGAGACAAGCTCGTCAACGGCGACCTGGACTGCGCTCATGTTCTGTATGGCCTGATCTACGGCGTCCACCTTGGGACGGCGGGCGCTCGCCACGATATGGCCGTGTTGATGAACTTGAGCCAGAACGGGCAGGGCATCACGCTTTCCAGCCAGCTGCGCGAAGCGGGTATTCGGGACGGGGAGTCCTTGATGAAAGCGATGGCAGGGGATTCGCGACAGTACACATTTGCGGAAACCTTCCCCACGGGGACGCACGCGATGTGGCTGTACTACTGGCTTGCGGCCCACGGCATAGACCCGACCCAGGGTGCGCGCGTCATTACCGTGCCGCCCCCGCAGATGGTGGCAAACATGCGCATCGGCAATATGGACGGCTATTGCGTGGGCGAGCCATGGAATGCGCGCGCCATCATGGACGGTATTGGCTTTACTGCGGCCACATCTCAGGACATCTGGGCCGATCACCCGGAAAAGGTGTTGGGAACCCGCGCCGAATTCGTTGAGCGCTACCCCAATACAGCCCGGGCCGTCACGGCCGCCATTCTTGAGGCCGGACGCTGGATCGACAGTTCTGCGGAAAACATCCGCAAGACTGCGCAGACCATTGCAGCGAAATCCTATGTGAACACGAAGGAAGAGTTCATTGTGGAGCGCATGCTGGGGAATTACGAAAACGGTCTGGGTAAATCCTGGACGGATAAGCACGCCATGCGTTTCTACGGGGATGGTGCGGTGAACTTCCCGTATCTCAGCGACGGTATGTGGTTTCTGACTCAGCACAAGCGCTGGGGCCTCATGAAGGAGCATCCCGATTATCTGGCGGTGGCCAAGCAAATCAACCGCATCGATGTCTATAAACAGGCTGCAGCCGCGGCCGGCACGGCACTGCCTTCGTCGGAAAGCCGCAGTAGCCGACTTATCGACGGTGTGACTTGGGATGGGAGTGACCCGGCCGCCTACGCCGATGGTTTCGCCATCCGGGCTTCGCGGGAGGGATGAGAGTGAGTGCTTCCATTGAACCCTCAGCAGTTTCCTCGGGATCCACTTGGCGCGAGAAAGCCGAAAAGGGGCTGCGCGCCTCATTCGGCCCTGCCGTCGGCTTTGCAGTGCTGCTTTTGATATGGCAGGTGATTGCACTACGCATTAGCGACATTCCCGGACCCGGGCCGACTTTCGAGGCAGCTGTCGAGCTATTTGCCGAGCCCTTCCATAACAATGGGCCCAACGACCTGGGCATAGGCTGGAACATTCTGGCATCTCTGGGGCGGGTGGCCGGGGGGTTCCTGCTGGCAGCGCTGGTGGGTATACCCGCCGGCTTCGCAATCGGGCGCTTTGCCGTGCTTAACGCGATCTGCGCGCCGGTCATCAGCCTCCTCAGACCAGTGTCACCGCTCGCCTGGCTGCCATTGGGGCTACTCCTGTTCCAGGCTGCCAGTCCGGCCGCTATCTGGGCCATCTTCATTTGTTCGATCTGGCCCATCATCATCAACACGGCCGATGGTGTGAAGCAGGTTCCCCAGGACTACCTGAACGTGGCCCGCGTACTCAATCTATCGGAATGGAAGGTGTTCAAAAGCATTCTTTTCCCGTCTGTCCTGCCTTACTTGTTGACAGGAATACGTCTGTCCATTGGCACGGCCTGGCTTGTGATTGTCGCAGCGGAAATGCTGACCGGCGGCACGGGTATCGGCTTTTGGCTATGGGACGAGTGGAACAACCTTAACGTAGCGAACATCCTGATCGGCATTTTCGTCATCGGCATTGTCGGTCTGCTGCTGGATGCCGGGCTGCTGGCTCTGGGTCGCCGCTACAGCTACAGCGAGACTTGATCATGGAAAAGTTCATCCGTATCGAATCGGTCGGCCAAGTGTTCACCCGCGGCAAAGCTCAGTTTGTTGCGCTGCGCGATATTAATCTGTCGATACGTCAGGGCGAGTTCATTTCCCTGATCGGCCATTCCGGCTGCGGTAAATCAACGCTACTGAATTTGATTGCAGGCATTACTCTGCCCACCAGTGGCGTGCTGCTTTGTGGGGGCAAGGAGATCGACGGACCGGGACCTGACCGTGCCGTGGTTTTCCAGAATCATTCCCTACTGCCCTGGCTGACCTGCTTTGAGAACGTGCATCTGGCTGTGGAGCGCGTCTTTGGAGGCAAGGAGAACGCCAGCCAGTTGAAGGACCGTACACGCGCTGCACTCAAGCTCGTAGGGCTTAGCCACGCCGAACAGAAATTGCCGAAGGAAATCTCCGGTGGCATGAAACAACGGGTGGGCATCGCCAGAGCACTGGCGGTCGAGCCCAATGTTTTGCTCATGGACGAGCCTTTCGGAGCGCTCGATTCCCTGACCCGCGCACATTTGCAGGACGAACTGCTGCGCATCATTGGCACGACGCAGACGACTGTGGTCATGGTCACGCATGACGTTGACGAGGCAGTGCTGTTGTCAGACCGCATTGTCATGCTCAGCAATGGCCCCGCCGCCACGATAGGCGAGATTCTCAAAGTCGATCTGGAGCGACCGCGTGACCGCGTGGTGCTTGCCAATGATCCCCGTTATCTGGATTTTCGTGCCGCTGTGGTGCGCTTTCTTCATGAGCGCAAAGGTGCGGCAGCGGAGCCGGTTTCCATGGTGGACGCATAATGAAGAAATTGAAATTAGTGGTGGTCGGCAATGGCATGGCCGGCATCCGTACTGTCGAAGAGTTGATCAAGCTAGTACCGGACCTGTACGAAATCACGGTATTCGGGTCGGAGCCGTATCCCAACTACAACCGCATTTTGCTTTCGCCCGTACTGACGGGTGAGCAGACCATTCGCGACATCATCCTGAATGATGAGTCGTGGTACGAGCAGAATGGCATCCGTCTGCATCTGGGCAGTACGGTCACTGCCATTCATCGCGCGCGAAAAGAGGTTGTGGCCAGCGATGGCACCGTTGCTCCGTACGACAGGCTGCTGCTAGCCACGGGGTCCAACCCATTCGTTTTGCCAGTTCCCGGGCGCGATCTCGAAGGCGTGGTCACCTTCCGGGATATTCGCGATGTGAACCAAATGATTGTCGCTTCCGCCACCCACAAAAAGGCTGTCGTCATTGGCGGCGGGCTGTTGGGGCTGGAGGCTGCCAACGGGCTTGGGGCGCGGGGAATGGAAGTGTCTGTGGTGCATCTTGGCGCCACCTTGATGGACCGCCAGCTTGACTCAACGGCCGCAGCGCTGCTCAAGAGCAACCTGGAAGCTCGCGGCCTGGAATTTCTGATGCAGCGGCAAACGCAGGAGATTCTGGGTGATGAGTCGGGCAAAGTACGCGGACTGCGTTTCAGCGATGGTTCGGAAGTCGCCGCTGATCTGGTGGTCATGGCCGTCGGCATCCGGCCCAATACGCAGTTGGCGGAACAGGCTGGCATTCATACTGACAGGGGTA
>JAJUJD010000228.1 GCA_029267315.1 Alcaligenaceae bacterium
GCAGGTTTGTGTCGAAAACGCGCTTGCAGCTCATGGAAGCCCAACTGCGGTTGTGGAAGGTATTTGGGCTTGTCCCGGCTTATCTGAACACCCGCTCAGGCACTGGTAGTCTCGAATATTGGGGAATAGCCAAGCTGGTTAAGGCACCGGATTTTGATTCCGGCATGCGAAGGTTCGAATCCTTCTTCCCCAGCCACTTTTTCAGCCTCAAGGCTGTCGAAGCGTACAAGCTGTTGAGTCGGCCCCGTAGGGGAGCTGGTCAACAGCTTTGTCGTTTGGGCCAACGCAAAACGCAGCTTCCATCATGGCACAAGAAAAGTTCATGATCTTTACCGGCACAGCCAATACCAGGCTGGCCGTGGACGTAGCCAACCACCTCGATATGTCGCTCGGCAAAATGACCGTTGGGCGATTTTCAGACGGCGAGGTCATGGTGGAAATCAACGAGAATGTCCGAGGCAAGGATGTTTTCGTTCTTCAACCCACCTGTGCGCCCACTAACGACAATCTCATGGAAATCATGGTGATGGTCGATGCTCTGCGCCGCGCTTCGGCTGGCCGCATCACCGCAGCCATTCCCTATTTCGGTTACGCCCGTCAGGACCGCCGCCCCCGTTCAGCCCGCGTCGCCATTTCGGCGAAGGTGGTCGCTAACATGCTGCAGGTGGTCGGGGTGCAGCGCGTGATGACGATGGATCTTCACGCCGACCAGATTCAGGGCTTCTTTGATATTCCTGTAGATAACATTTACGCCGGCCCCATCCTGCTGGGCGATATCTGGCGCCGCAACTACAAAGACCTCGTCGTGGTGTCGCCCGACATCGGCGGCGTGGTGCGCGCCCGTGCACTGGCCAAGCAGCTCGAAGCTGATCTGGCCATCATCGATAAGCGCCGTCCGCGTGCCAACGTGTCCGAAGTGATGAACATCATTGGCGACGTCAATGGCCGTAACTGCATCATCATGGATGATATGGTCGATACCGCCGGTACGCTGTGCAAGGCGGCTGCTGCACTGAAGGAACAAGGTGCAGGCAGTGTGTACGCCTATTGCACACACCCCGTCCTGTCTGGCGGTGCTGTCCAGCGTATTGCTGAATCCGCCCTGGATGAACTCGTCGTCACAGATACCATTCCCCTTTCCGAAGAAGCGCGCGACTGCCCCAAGATTCGCCAGCTTTCCTGCGCTTCACTGCTGGGGGAAACCATTCTGCGTATTTCCAACGCTGAATCCGTCAGTTCTTTGTTCGCTGACTAAACCCTTTTTTATGTGAGCCGCTGGTCGCGGCGGCTCGCAGACTGCGGTGTTCACCGCGTTTAACCACAGGCAATCTGCCTTAGCTTATTTGGAGCATTCCATGAAATTCAACGCCACTACGCGCAGCGTCCAGGGTACGAGTGCGAGCCGCCGCCTGCGTCGCGCAGGCCGTGTTCCCGCCATCGTTTACGGCGGCAATGCCGAGCCCCTGAACATCGAGCTGGATCACAACGAAACCTACCACGCCGTTCGCAAGGAAGAGTACCACTCCTCCATTCTCGACCTGATCGTCGACGGCAAGTCCGTGGGCAACGTGCTGCTGCGTGCCGTGCAATGGCACCCCTACAAGCAGCAAGTTCTGCACGTCGACTTCCAGCGCGTGGCCAAGAACGAGCGCATCACCACCAAGGTGCCGCTGCACTTCATCAACGCCGACATTTCTCCGGCTGTGAAACTGTCTGCCGCCGTGGTTGTTCACCCGATCACCGAACTGGAAATTTCCTGCCTGCCGGCCGATCTGCCCCAAGGTATCGAAGTTGACCTTTCCACTCTGGAAGGCGGTGCCGTTCTGCACGCTGGCGACGTCAAGCTGCCTGAAGGCGTGACCCTGGTACAGCAAGCTGATCTCGTGGTTGCCAACGCCCAAGTGCGTGGCGGCGGTGCTGCTTCCTCTTCCGATCAAGCGGAAGACGGCGAAGAGGCTGCTGGCGAGTAAGTTATTGCCATCCTCCCGGCTGGGCCGGGTTTCTGCTGAATGCGAGACCCTGGCCTATACTGTCGGGACGCTTGCGACCCCTGCCAGGCGGATGCTGGGCAGGGGTTTTCCTTTTTCTGAAACTGTTCATGAGCGCAGCTACACCCATACGTCTGATCATCGGGCTGGGAAACCCCGGGCCTCAATACGAAGCGACACGGCATAATGCGGGGTTCTGGCTTGCCGACCACCTTGCCGACGACCTGGGCGCGTCCTTCACCTTGGAAAAGAATTTTTCTGCCTGGGTGGCCAAGGGGCGGTACAAGGGCGAGGCAGTCATAGTCGCCAAACCCATCACGTTCATGAACCGCTCTGGCCAGGCGGCCGGCGCCTTGATGCGTTTCTTCAAGATGACACCCGAACAGGTGCTGGTTCTGCATGACGAGCTGGATCTTCTGCCTGGGCAAGTCAAACTCAAGCAAGGCGGAGGGCACGCTGGACATAACGGCCTGCGCGACATTCAGGCTGCGTTTTCAAGTCCGGCGTTCTGGCGCCTGCGTATTGGAATCGGCCACCCCCGCAGCTTCGGCTTGGCACAGCAGGTTGCCGCTTTTGTCCTGAATGCGCCCCGCAAAGAGGACATGGACGGCATTGAAGACAGCATCAATCGGTGCCGCAACATTCTGCCTCTCTTGCTTGATGGTGAATTCCAGCAGGCGATGAGCCGCCTGCACGAGGGGAACCGTGGCTGAGCGGCCAACGTTTCGCGCGGAACTGCGGGATTTCTTCGCATTCGTGCGGCACCCGGCGGTTAGCCCACGTTTACCCGGTCAGGGAACTGGCAACGGTATTTTTCGAGACTGGTTTCCCGCCCTCAGCCTTAAACGGCTTCTGCAGTGGGCCCTGCTAATGTGGTCCATCAACCTGCTTTTCTTCGGCCCCATCGCCGTGATGGCGGCCGGCCTGGGCGGTGCCACCCACCGGCTCAACATTGACAACATTCCCTGGATGACCGCACTGCTGTGGGCGCCAGTAGCCGAGGAAATGGTATTCCGTTACGGGCTGCGGCGATTGAAATGGCTGTTCCTGATGTTGCCCTTGGGGGTAGCTGCCATGCTGAGCGGTCCGGGCTTGAGCGGCGGGCTCTATCTCGCTGCCTTTCTGCTATTGGCGTGGGCGCCGCTGGCAATGTCCTGGCGTGCGGTCAGCCGGCCGCTTCCGTGGGCATGGCGCGGTTGGTATCTGCACCACTTTCCCTGGGCCTTCCATTTTTCGTCGATTGTGTTTTCTGGCGTGCACCTCTACAACTTCAACTTGGGGCAGACGCCGTGGTGGCTGTTGCCTCTCCTGGTGCTGCCACAGTGGGTAACCGGCATGGTGCTGGGCTGGCTACGGGTGCGGCGAGGAATAGGCGCATCCATTCTGCTACACGCCGTATTCAATGGTGGCCCGCTCCTATTGGTGTGGCTGGCCCTTCAGGCCGCACCCGATATGGCGATGTGATCAGCGCTCCAGC
>JAJUJD010000049.1 GCA_029267315.1 Alcaligenaceae bacterium
AATGTATCGACTAAACATGTAGAACTGCCTGCGGACGGCTTGCGGACGGGGGTTCAATTCCCCCCGGCTCCACCAAGTTTTAAAAGACCAACCGATTTCGGTTGGTTTTTTTTCGTCGGTACGCGCCAGTCTGGGCGGGGGTTTGGCGATTTGGCTCGCGAACGGTCGCGAGGCTTCCCTCTGGTTTTATGCGGGTTTCGAGGTGAAGGGTGGTAGCTAGCGGTTGCCAGCAACCGGATGTGTGCGCTGGGCATGGCTCTGACTATAGAACGCATAGAACTCCGCCGGCCGGGCTCTCCACGCGTTCCGGCCAATGTGTTGGCTATTTTTTTGTATTCCCCACTCCTCCACACAAGCCGCCACGTAAATCCCTAATAATAAACTCCATGCATACGCAAATAGTTTGACGCCCCAGTCCTCCAGATTTAATATGCATGCACATGCACTTAAATTAAAGGAGTCGTACATGAACTGGATTTACCTAAGCGTTGCTGTCGCCTTCGAAATTGCAGTGGCCATCTTTGCGGGCAAGGCGCAGGGCTTCTCGCGCCTGGGCTGGACTATCGCCACGCTAATCAGCGGCGCAATCGCCACCTATTTCCTAAGCCTCGCCCTGCTCAGCTTTGACGTGGGAGTCGGTTACGCCATTTGGACATCGGTGGCCGGAGTGGGCATCGTGGTTTTGGGAGCATTGTTCTTTGGCCAGCGTCTCAGTATGAGCAAGTTCGCCGGCATTGCCTTGGTCATCGGTGGTGTCGTCGGCCTGCGTCTGAGCGGCGCAGCATGATTCCCCACAACTTTCACAGCCCTTCTGCAAGGAACCTGAAATGAGCACTACTACTGCAACTCCGAATCATACGAGCCGCGCCTGGTTCATATTAATTTTGGCGGGTGTATTCGAAATTGGGTATGCCCTGAGCGTAGGGAGTAGCCAAGCCTTTACTATTCCATCCTGGTCAATCGCTGCAGTGGTTTTCTTCCTGCTGACGCTATTTGCCTTGAGCGTCGCCCTTAAACACATTGATGTCGGAATTGCCTATGCCGTTTGGGCAGGGATTGGTTCAGTGGGGGCGGCGGTATTCGGCAGCATCCTGTTGGGGCAAGATTTGGCGCCCACCCAAGCTTTTTGGTTGGCTGTCATCATTGCAGGCGTAATTTGGCTCAAGCTGGCAGACAGCGACAAGGTAAGAAGCAGGAGAGCTGTGAGAGAATAAACACACCCAGTTGAGTTGGAATGAGGCGGTGAGCATTAAGAACAGTAAGGCGTGGCTTGAGGTCATCCGAATTGTTGCCAGTGTCGAGGTCGAGCTGAGCAAGGTGTTGCAGGCGCAGCACGGTCTTGGTCTATCAGAGTACCGAGCTCTGGAAATTCTGGCGCAAACCGAGAGCGCGGAATTGAGGATGCAAGAGCTTGCCACCCAGCTGGGCCTGAATCAGAGTTCCGTTTCACGGATGGTTGAACGGCTTGAGCGCGCAGGCCACACCATTCGTGACTTGTGCCCAGACGACAAGCGCGGGGTGTACGCCGTGCTTACCGATAAAGGCCGCGCTCAATTCGAGCAGGCGCGGCAGGATTACGAGCAAGCGCTGGATTCCGCCCTCAAGCAACATGGTGGCGAGCGATTGTTGCGCTAAACATCCGGGTCCGACCGCGCCTGCGGGGAACTTTGCAAGTTAGGTAGAGGGGCTATGTGTGGAAGAATTCGCCAAGCGCGCACATTGAGCGAGTACGAAGAAAGGGTGTTTCCTAATGCTCACACCATACTCGAAGTAGCGGACGCGCCCAGGTACAACGTCCCGCCCGGCACACGTCCCCTCACCCTTCATCGGCTGGGAGATGGCAGCGAGCAGGCTGACCGCCTCTTCTGGGGCTATAAACCCGCTTGGTATAAACGGGGCCCTGCGAGTAATGCGCGTTTGGACACCGTATTGAAAGGCTCTGCCTTCTGGAAACCATTGCTGAGCAAGCGCATCATCGTCCCGGCTGACGGCTGGTTCGAATGGACCGGCGAGAAAGGCAGCAAGCAACCCTGGTTTATCAGCGCCCGAGACCATCAGCCCGTGCTTATGGCGGGGTTCACGGCATGGCAACCAGGGCGGGAAATTTTGGCCGAGACGGGATTCGCCATTGTCACTGACGACGCGGCCGGCGGCATGATCGACATTCATGACCGTCGGCCCATATGCTTGTCTGCCGAAGACGCCATCTCGTGGCTTGATCCGGCCACGCCCATCACCACGGCACTAGAGCTACTCTCAACGCCGCGCCCGGAGTCTGCATTCCAGTGGTGGCCTGTCACCCCCCGAATGGGAAACTCACGTTACCAGTTGCCCGATACGGCTGATCCGGTAAGGGACCTTCCCCAACCGGTAAGGGACCTTCCCCCTACCCTGCCCGGCTTTTAACTCAATACTGACATACCCAGACCAAGACATGCGCAACTATTTGATAGTCTTTCTCGGCGCCGGTATAGGCGGGGCCATGCGTCACTCCGTGAATATGTTCGCGCTGAAACTTTTGGGAACCGGCTTCCCTTTTGGAACTTTGGCCGTCAACATATTGGGCTCCTTGCTCATGGGGGTACTTTTTGGGCTGTTCTCCACAATTTGGGAGCTGCACGCTGGCATGCGGCTATTTTTAGCCACCGGTGTTCTGGGCGGGTTCACCACATTTTCCGCCTTCTCGCTAGATGCCGCCCTGCTCTATGAGCAAGGCCATCTTGCATTGGCCATGGGTTATATCGTGGCGTCGGTCGGGTTGGCGTTAGCTGGCTTGTTTCTGGGCATGGCCCTGGCCCGCTACTTTTCCTGATTCAGCACAAACTTCTGTATGTTTTGCAGCGCGTCGCAACGATAACGGATGCCCGCTACGTGGCGGCGGCCGCGTTCGGATAACCGGGCATATCCCCAAGTCGCCCTGCGCAGGGTCTCCTCCATACCTTCCCGTTCAAAATAAGCGGGCAGATTATGGTCGAAGAAAGAGATGCTATCGGCATCCTTGAGCAGATCGCTTCGGGCATCGCCCCCGCTTTCATGTAGACGTATCAACCTGCACGCTTCCCGGCGGACACTCCGGTGCACGCCAGCCCCGCGAAATAAGCTTGCCGCCATGCGTGCCCCGATGGCAGCATGCATGGCCTTGAAGCGGTCGTAATCGTAAAAATCCTGCCTACGCAGGCGGTTCGGTCTGGAGCGCTCAATATCGTGAGCCAATGCGGCCAGACGCAAAGCTGGGTCCGCCTGCGGATCTAGCCGCAGCAGCCATTTCAGTGTGTTCTCAGCATGCCCAGGGTCTTCAGGCACCTGCGACTGTTTCAACTGGGCCCGTATCATTGCAAATGCCTTTTCCAGCTCACATGACATGGCGCAATTTGTAAACCCGTACACATACAGTGAGATTCATGGCGATCGCTAGCAGCCATAAGGCCGCTGCGGGTTGTTGTAATGCCACGCCCAATGCAAGAACAAGCATACGCAGGTCCCGCCCGATTCTTAGGCTTTCCTTTAGCAGCCGGTCGCTTTTATGAGCCGAATAACTCGCCATAAAGCTACCTGCCAAGGCCGCCATACCAAGCCAGAAGGCGGATGGCCCGTCTCCATTCATAGCTTGCCATGTGAGCGCTGCGATGAGCGCCGCATCACCATAGCGGTCCAGAATAGCGTCCAGCCAGCCTCCGTAGTCACTGCTCTGGGCGCGCAGGCGGGCAAGCTCCCCATCGCAACCATCAAGTACGGAAGCCAGCTGTATCAACACACCGGCCAATATGTAGGTGAGCCACCAACTTGCACTCGCAGCTAGAAGAGCCGCCAGGGAACTAAGCGCGAACACCAGCCAGGAAACCATGTTGGGGCTGATGCCGGTGTCTGCCACGCGACGACTTATCCAGCGCGAACATGGCCGATTCAAATAGCGCGAAACCGGACCGTCGGCCTGCTTTCCGCCTGATAAAGACGCCAGCAGCCCTTCCCTCGCGGCGGAAAGGTCTGCCGGGGTGTCGACATCCTGCCAATACGCATGCCCGACATCGCATACCAGGAGTTTGCCCGCGTCAGCCAGCGTCTGCATCACGCCCGACAGTCGCGTATCCGCACTCTGCCGCAGACAGTCCAGCATCGGCAGGAGCGCCGTACTGCAGAGAAAGGCACCGGTGTCGTAGGCGTCGGCCCGTTGCAGATTCTTGCCCAGTGCAGTGATGCGCCCACATTCGAGACGAACCTTGGTTGCGTCTTGTGGGTCAATGCCGTCGCGCCCGAGTCGCCTGTCCACCGCAAGAACAGCACCGTCCTGCGGGTCACATTCCACGAGCGTCCGAAGGAGCTCCAGACTGTAAACATGGTCTGCCATCAGGATCAGAAATCGTCCCGACAAATGCGAAGCCGCTTGGGCCAGCGAATACCCGTTCTCCGTACTGCTCCAATGAGGGTTGTGCACCAGCTCCACACACTTGCGAATGCGCAGGGGCAAGCGGTTCTTCCACTGACGAATGTCTTCATGCCGGTAGCCGGTGACGACGATCACGCGGCGTGCCCCGGCTGAAATTGCCAGGCGGAGGTTTCGCTCGAGCAAAGTAGTGCCAAGCAGCGGCGTCAGCGGCTTGCAAGCCGAGAGGGCCTGCAGCCGCGAGCCGCGGCCGGCTGCGAGTATCACAGCCTCCATACGATTTAGGCAGGAACGCTCAATGGGACTGGTGCGATGAAGGTTTCCACTTCATCGTAAGCCTGATCGTCCGTCATCTGGCGAGGCGGATGCTTGCAGAAATAGGCGGATGGCGCCTCCAGCACTCCGCCCTGCTTGCGCTGCAAGGCGAGCTTTGCGCAGCGGATCATATCGATGGCTACGCCTGCAGAGTTGGGGGAATCTTCGACTGAGAGTCGCAGTTCCAAATTCATGGGAACATCGCCAAAGAGCGCTCCCTCCATGCGCAGGAAGCAAACCTTGTTGTCCTTCTGCCATGGAATGTAGTCGGACGGGCCGACGTGAATGCTCTCTTCGTCCAGACGCTTGGCTGCGACGGCCTGAACCGCCTCCGTTTTGGAGGTCCGTTTGGACGCCAACCGGTCTTGATTCTTCATGTTAAGGAAATCAGTATTCCCGCCAGTGTTCAGCTGGTAGGTTCGATGCAGCTTCACACCTCGACGCGCAAACAGGTCGGTCAGCACGCGGTGAGTTATGGTGGCCCCCAGCTGAGCCTTGATGTCATCGCCAATAATGGGGACGCGTTTCGCAGCGAAACGGCGTGCCCATTCTGGGTCACTCGCAATAAACACCGGCACACAGTTGATAAACGCCACGCCGGCCTCGAGTGCACACTCGGCATAGAATCGGCTGGCCTGCTCTGAGCCCACCGGCAGGTAGTTAAGCATGACTTCTGCCCCACTCTTTTGCAGAATGCGGATCACCTTCTGCTTATCGGGCTGAGGCAAATTGGCCGGGTTGAAACGAAGGTGCTCCGGATAGCTGAGCATATGCTCAGAAACGCCATCCATGATGGGGCCCATCTCCACTTTCACACCGGTTGCGGGAATCTCGGGTTGGAAAACCGTCGTGCAATTTGGTGCAGCGAAAATGGCCTCGGCGACATCTTTGCCCACCTTTCGAGCATCAACATCAAAGGCCGCTACGACCCGAATGTCTTGAGGGCGGATGCCACCGATTTCCCAGTGCATCAGGCCACTGACATCGGCGGGCGAGCGATCCCGATAATAGTGCAAGCCCTGTACAAGGGAACTTGCACAATTGCCGAGACCGACGATGGCGATTTTGACCATGTTTTCTCTCCTTTCATTCCGAGTACCGAACCAAACGGTTCAGAAAAACCCAATGAACCCCGCCCGGAGTTAATTCAAACCCCAGGAAGCGGGAGAGGACTATAAGAGCGAGCAGAGTCGCTCAGGGCGAACCACGCGACGGCCCGCCAAAGACTGAACATTTAAATGCCGTACGAATACGGACTAGCGTGGGGCGCGAACAGATCAAAGCAACCTTGCATTATGGCGCGGCACCCTTTACGAAATGCCCTGCACGAAGGCTTACTTCCGAAAACGAACAATGTGCAGAGCCAGGCGATAAGTGATTGAGACTATTGTTGAAGTTTCTTGTATCAAGCACGCGGCCCATTATAAGCAATTCGTATTTTAAAGACAATTGAACGATTTTCGCGCTTTTAGGTGGATAATCGCTGCATTATCGACGAGGCAAAAAGCGACAGTGATTTCTAAATTAATTAATTGCGGACTTTGCATAACCAAAGCGGATGTGGATTCTGGATAGGTAATCGTGCCTTCGTGGCATGGACCGTCGGGTGGTGGGAATCTACGATCAACTCAAGCCTTGGAGACACAAGGTTGCAGCTGCGGTGACGAGGAACTGCATAACAGGAGACAAACATGCATCCCAAATTCTGGAAGGGTTCGGCCGCGACAATAGCCTTCGCGGCCTGCACGTCGCTGGCATATGGTCAGCAACTATCTGGCGACGTTCTGCGTATCGGTGTTCTCACCGATATCTCTGGCGTCTATGCAGACATCTCAGGGCGCGGTGCCGTCGAGGCCGTACGAATGGCCGTGGAAGACTACGGCGGGAAAATGTTCGGCAAACCCATCGAAGTCGTGTATGCCGACCACCTTAATAAACCGGACGTAGGTGCAGCCCGTGCCCGCGAGTGGTTCGACCGCGACGGGGTGGACATGATCACCGACCTGGCCAACTCGGCCGTTGCCCTGGCGGTAGCAGACCTTGCTAAGGAAAAGCGCCGACATATCATCGTGAACAACCCCTCCAATATGGGGCTGACTAATGACCGGTGTTCGCCCTACACGGTCCATTACACCTACGATGCCTATTCTTTGGCCAATGGCACCGGCCGTGCCGTGGTCGAACAGCCGGACGGCGATACCTGGTTCTTCCTCACTGTAGATTTCGCCTTTGGAATTGGCCTGGAAGAACAAGTGGCAAGCGTCGTCCGAAATGCCAACGGCAAGGTGATGGGCTCGGCTCGCCACCCGCTCGGCACCACCGATTTTTCTTCCTACATTCTGCAGGCACAAACTTCCAAGGCCAAGATTGTTGGTCTCGCTTCCACAGGGCAGGACACCATCAATGCCATTAAGGCTGCCCACGAGTTTGGTCTCACCCCCAACCAGAAGCTGGCCGCTCTGCTGCTATGGATCAACGACGTTCACGCGCTGGGGCTGGATATCGCCAAGGGTCTGCTGCTCACCAATGCGTGGTACTGGGATATGAACGAAGGTTCACGCGAATTCGCCCGCCGTTACTACGAGCGTGTGGGTAGCATGCCCAATATGGCGCACGCGGGAGACTACTCCTCCACCATGCACTATCTGAAGGCTGTGGAAGCGGCTGGCACCGATGAACCGGATGCGGTTTCTACCAAACTGCGCGAAATGCCCATCAACGACTTCTTCGCCCAGAACGGCAAGATTCGGGAGGACGGTCGCATGGTTCACGATATGTATCTTTGGGAGGTCAAATCACCCGAAGAGTCCAAGGAGCCATGGGATTACTTCAAGCTGGTGAAGACCATTCCTGGCGATGAAGCCTTCGCGCCCCTATCTGCCAGTACCTGCTATCTCGTGAAGAAGTGAATCGCAATACATTTAATGGCAGGAGCGTCGGAAGCCGTACGAGCGGGTTGGTAGCGGGCCCTAATGCCCGCTCACTTGCGCGGTCGCGTGCGGTACTCAGAGGGCCTGAAACCCGTAAGGCGCTTGAAGGTGTTCGAAAAGGTGAACGGGTTGGCGTAACCGACATCGCGCGCAATGGCCTCGATCTTGCGCTGGGTAGTGACCAGCTCGTGTGCGGCCCGGGCAATACGCATGGCAGTGAGCTGACGCCCCGGGCTGCGCCCGAAGTTCTCCCAGCACAGACGCCGCAGGTGTTCGGGGCTGATGTTCGCCAACCGTGCCAACTCTTCGAGCACCCAAGGCCGGCCGAGATCGGCGAGCACCGCACCCCACATGCTGTTCAATCGTGGCTCCCGCTGCCAGGGGTCGACAATGCGCGCCACATAGCGCTCAATGATATCGACCCATATGGCGCAGGAACCCGGGTCGCCACCAGTGTTGACTTCATGGTAGAGGCCGCGCACCGCGTGTTCGAGGGAACGTCCGTCGAAGCGTGTCAGAGAGGGGCTCATGGCGCCCGCCAGAGACCGGGGGGAGCTTGGCATGAACCGAACCCAGCACAATTGCCAACGTGTTGCAGGCAGGCAGTGAAAGGCATGCAGTACATGGGCGGGAGCGAAGCTCGCAAATCCCGGCGTGTGCGCAAGCCAGCGCCCATCGAGCAAGGTTTGCCCTTCCCCACCCAGGCACACCTGCATGAAAGCGCCGCTCAAATGGGTGCGCACGATGGTGTAGGGGGCGGCCGCATCGACCACCGCCACGTGCGCGATGTGGCGCGCCGCCAGCGCCTCGCAATGTTCCGCGCGCACTGTCAGCACCCGGGTGTCCTCGCCCAATACATGGGTTTCCGTGAGGATATCCGGACGAGTAAGCCGCGGCGCCTTATCGGCTTCCGCCATAACGGGCTCCTTGTGAGTCACAGGGGCGGCAGCATCAATCGTGGCAGGGAATTCTGACGGTTCCATGCATTACATCATGACATATCGTATCTATATCAGGGAGTACTTATGGCCAGGCATGATCGCCAGACATTGATGAAAAAATTCCAGGACATGGTGGCGCGGGGCGAGCCCATCATTGGCGGTGGAGCGGGCACCGGCATCTCTGCCAAATGTGAAGAAGCAGCAGGCATTGACCTGATTGTCATCTATAACTCGGGACGATACCGTATGGCAGGCCGCGCCTCTTCGGCTGGCCTGCTGGCATACGGCAATGCCAACGAAATTGTTCTGGAGATGGCCGGGGAAGTACTGCCTGTATGCAAGCACACGCCAGTGTTAGCGGGTGTCAATGGCACTGATCCCTTCATTGTCATGCCCATATTCCTGCAGAAACTAAAAGACCTGGGGTTTGCCGGGGTGCAGAATTTTCCCACTGTGGGCATCATTGATGGCACATTTCGGCAGAGTCTGGAGGAAACTGGCATCAACTTTTCCTCTGAGGTTGACATGATCCGGCAGGCGCATGAGCTTGACCTGCTCACCACTCCATACGTTTTCAGTGCGGACGAGGCGGTGGAAATGGCTAAAGCCGGCGCTGATTTCATCGTTCCCCACATGGGAGTAACGGTGGGTGGCACCATAGGCGCAACCTCGTCAAAAAGCTTGGAAGAGTCGGTTCGCCTAATCGATGAATGGGGTGAAGCAGCTCGGCGCGTCCGCAAGGACATTATCGTCATTGCGCATGGCGGCCCCATTTCCATGCCCGACGATGTCGCTTATGTGCTCAAGAACAGTGAACATTGCAACGGCTTTTATGGTGCCAGCAGCATGGAACGTCTGCCGGTCGAGCAAGCGATTACCGACCACGTACGCCGCTACAAAGCGCTCGGAAAATAAGCACCCCTCAGGAGGAGACACAAATGGCCCGCGTGTATGTAAGTGCTGTGATGAATGCCACCCTGGACCAAGCGTGGGGCATGTTGCGCGACTTTGGCGACCTGGGTAATTACCACCCCTTCTTTGAAAAATCCTACATAGAGGACGATTGGCCTGCTGATCGCATCGGCTGCGTTCGTCACTTCAGCGTGAAAGACGGGGGCGGTTACTTGCGTGAGCGCTTGCTGGAACTATCCGATATAGAGCATCGCTGCACGTACGAAATCCTTCACATTGACGCTGACTGGAGGCATTACGTCGCAACCATGCAGCTATTGCCCATCACCGAGGGCAACCAATGTTTCGGTCAGTGGTGGGCAAATTTTGACGTTCCCGCTGATCAGGAAGCCGATGCCTGCCATCGGGTTGCAGATACTTTCCGTATCTTCTTTGAGTGCGTGAACCAGCGATTCGGAGGCCGTTGATGAATAGCCGACCAAGCCTGTGGGTGGTCGGCACGTTCGACACCAAAGCAGATGAATTATTGTATATGGCGGGCCTTATCCGTGCTGCCGGAGTGCCCGTATTGACCATAGACATCAGTACTCGGGGTAAGCACCCAATGGCAGATGTCACCGCAAACGAAGTGGCAGACTGTCATGAGCTTGGGAGAGACTACGTACTGGCGGGCAGTGACCGTGGGCTGGCAGTCACTGCCATGGGCCAGGCGCTGCGGCAGCTGGTGAGGACCAGGTATAAGGAAGGCGGCATTTGTGGAATGCTGGGCATCGGGGGCTCAGGCGGCACGTCCATGATTGCGCCCGCCATGCACGAGTTGCCCTTCGGCATGCCCAAGCTGCTTGTCACGACATTGGCTTCCGGAGACACGTCGGCGTTTGTCGGCAGTGCCGACTTGTGTGTGATAAACCCGGTCACAGATCTGGCGGGCCTGAATCGCTTGTCACGTAATATTCTTGCCAACGCCGCACATGCCATTGTTGGCATGCTTACCCATGAGGTGCCGGCCCCGGCCGATGACGACAAAGCCGCCATAGGCTTAAGCATGTTCGGCGTCACGACTCCCTGCGTGCAGTCAGTGGTTCACATGCTGGAAGACTCGTACGACTGCCAAGTGTTTCACGCCAACGGTGCTGGGGGCAAAACAATGGAGGCACTGGCAAAGGCGGGCATGTTGAGCGCAATTATCGACATCACCACGACCGAGGTCGGGCAGCATCTTGCCGGGGGAGTTTGCGATGCAGGGCCTGGCCGGCTGGCCGCAGCTGCAGAGCTGGGGATCCCATGGGTGGGTTCGCTGGGCGCCTTGGATATGATCAATTGGGGAGCGCCCCCCACAATACCCGAGCAATACAAAGAACGGCTATTCCACGTCCATAACCCACAGGTGACCCTCATGCGCAGCACTGCGGCCGAGCTGAAGCGTGCAGGGCTGCGCATTGCCGAGCAGCTGAACCGTTCGCCGGGCGTGGTGCATTTGTTTCTGCCCATTAACGGGCTCTCGGCTCTGGACGCTCCAGGCCAGCCCTTTCATGACCCCGAGGCCAATCAGGCCTTATTCCAGGCGCTGGAGCAAACCTTTGAAGCCACGCCAACTCACCGCATACACAAAGTGCAATTACACATCAATGACCCCGCATTTGCTCAGCTGGTGGCAAGCACATTTAGATCGGTAGTTCGCCGATCGTAAACGGGGTTGGGCGCGGCAGAATCGCGTTTGGGCCCTACGTTTACTTATTGGATACTGCGCCCTGGATACGCTCGCCAACGTTCTCCAGCTGCTGGCCTACCGCTGCAGCCGCCTTATCTAATTCCTTGCCCGCTTTTTCAGCAGGACCTTCTTTTTCTTTACACGCCGCCAATGTGAAGGCAAGCGGCAGCAGAACAGTACAAATAAGAACTTTACGGAGCGGCATGATGAATCTCAGTAATCGAAAGCGCTTTGAAGGCTTATCCCTCTGGACACGTGCGTCAGATCATACACCTGCAACTTGCCGCTTGCTGGCGCTACAGGCCCTGGCGTCAGCCACTGCGCCAGGGCCTGTACTGCCTACTTCAACGTGCCAGGGGCTTTAACTTCGCACTGCACGGTCAAAGCCTTGTCTCCTTCAAACCATAGAGTGAGCGGGCGCTGACTGCCGATTTCCAGATCGAAATCCGCCTGCTCGAGCATCACGTGGTGGCCCCTTGGCGCGAATTCAAATTGCTGCCCCGCGCCAACAGTGACTGCCTCGACATGGGTCATGCGAGCCATACCTCCCGACTCGTCATGACCATGCAGCATTACCTTGCTGAAACCCTGTGCCTCAGCGCCGCGCAGCACAACGTTTTGCTCACCTGTATTGCTGATGCGGAAGTAAGCAGCTGCAGGAAGGCGGTTCGGCAAAGCGCGGATCCAGCAGTCACTCACGGTGACATCCTCAGGAGCGCTTGCGTTTTCAGCCGTGGTACTGCGCTGTACTGGTGCGTGGCATGCATGGCCGTCGCCGCCCCCACTCTCATGCTGGTGTCCGGCATGGGCTAATACAGAACTGGAGGCGAGCGCCAACGCGGCCCCAAACAGGCCGATGGTTAAGCTTTGCATGTCGCCTCCTAGTGTTTGGCCGCGCCGTGGTTGTGACCGTGGCCTTGCGAGCTTTGCTTATGCATAGGTTGACCGTGCCCATGGCCGCCAGCCGGTGTCGCGAGGGGCTTCACCGGGGCCAATAACTCCATTGAACTGCGTTGGCCGTCCGGGCTTTCAAAGGTGAGTGTCAATGGAACCTGCTCACCTTCCTTCACCTGCTGATGGAGGTTGATGAACATGATGTGATATCCGCCCGGTTTGAGTTCCACGGTCTTGCCCGCGGGAAGCGGCAGGCCCGGAATCTGGCGCATCTTCATGACGTTGTTTTCCATTGCCATTTCGTGCACTTCCACGTGCTGCGCTACGGGGGACGCCGCTTCCACGAGCTTGGAATCGGTCTTGGATGTCAACTTCATGAAGGCACCGGTTCCGGACTGGCTGGGCACAGTGGCGCGAACCCATGGCTCGTCGATGACAATCTGTGCATGCGAGGCCGCGGCAATCATCATGGCTGAAAGGCCGAATGCGGCCCGCTGAAAGAATGTGGTCATGAGAATCTCCTGATTCAAAAGTAAGGGCTTTATTGCTTGTAATGGAGATTACCCATGGGCGGAGCACGTGAACCGAGAGGTGGCCCAAGCACTGATCTTCTGGCCGATGAAACCTTGCCAGTGAACGCCGGCACAACCAGATAAACCAGCTCAGCAAACAATGAAGGGGAATCTGCCCCCGGCATGAGTTTGAAAGCCAGGCTCAGCCCGAAAGGACAGTTCTCGAAAAGTTGACTGTGATCGTTCGCAGGATGATGCGAGTCATGCGGGTGGTGCGTTGGCACCGACACTGGCCCCGCACTGCTGCATAGGGTGACTGCGAATGGCAAGCCGTGCGTAGCGGGGGCCGGCATGTACCCCAACGGTATGAACGCCCTGAGCAGGAATGCAAAGACCGCCAGGCCGAAAGTAAATTGCCAGGCGGAGACACTACGGCACCAGAAAAACCTGCCAGGAATGCGCATGAGGAAAATTGTAGGTCAGATGCGCCGTCAGTAGAACGAATTTGGATCAAGTGCAGTGCGGCCCCGGGCTGCGCTATTGGAACGTTAGCGCGTCGTCGTCTCATTTGCGGGACAATCGAACCCGTCAAGCTGGCTTCCCCTCAACCTCTTATGGGCTTAGAGTGAATTCATTCTGAATTCCATGTGAGACGACTAATGAATGCTCCCAACTCTAGCAAGTTGGCGCGTGTACAGTATCCGCGTCAAGTCGAACACCTGATTCAAGGGGTGGAGGCCTCCGACGGAGCTGGAGTCCGCCTGACCCGGCTTCTAAGCCAAACCCTGCAGCGCCGTCTGGACCCCTTCTTGATGATGGACGCGTTTGGCAGCGACAATCCGGACGACTACATCGCGGGCTTTCCCGACCACCCACACCGCGGGTTCGAAACAATCACCTATATGATTGCGGGGCGCATGCTGCACCGGGACAGCGCGGGAAACGAAGGTTTACTTGAGACCGGCGGTGTACAGTGGATGGTCGCGGGCAGAGGCGTGATCCATTCCGAAATTCCGCAGCAGGAGCATGGCCTGATGAAAGGTTTCCAGCTTTGGCTGAACCTGCCCGCCATCGACAAGATGTGCGCGCCATGGTATCGCGATTTTTCGGCAGACGAACTTCCTGTTTTCACTAGCGAAGAAGGTGTGCAGGTGACGGTGATCGCTGGTCGCAGCCATGGCGTTCAAGGCGCCGTCGAACGCCCGGTCACGGAGCCGCTATACCTGGATTTGCACGTCCCGGCTGGGGCCTGCTTCCAGCAAGACATTCCTGAAACGCACAATGCTTTTATCCACGTTTATGAGGGTGCCCTTAACGTCGGAAGCACGCGCGTCGCACCGGGCGGCCTGGCCATATTGGCGAATTCTCCGCATACGGACGGGGTGGTGCTCAAGGCAGAACAGGATAGCCGTGTATTGCTCATCGCCGGCCGGCCTCTGAATGAACCAATTATCCAGTATGGGCCCTTTGTCATGAATAGCGAGAACGAAATCCAGCAGGCGTTTCATGACTATCGCGCGGGGCTTTTCGGTGGCGCCATCGAGGAAGAACATGAGCCAAGACGCTAAATCCCCTCCTTCATGGTCAGATGCCCCGCCTGGCTGGAACTGGCTGGCCCAGGACGCAGACGGCCGGTGGTTCTGGTATGCCGTTGAACCCCAGCTGGGGCTCGCTGGTGGTGTATGGCGTTCCCCCAGGCGCGCCCAACAATTCGCAGGCCAGGGGAAGCCTAGCGCCATTTGGTATGAAAGCTGTAGCCAGCGGCCAGAATTTGACCCGGCTGGCCCTTCGAAGGAGTAGGCATGACCGCAACTGCACAGGACGTAATTACATTCTGGAAAAACGCCGGGCCTGAGCGCTGGTTCCGTGGTGGCGAAGCATTCGATGCCCAGTGCCGCGAGCGGTTTCTTGAACTACACATGGCTGCTTCGCGAGGCGAACTGTCTGACTGGCTGGAAAGTCCGGAAGGAGCCCTGGCTCTCATACTTCTGCTGGACCAAATCCCGCGCAATATTTTCCGCGGAAGCGCGCACATATACGCCACAGACCCACTCGCACTAAGCACTGCCGACCGCGCCATATCACTTGGCCACGATCTCGCGTTTGAGCCGGACCTGCGCAGTTTTTTCTATATGCCGTTCATGCACTCAGAATCACTGGCGGATCAAAAGCGCTGCACGGAATTATTTGCGCAATTGCCCGGCAGCCAGTCCGCTAAATGGGCCGTGCACCATCATGAGATCGTCGAACGTTTTGGCCGCTTCCCGCACCGCAACCGTCTGCTGGGGCGGACGACTACAGCGCAGGAACAGGCTTGGCTGGATGAGGGCGGCTTCCAGGGCTAGCGCACCAGCGCCCTGATGGGCTCGTCTTCCGCCAGCCGGAAGGCCGCCACCAGTTCGCGAAAGGTGTTGGCTTCTCGCTGCAGTTCTTCGGATGTGCGCAGCGTGTTCTCCACCAGCAAAGCGTTACGCTGTGTCGTGGCGTCCATATGGTTGACTGCCAGGTTGATTTGCTGGAGGCCTAGCGCCTGTTCCTTAGAGGCATTGGCAATTTCGCCAATCAAGGTCTTCATGTGGTGGAAGCTCTCGACGATCTCCGTCATGGCCACGCCGACCTGTGCTACTTCATCCGAACCCTTCCGGATTCCTTCCACGGATTCGTGAATTACCTGCTTGATCTCCTGTGCAGCACTAGCGCTGCGCTGCGCCAGCGCCCTGACTTCGCCGGCGACAACCGCGAACCCGCGACCCGACTCACCTGCGCGCGCGGCCTCCACCGCGGCGTTGAGTGCAAGGATATTGGTCTGAAATGCGATACCGTCGATGATATTCACGATCTCGGCGATTTTCTCAGACGCCTGACGGATGACTTCCATGGTATCGACCGCATGACTGGTCACTGCCCCACCTCGTTCAGCCAACTGGGAAGTGGTGATGGCCATTCTGTCGACTTCCGAGGCATTGTCTGCATTTTGCTGCACGGTACTGTTAAGTTCTTCAGTGCCAGCTGACGTTTCTTCAAGAGCTGCCGCTTGTTGTTCGGTACGGGAGGCCAGGTCCTGGGTGCCCTGGGCAACTGCATCCGCCGCGCTGGAAACAGAGTCCGCGCCAAGCACGATTCGGTGTATCAGCCCATTAAGACTGTTGCTCGTAGTCCGCATTTGGGTAATTAGCACGCCAATCTCGTCGCCAGCCGAATCGTTGTCACGATGCGAAAGATCACCATGGGCTATTGCTTGGGCAGCACTAATCGCCCGTTTGAACCCATTGCTGAGCCGCTTCATGGTGCTCAGCATAAGGAGAACACCAGGAAGAATGACCAACAAAGCGATAAGCACGAACATCAGAACCGCCTGGTGATAGCGTGTTTCGGCCTCGCCCACAGCTTCGTCCGCCATAATGCGCTGGAATTTCTGAAGTTCGACCAGTGACGCCAGCAAGGCATCACCTTCCGTGCGCCCTGCCACTAGAAAAGCCTGCATAGAATCCGGGCTGAAGTCTCCCGCGTGCACCCGTTGTACTGCTGCGCGCACCTTTGCCAGCCAAGCAAGCTGTTTCTGTTCTATCGCGGTCAGCAGAACTTGTTCAGTTTCATTGGATACGCGCGCTACAAGTTCGCGATAGTGTTGAGTCCATGACGACTCACTGGATGCCAACACATCCGTATGCGCCGTAATCTCATGACCGTGCAAAGAATACAGAACATTGGCGGGGTCATGCTGAAAGCTCAGCAGAATGTTCAAGCGCAGATTGTAGTAATCCTGAATCAGCTGACTCGCCTGCTCAGCGGCAGCCATGCGCTCTGTATGCAAAGACTCAAGACGGGAACGGGCCTGATACAGGCCCCAACCGGAACTGGCCATGATGGCAAGCATGGCCAAACCGTTGACTAGCATGACCGCCCACACTCGCCGTGTAAGGCTCACATCATTAAAACGAAAACGCAAAAGACGCATGATTTAGAGAATCCCCGCAGGAATGCTGACTAGGTGTTTTCCCTAAGTATAGCGTCTT
The DNA here is from genome assembly GCA_029267315.1 of Alcaligenaceae bacterium. Classification (GTDB taxonomy): domain Bacteria; phylum Pseudomonadota; class Gammaproteobacteria; order Burkholderiales; family Burkholderiaceae_B; genus Yanghanlia. The sequence goes on from JAJUJD010000049.1 coordinate 16,613, forward strand.
AAAACAAAATATTTATATTTGTAACTGCAATATCGTCATTCATCCGCAGTCTATTTTCTCAATGCGCCCTTGCTTATTGATATGAACGTTCAGACGCTCGGCGCGGTAATCCTTAGTGGTGGGCGTACCAGGCCTTATAAACCGCGTTTCGGCTGGAAAACTCGACTCTTGTGCTTCTTCGAGCTTAAGCCCAACCTTTGAAAGGTAGCCCAATGACCCACATTGATCGCTGACCGCTTCAAAAGGTACGGAAGACTGGCACGCCGCGAGTACCGCTACGACGGGAACGGAAATGAGTAATGCGCGCATGAAAACTCCTTCAATCAGGGGGATGGACTGACGCGTAGTAAAGAACCCTTGCTGCTATCGGTTAGAACGTACAGGTAACCATCTGGGCCGCTGCGCACATCGCGTACACGCTCGCCAAGGTCGCTCAGCAGCCGTTCTTCGCGCACGATCTTGTCGCCGTCCAGCTCCAGCCGGATCAACTGCCGGTCTTTCAAGGCTCCAATAAACACACTGTTGCGCCATGCGGGATAGCGCTCATGGTTATAGAAGGCCATGCCGGAAATAGCGGGCGACTTCAGCCACACATAATGAGGCGGTTCGGTGCCCTCTGCCGAATCACCCTGCGCTTCGGGGATGGCCAGCCCCGAGTAATTGCGACCGTGGGTTGCCAATGGCCAACCGTAGTTTTTTCCTGCTTCCGGAAGGTTGATTTCGTCGCCTCCGCGTGGGCCATGTTCGTGAACCCACAAGCGTCCGGTCCAGGGGTTAAGGGCGGCGCCTTGCGGATTTCTGTGACCATAGCTCCAAATTTCAGGACGGACGCCGCTCTTCCCTGAAAATGGATTGTCTTTCGGCACGCTGCCATCGGCGTTGAGGCGAACCAGTTTTCCCTGAAGCTTCTTCAGGTCTTGAGACGTAGGGCGCTGATTATTTTCCCCCAGCGCAATGAATAGAAAACCCTCGCGGTCGAACACAAGTCGTACGCCAAAGTGCTGGCCAGACGACAACTTGGGCTCCTGCCGGAAGATAACCCGAAAATCATTAATCGATTTTCGGTCTGATGACAGCCGCCCCACCCCAACGGCTGTGCCGGCAGCTCCATTGTTCCCCTGTTCCGCGTAGGCAAGGTAGACCCGCCTGTTTTGTGCAAATTCGGGAGACAGGGCGACATCCAACAGGCCCCCTTGTCCTCGTGCATACACCTGCGGAACCCCTGCTACAGGTTCCGACAACTCACCGTCCTGCCATACACGTAGGCGACCGCCTCTTTCCGTTATCAACAGACCTTCGTTACCCGGCAGGAAAGCCATGGACCACGGGTTCTCCAGCCCACTCGTTAATGTCTCGACCTGTGCAGCTCGCTCTTCGAAGGCGAGGGAGACCGGCCCCGCCGCATGGCTCAGCCCTCCCCAAAACATAACCAATGCGAAGATCGTCGCAACGCGACGTAAACACCTGCACATTTCAATGAGTAATAAGTTCATACCGAAATCTGATAAAATTCGCGGTTTTTCCGCTCCCACATTCCGGCTAGAGCGGCCCCTTCCTTCCATGCCCCAATACCTATCAACGCGTAGCACCGAGCAACTGCAACGGCTTGCCTTGCTGCTCTTGATCATTCTAGTGGGCACACTGAACGGTATTTTCTCCCTGATCGAGTTTCGGGAACACAGGAAGGACCAGCAAAGCACCTTGGCCAACCAGGCGACATTGGTTTCGAGCAATCTCGAGCTGCATATCCGCACGACACATCAGATCCTGGAAGAAATTGTCGCCCAGCACGGTTTCCTCAGTACGGAGCAGCTGCAGGAGCGTATGCAGTCCTTGGCGAATGCCATGCCCATCATACGGGGAATCGGTGTGCTTGACAGCAGGGGCTTTCCGATAGGGGTTACACGGCTGGTTCCTCAGGTAACAAATTTCAGCGACCGGCCATACTTTCAGAATG
>JAJUJD010000081.1 GCA_029267315.1 Alcaligenaceae bacterium
TGGCCGGCTCGCTGCCCTGCACCGCCTGCGCCAACGTTAGCGCCTCGCCAAGCAGCAGACTTACGGGGCCCTCCATTGCGGGCAAACCATGGCGAGCCACTTCCATTAGGGTTGTCTGCATACGCACACCGGTACCGCCCGCGTTTTCCACCACACAGATCGGAGTTCGTGCATGCCTGCCGGCCTCAATCAGTTTTCGGCATACCAGGTCGGCGCGTCGACCTGCCATATAGAGCACGGCCGTATCAGCAGCAAGTGCAGCCTTCAACCAGTGATCATCGGATGGCTCTTCCTCGCCTTTTCCCAATCGAGGGGTAAGAAAGACCACACTACGCGCCAGACCACGCATGGTCAGGCTCGCTTGCAGGTCGGCGGCCGCAGCACAGGCGGATGTCACGCCAGGCACCACCTGTACTTCCAGGCCCGCTTCCCGACAGGCATCCAACTCTTCTGCGAGTCGCCCGAAGATCGCAGGGTCACCCCCTTTCAGACGTACGACTCGCAAGCCCCTTCGTGCGTACGCAACCAGAGTTTTGCAGATGAAAGCTTGTTCAGGAGCGGGACGCCCGGCGCGTTTCCCGACAGATATCCAGCGTGCCCGGGGCGCGGCCTCTTTCATGCCTTCGGCATTAAGCAGGGCATCATGCAGCACCACGTCAGCCTCGCCCAGAATGCGCCAGGCTTTGCGTGTCATGAGCTCGGGATCACCAGGCCCTGCACCGATAAGACTTACCGCTGCCATCAGGTTTCCGCCTCGATACGTGTGGAAGCCGTCAGCTGACGCGGCGTATCGCGGCGTGCGGCGTTGGCAGCGTCAGCAAAGAAATTCTTGCCTAAACGGGCGACTGCCTCGCGGAATGTCTCTCCAGCCTGCCTGTGCTCGACATAGGCATCCAAAACCATCTCGATGGCATCGGCAATTTCATCTTCTGCGAAAGCTTTACCGACAATGGTGCCCAGGGCAGCCGGCGCGCCATGCCCGGAATGCCCACCTAGCAGCAACTGATAGAAGGCTGCGCCGTCCTTGTCCACGCCCAGCACACCAATATGGCCGACATGATGATGGCCACAACTGTTCATGCACCCGGATATGCGAAGGTCAAGTGGACCCAGGCTTTCTTGCCTATCGATGGATTCAAAGCGCTCAGCGATCTCTTGCGCAATCGGTAAAGAGCGCGCATTGGCCAAGGCGCAGAAATCTCCGCCCGGGCAGGCCACTAGATCTCCAATTAGCCCACCCACCGGCTCGCTCAGCTTCAACGCGGCCAGGCGTTGGTAGAGGCGCGGGAGGTCATGTTCGCGAACTGCCGGTAATAACAAGTTCTGTGTATGAGTCACACGCAGAAAGCCTTGGCTGAACTCGTCCGCTAGGTCCGCCAGCGCATCCATCTCTTCGCTGGTCACGTCGCCCGGTGCACGGGCCTTGTGCTTGACTGGAACGAGCACGGCGGCGAATCCAGGATGTCGATGAGGCAGGCGATTATGTTCGAGCCAGCGCCTCCAGCGGCGTTGTTCGTCCCCAGTGAACCCGGGTTCTTCTTCCAACGCTTTGCCCTGCGACCAGTCAGGATCCACGAATGACGCCTTGATACGTTCAAGCTCGGCTTCCGGCAAGCGGTGCACGCCGTCTCGCAGGCCCTCCCATTCCTGCTCAACCAGTTCACGAAAACGCTCGATCCCGACGGAGCGCACAAGAATTTTGATGCGTGCCTTGAAGAGATTGTCACGGCGGCCGAGTTCGTTGTAGACGCGCATAACAGCGTGGGTGTAGGTGAGGAGATCCTGCCAATCCAGGCGCTCACGCAGCACGGGGCCGAGGATTGGCGTGCGCCCGAGGCCTCCACCGACCCTTACACGGAAGACGGCGTGTGGACGCGTTTCCACGATCTCAAAGGCCAGATCGTGGATCTGCACCAACGCCCGATCCTCAGGCGTCCCCGTGATTGCGACCTTGAATTTGCGCGGCAGGAACGCCAATTCCGGATGAAAGGTGCTCCATTGGCGCAAGAGTTCGCAATAAGGACGAGGATCGAGAATTTCGTCGGGAGCAATGCCCGCCAGAGCATCACTGGTAATGTTCCGCAGGCAGTTGCCGCTGGTCTGAATTCCATGCAAACCTGCTTCCGCAAGGTCAGCCAAGGCGAGCGGGACGTCGTCGACCTCAATCCAGTTGAACTGCATGTTCTGCCGGGTCGTAAAGTGGCCGTAGCCGCGGTCATACTTTCGTCCGACGGCCGCCAAGGCTCGAAGCCGCGTGCTGTTCAACATGCCGTACGCAATGGCGATCCGCAGCATGGGAGCGTGGCGCTGAATATACAGGCCATTCTGCAAACGCAAGGGGCGCAACTGGTCATCGCTAAGCAAACCTTTTTTGTTGCGCTCTATCTGCCCTGCAAACTGGCTGGCCCGTTCCTTCAGACGTGTGACGTCAAACTCGCTAGGGAGATACATAATATCTACTTCCGACTCAGAGGAGGTGGGATGAGTCAGCATAGACGGCGACACTCCTTCTAAACAAATACTGATTAAAAGAATCCATATAACCGCGCTGCATATGCGGGCGTTGTGTTGATGCGTCGCTCGTAGACAAGTCGCGTCGCCGCATGCCTGAGATGCTTAGAATGAAGCTTTCATCGCTTTCTTAGGTGGCATCATGTCGGCATCCAACTCCCTCTACCCTGTCTTTTTGCAACTGCACGACAGGAAGGTGCTCGTGGTGGGCGGGGGATCCGTCGCTGAGCGCAAAGTCCGTGCACTTCTGCGTACCGGCGCCCGTGTGCATGTAGGTGCACCCGAGCTCAGCACGGCTCTCTCAGAATGGAACCAGAGCGGTACATTGACCTGGCACCGGGGAAACTTTGAGCCCACATGGCTGGACCAGGTCTGGCTGGTGGTCGCTGCCACTGACGACAGGCAAGTCAACGCTCAGATAAGCGAACTGGCTACAGCTCGCGGGATATGGATCAATGTGGTGGACGACCCGGAACTCTCTTCGTTTCAAGTCCCAGCCGTCGTTGACCGAGCTCCCATTACCGTAGCCATTTCCTCGGGGGGATATGCACCGGTCCTGTCGCGGCGGTTGCGCGAACGCCTTGAAGCCTTGGTGGACCACCAGCTGGGGACCCTGGCCTCTATGCTCGGCGATCGTCGCGCCGCAATACGCGCTGCCTACCCTGACCTCGCTCAACGCCGGCATTTCTACGATTGGACTCTCGATGGCCCCGTTATGCAGTTGCTCAGCGGGGGCCAGGCCGAGGCGGCGACCCGCATGCTGGACGAAGCCTTGAGGTCCCCCGCCACTTGGCCGCGCGCCCAGTTGACCGTTCTGGCGTCCCCCGAAAGGGACCCGGGACTGCTCACACTCAAAGGCTTGCGTGCCTTGCACGAGGCCGATGCGCTAATGTTCGACCCCCGCCATCACGAGGAAGCCGTGCTTGGAATGGCACGGCGCGACGCGGACCGTATACCGGTTCATTTGGAAGAATGGCTCACACATGGTGATGTAACCGCGCAACTACAGAAGCTATTGCAAGCGCATGGCCGCCTGGTCATGTTGGTGCGCGGTTCCGCGGATTACGCCTTGCAAGCCCTCTCTTCCCATCTCGACCGGCTGGAGGCAGCGGGCATACCTGTGCAACGGCTTTATATCTGATTGCAGATAAGCATCAAAAGAATCGTTCGTTCAGTATTGCGGCACAGATCGGCAAAATTTGGCTTCCAGCTTCGGAAGAAGCAAGAACAAAGGAAGGCCAAACATGCTGTCGACTTCGCGTTCCATCCTCGCAGCCCTTGCCACCACGCTGATACTTCAGACGCCCGCACTGGCACAGAGCCAGACGCTGCTGAACGTTTCCTATGATCCCACCCGTGAGCTCTACAAAGAACTCAATCAGGCGTTTATTGCTCAGCATCCTGCAGGGCAAAACAAGTCACTCACCATCCGTCAGTCGCACGGTGGTTCTGGCAAGCAGGCCCGTTCCGTCATCGACGGCCTGGACGCCGACGTCGTCACGCTGGCCCTTGCTTACGACATTGACGCCATCGCGGAACGCGGCCTTTTGCCCAGAGATTGGCAGGCCCGGCTTCCTCAAAACAGCTCGCCTTATACCTCCACTATTGTTTTTCTAGTCCGCAAGGACAATCCCAAGCAACTGCGCGACTGGGACGATTTGCTGCGCGATGGAGTTGAGGTCATAACGCCCAACCCCAAGACCTCCGGCGGCGCACGCTGGAACTACCTCGCCGCGTGGGCCTACGGCCTGAAGAAGAGCGGTGGCGATGAAGCGCAGGCAAAGGATTTTGTACGCAGCTTGTACGAGCGCGTTCCCGTCCTAGATACGGGGGCACGCGGATCCACCACTACGTTTGTGGAACGTGGTGTGGGTGACGTGCTGTTGGCCTGGGAGAACGAAGCATTTCTCGCTTTGAAGGAACTGGGCCCAGACAAGTTCGACATCGTCGTGCCTTCATTATCGATTCTCGCCGAACCGCCTGTAACCGTAGTCGACGCGAATGTCGACAAAAAGGGGACGCGGGCACTGGCCCAGGAGTATCTGGAGTACCTGTACACCCCGGAGGCTCAAGAGATTATCGCTCGTAATCATTACCGGCCCATTGATCAGGAGGTTGCCCGCCGCCATGCGGATCAATTCCCCTCCATTGATCTGGTTCGAATTGACGATCCCATTTTCGGCGGATGGCAAGCAGCGCAGAAGCGCCACTTTAGTGACGGCGGAACGTTCGATGAAATCTACCGACCCAAAGGTCGATAAGCGGAGCGCGTAAAGATGAGCCTTGTAATCAGCGTAAAAGCTGCACAAGGGGTAGAGGCAGGGTCACGGCGGCACCGCCGTGCCGGTCTGCTGCCGGGATTCGGGCTCAGCACCGGCTACACCGTGCTCTATCTCGGCCTCTTGGTGCTGATCCCGCTCACTACCCTGCCCTTAAAGAGTCTGGAGTTGGGTTGGCACGGTTTCCGGGAGATTGTTCTCGACCCACGTGTAGTGGCTTCATACAAGCTCAGCTTTGGCACTGCCCTCCTCGCCGCTACGGTCAACGCTTTCTTCGGGCTGATCGTGGCCTGGGTGCTGGTGCGCTACACCTTTCCCGGAAGGAAGATCGTCGACGCCTTGATTGACCTGCCTTTTGCCTTGCCCACCGCTGTGGCCGGCATTGCGCTGACGGCCCTGTACGCGCGCAATGGCTGGCTCGGTGCACCACTGGAATCCATTTTCGGGTTGAAGGTAGCTTTCACCCCCCTGGGTATCGTCATCGCGCTGATCTTCATTGGCACGCCGTTCGTAGTGCGTAGTGTGCAGCCAGTTCTCGAAGACTTGGAACAAGAGGTTGAGGAAGCGGCTGCCAGCCTGGGAGCCACCCGCCTGGAGACCGTGTGGCGCGTCGTGCTGCCTGGCATCTTGCCCAGCCTACTGACCGGCTTTGCGCTCGCCTTCGCCAGAGGCGTGGGCGAGTACGGCTCGGTTGTATTCATCGCGGGCAACATGCCCATGATCTCCGAAATCACGCCCCTGCTGATCCTGTCGCGTTTGGAGCAATACGACTACGCAGGCGCCGCGGCCATTGCAACTGTCATGCTGGCCATGTCCTTCGTCCTGCTTCTCATTATTAACGGACTGCAAGCCTGGCAGGGCCGGCACAGACGGAGGCCGGCATGAACACTGTTTCCCGCCCTCCTCACCTTACGGAACCTCGCTCACTGCAGCTTGCCCTGATAGTGATTGCACTTGGCTTTTTGGGCCTGTTCCTCGCATTGCCGCTGGCTGTGGTGTTTATTGAGGCGCTGGGCCGAGGTTGGCAGGTCTACGCCGCAGCAATTACAGACCCTGACGCCTTGTCAGCCATACGCTTGACCCTGCTTGTTGCAGCAGTATCCCTGCCGCTGAACTTGCTCTTTGGTGTGGCTGCAGCCTGGTCCATTACCCGGTTTCAGTTTCGCGGTAAGCAACTCCTGCTTACGCTGATTGACCTTCCCTTCTCGGTTTCACCCATCGTTGCCGGTCTGGTCTTTGTGCTGCTATTCGGTAGCCAAGGTTGGCTGGGGGAATTCCTGCAGGCGCATGATTTGAAGATCGTCTATGCCGTCCCCGGCATTTTGCTGGCCACACTGTTTGTGACCTTCCCTTTTATCGCTCGAGAACTCATTCCCTTAATGCAGGCCCAGGGCAGCGAAGAGGAGCAGGCCGCACTGACTCTGGGCGCCAGTGGCTGGAACATCTTTCGACGGATCACACTGCCCAACATACGCTGGGCGCTCGTATACGGTGCCATCCTCGCCAACGCGAGGGCCATGGGCGAATTTGGCGCGGTGTCAGTCGTATCCGGCCACATCCGGGGCCTCACCAACACGATGACGCTGCATGTCGAAATTCTCTACAACGAATATCAGTTCGCGGCATCGTTTGCCGTCGCATCGTTACTGGCACTGCTGGCCATCCTTACCTTGATCGTCAAACACCTCGTCGAACGGAAGGACCGGCAAGGCGAGGTAGCCGCCGCCCAGCATTCCCCCGAGACAGCGTTGGCTGCCCAACCAGCCGTCGCCTGAAGGAGCTTTGCAAATGAGTATTGAAGTCAGGAACCTTTCTCGCCATTTTGGCCACTTTCGCGCACTGGACGACGTTTCACTGCACATAGAGTCCGGGGAGCTGGTGGGCCTGCTCGGGCCCTCAGGTTGCGGCAAGACGACGCTGCTGCGCATCATCGCGGGCTTGGAAACCGCCGACTCCGGCCACGTCCTGTTCAATGGCGAAGAAACCACGCATGTGGATGTACGCCGTCGCCAGGTGGGATTTGTCTTCCAGCACTACGCCTTGTTCAGGCACATGACTGTCTTTGAAAACGTGGCCTTCGGGCTGCGCGTCAAACCCCGCGCACAGCGGCCCAGCCAAGCGCACATCAGGGAAAAAGTCCAGTCGCTGCTTGAGTTGGTGCAGCTGGATTGGCTCGCCGATCGCTACCCTTCACAGTTATCCGGAGGACAGCGGCAGCGTATCGCATTGGCGCGCGCGCTTGCTGTAGAACCGCGCGTTCTGCTGCTGGATGAGCCATTTGGAGCGCTCGACGCAAAGGTACGCAAGGAACTGCGTCGCTGGCTGCGCAGACTGCACGACGAGCTCCACATTGCCAGTATTTTCGTGACGCACGACCAGGAAGAAGCTCTGGAAGTGTCGGACCGGGTGGTCTTGATGAACGCAGGACGCATAGAACAGGTGGGCAGCCCCGCCGAACTGCGTGATGAACCGGCCACTCCCTTCGTTTTCAGCTTTCTTGGCGATGCTGCCGCCTTGGAAGGTCGTGTGGAAAATGGACTATGGCAGGGTCACGGCCTGACGCTACCAGCCGCCCAGCTCAGTGACAGTGAAACCATCACTGCCACGGCCTACGTGAGACCACATGACATAGAAATCATCCCGTGGCAGGCCGACGCCGCAGGCATTCCGGTAAAGCTCAGCCACGTCAATCACCTGGGCCATAGTGTCCTGTTGGAGCTGGAACGTCAGGACGACGCTGGCCCCCTGGAAGCATTCCTCCCCAGCCAGGTATTCCACCAACTTGGGGTCGCCGAGGGCTGCGACTTGGTCGCACGTCCACGCAAGGCCCATATCTTTGGAAACCGACCATGAGCAATCTTCACTCTAAGGCGGGACTGGATCGGGTCACCGTCAACCGCTGGGAAGCCCTGCTTCTACAGCTTTCCAACATTGCCCAGCGCCATCCTGACGCCGCATTAGCTTCGTCCTTGGCAGCCGAAGACATGGTATTGACGCACGCGATCTATACCGCCGGCCTACCGTTGGAAATTTTTACGCTGGATACCGGGCGATTGCACCGCGAAACCCTGAACTTGCTGGACGAAATTCAGACCAAGTATGGACGGCGGCCCACCGTTCATCGGCCCGATCCCGCAGCTGTACAGGAACATGTTAGCCGCCATGGCAATTTCGCCTTCTATGAAAGTCTGGAGCTGCGCAAAGCCTGCTGTCACATTCGCAAAGTCGTGCCGCTCAGAAATGCATTGGCTGGCCGCAGCGCCTGGATTACTGGACAGCGCCGCGCTCAAGCGGCAACACGGGGTCAGCTGCCTCTGGAGGAGCCCGATCCCGTCTTCGGTCTGTACAAGTTCAACCCTCTGGCTGAATGGAGTGAAAAGGAAATCTGGGCGGCCGTGCGGGGGCTGCGAATTCCCTATAACCCCCTGCACGACCGCGGATACCCCTCGATCGGGTGCGAACCATGCACCCGCGCAATCAAGCCCGGCGAGGATGTGCGCGCCGGCCGCTGGTGGTGGGAATCGGAAGATTCCAAGGAGTGCGGGCTACACGCTGCCAATAGCCGGGTTCAACAAATTGTTCATCAACAGGAAAACGCATGAGTGCCCTGATCGACACGACGCTTAGAAATCATCTGGACTGGCTGGAGTCTGAAGCCATCCATATCCTGCGCGAGGTAGCGGCCGAATGCCAGAACCCTGCCTTGCTCTTTTCAGGCGGGAAGGATTCCGTGGTCCTGCTGAGGCTGGCTGAAAAGGCATTCCGCCCCGGTCGCTTTCCCTTTCCCCTGCTGCATGTGGACACCGGCCACAACTTTCCAGAAGTCATTGCGTTTCGGGACGCGCGTGCGGCGGAATTGGGCGAGCGCCTGATCGTTCGCAGGGTGGAAGATTCCATACGCCGCGGCAGCGTGGTGCTACGGCGTGAGACAGATTCCCGGAATGCCGCTCAGGCTGTGACCTTGCTGGAGGCCATTGAGGAGTTCGGCTTCGATGCCTGCATTGGTGGCGCCCGACGTGATGAGGAGAAAGCCCGCGCCAAGGAACGCATATTCTCCTTCCGTGACGAGTTCGGTCAGTGGGACCCCAAGGCTCAACGACCGGAACTTTGGAACCTGTTCAACACGCAGGTCCACCCCGGGGAGAACATGCGCGTGTTTCCTATCTCGAACTGGACAGAACTCGATGTCTGGCAATACATCGCGCGCGAGAAACTTGCCCTGCCCGCGATCTATTACAGCCACGAACGAGAGGTAGTGAGACGCAACGGTCTGCTGGTCCCGGTGACACCGTTGACGCCACCACGCGATGGCGAAACGGTAGAAAAGCTGAAGGTGCGTTTCCGTACGGTGGGAGACATTTCCTGCACCTGCCCCGTGGCCTCGGAAGCTGCTGACCCACTGGCCATCATCGCGGAGACGGCAGTCACCCACATCACTGAACGCGGTGCCACCCGCATGGATGATCAGACATCAGAAGCCTCCATGGAACGCCGCAAGCGCGAAGGCTATTTCTAAACCAGAATTCACGGTAGATTCTATGAACGCCCCTAACGACTACTTCAACTCGATTTCCGACCAAGGCCTGCTGCGCCTGATTACTGCAGGCTCAGTGGACGACGGAAAATCCACCCTCATCGGCCGCTTGCTCTATGACAGCAAGGGGGTCTTTGCCGACCAGCTGGATGCAATTTCTCGTGCCCGTCACAAGCGCGTGGAAGGCGACCGCTTCGACCTTGCCCTCCTGACGGATGGTTTGGAAGCAGAACGAGAGCAAGGCATCACCATAGATGTGGCCTACCGCTATTTCGCCACGCCCGGGCGCAAATTCATCGTGGCTGACGCACCAGGGCATGAGCAGTACACCCGTAATATGGTGACGGGCGCATCCACCGCCGATGCGGCGATCATACTGATCGACGCCAGCCGCATTCCGGACGGACAGCTCCTGGCGCAGACCAAGCGCCACAGCACCATCGCCCGCCTGCTGGGGCTTCGCCATATTGTGGTGGCAGTGAACAAGATGGATTTGGTCAACTGGGACGAAGCGGTGTTCGCACGCATCCACACTGCATATACCGCCCTGGCGGAGAAACTGGGTATCCTGCATTTCCACATCCTGCCGATCTCTGCACTGGAAGGTGACAACGTGGTGCATGAATCTGCGAACACGCCTTGGTATTCCGGGCCGGCACTCCTGCCCCTGCTGGAAGGACTGGAGGTTGAGTCGCCGGCGAAGACGTCTCCGCTGCGGCTACCGGTGCAGTGGGTGATCCGACACGGCGGGCATAGTACGGATGACTTTCGTGGGTATGCCGGACGTATCAGCAGTGGCGGACTGAATGTTGGTGATGAGATCGTAGTCCAACCGGCAGGAGTAACAGCTATCGTGCGGCGCATTCTGCTTTCCGGCCAGGACAGAAACACCGCCGTCGTCGGTGATTCCATCGTTATCGTGTTGGACCGAGATGTCGACGTTTCTCGCGGCGACATTATTAGCCTGGCCAGTGAGCCCGCACGCATAGACAGACAACTGGAAGCGGAGATCTGCTGGCTTGATTCACACGCACTCAACCCGACCCGAAAGTATCTGCTCAAACATGGGTCACGCCTGACATCCGCCCGAATCCGCGCGGTGCACACTCGGCGCAATATCCATGAGTTGCAGGAAGAAGAAAATTCGCGCCAGACGCTGGAAATGAACGAAATCGGCCGCGTGTCGCTCAGTGTGCGCGAGGCACTGCCCCACGATCGTTACAGCGACCTACCTGCCACAGGCGCTTTCATACTGATTGATGAAGCCACTCACCAGACTGCGGCGGCCGGAATGATTTGTTGAGTGGCTCTCAGTCGGCCGACCGCCTCAAGGTGCGCAAAAAGGCTTCGTCCTTTTTCCCCAGACGTCCCTCGCGGCGCGCCACTTCAATTAGATCGGGGCGCCGCGCGGCAGTCAGCGCCAAAGATTGCTCACGTCGCCAGCGCGCTATATTGGCATGGTGTCCCGAGCGAAGCACTTCAGGCACTTCCACGCCATGATGCACTTCCGGACGGGTGTAATGTGGGCTGTCCAGCAGACCACTGGTCGCTTCGTTGAAAGAATCCTGACGCGCGGATTCTCCGTCATTCAAAGCACCTGGCAGCAGTCGAACTGCAGCATCGATACAGGCCATTGCTGCTAACTCTCCCCCGGACAGCACGAAATCACCCAAAGAGATCTCATGCGTTACGCGCCGGTCAATGAAACGCTGGTCTATGCCCTCGTAGCGGCCGCATACAAACACCGCCCCGGGGCTGTCGGCCAGCTCCTGCGCTATGTTCTGATCAAAACGGCGCCCCGCAGGGCTCATGAGAACCACTGGAACTGCCGCATTGCCTTGGTCTGCGAAAAAACGCCCTTCGTCCTGCAGCTTATCTTTTTCCAAGACTGAACCCGGGGGTTGCTCTGCCTCGGCAGACACCGGTGCCGCCTTCATACGCGAGGTCAGCGCGTCATCAAGCGCGCGCTCAAGAGGGTCTGCCAGCATAACCATGCCTGGCCCACCACCGTAGGGGCGGTCATCCACAGTTCGATGCACGTCTTCGGTGTAATCACGGGGATTCCACACGTGCATGGACCATAGCCCGAGCCGCTGGGCACGTCCGGTGACGCCCAGCTCGCCCACTACGGCGAACATTTCAGGAAAAAGAGAAATGATGTCGATGCGCATGCGCACCCCCATGCAGGGGTTCAGTAATCCGCCGGCCAGTCGCTTTCGAGACGACGGTTCTCGAGGTCGACTGTATGCACGTGCGCCGCCACGAAAGGAACCAGTATTTCGAGGGGGCGACCCTTGGTATCCAGAACTGCCTGGGCTACGCCCTGCTCGTCCAGATACTGCCTGGTCACACGTAGAACGGCATGGGCGCCATTGTCCAAGACGCCATCGACGACACCCAACAGCACACGATTGCCTTCGTGTTCGCCGAAAAGGGTGCAGCCGATGAGGTCCACCCAGTAGTATTCGTCGTCTTCCACAGCCGGGAACTGTGAGCGGGAGACCCAAACGGTGCAGCCGCGCAGCTTTTCGGCATCCGTGCGGTCGGAAACGCCTTCTAGGCTTCCAACAATGGTGCTGCCCTGTGTGCGGCTCTTGCCTACCTTCACTGGCCAGGGAGCGGGGAGCTCGCCGGTTTGTGCGGGCGCAAGCGAACGGCGCAACCACCAGGTGCGCGACTTCAGCAAGGCGGCAGAGCCCGCTGCATGGGGCTGGATCTTAATCCACCCCCGGACCCCATAGGCACCGCTCACACGGCCGAGCTCGACCAAATCCTGCGGCACTGCCTGCGCAGTGCTGGCTTTAGACTCTGTCATGCTTGACCGTTACGAGTCAGTGCTCAGGCTGCGGTCTGGGCAGCGTTGTATTCCTTAACCAGACGAGCCACTGCAGGCGACAGCTGTGCGCCATTCTCGACCCAGTAGTTGACGCGGTCCTGAGCCAGGCGCAGGTTTTCAACGCCTTCCTTGCCAACGGGGTTGTAAAAGCCCAAACGTTCAATGAAACGACCATCGCGACGGTTGCGCGAATCAGCAGCAACAACATTGTAGAAGGGGCGCTTCTTCGAGCCGCCGCGGGCCAGACGAATTACA
>JAJUJD010000172.1 GCA_029267315.1 Alcaligenaceae bacterium
GGCCCGCCCCACAATGACAACCATACTTGAAGACGTACCTGTCGGCCAGAAGGTCGGCATTGCCTTTTCCGGTGGATTGGACACCAGCGCAGCTCTGCTGTGGATGAAGAACAAGGGTGCCATCCCCTACGCCTATACCGCCAATCTGGGCCAGCCTGATGAGCCGGATTACGACGCCATTCCACGCAAGGCGCTGGAGTATGGTGCTAAGATCGCGCGTCTGGTGGACTGCCGTACACAGCTTGTGAACGAAGGCATCGCCGCTTTGCAGGCAGGTGCGTTCCATGTTTCCACGGCCGGCGTCACTTACTTCAACACCACGCCGCTGGGCAGGGCTGTAACGGGCACTATGCTAGTGGCGGCTATGAAGGAAGATGACGTCCACATCTGGGGAGACGGCAGCACCTTCAAGGGTAACGACATCGAGCGTTTCTATCGCTATGGTTTATTGACCAACCCTGATCTGCGCATCTACAAGCCCTGGCTCGATCAGACGTTCATCAACGAGCTGGGTGGCCGCGCAGAAATGTCGCAGTATCTGCGGGAACATGGCTTTGACTACAAAATGTCTGCCGAGAAAGCCTATTCCACCGATTCCAACATGCTGGGTGCGACGCACGAAGCTAAGGATCTGGAATACCTGAATTCTGGCATCCGCATCGTCCAACCCATCATGGGCGTGGCGTTCTGGCGCGATGACGTGCAGGTAGATGCCGAAGAAGTGACCGTGCGTTTCGAGGAAGGCCAGCCTGTCGCACTCAATGGTGTGGAATATGCCGACCCAGTTGAGCTCATGCTGGAAGCCAATCGCATCGGCGGGCGCCATGGTCTGGGGATGAGCGATCAGATCGAGAACCGCATCATCGAGGCCAAGAGCCGCGGCATCTACGAGGCTCCGGGTATGGCATTGCTGCACATTGCATATGAGCGTCTGGTGACCGGCATCCACAATGAAGACACCATCGAACAGTACCGTATCAACGGGCTGCGCCTGGGTCGTCTGCTTTATCAAGGCCGTTGGTTTGACCCGCAGGCCATCATGCTGCGCGAAACCGCACAGCGTTGGGTGGCACGCGCCATTACCGGCGAAGTGGTGATCGAACTGCGCCGCGGCAACGATTATTCCCTGTTGGATACTCGTTCAGAGAACCTCACGTACAAGCCCGAGCGCCTGACCATGGAGAAGGGCGAATCGACGTTCTCCCCGCGAGATCGTATTGGTCAGTTGACCATGCGCAATCTCGACATTACCGACACACGCGACAAGCTCTTCACCTACAGTAAGGCGGGTCTGCTGTCGGCGGGCGAAGGTGCATCGTTGCCACAACTCAAGGGCAAAGGCGAATAAGTCTTCGTGCTTTAGGAAATAAATTGGGCGCCATCTTGGCGCCCAATTCGTTTTTACCGTCTATGTTGTGCGAAGACCGCCCAGCAGTCATCACAGTTTGCCCAAAAGCAGGAACTCCATGAGTGCTTTCTGCACATGCATGCGGTTCTCGGCTTCGTCCCAAACAACGCTTTGGGGGCCGTCGATAACGTCGCTCGTGACTTCCTCTCCCCGGTGAGCGGGTAGGCAGTGCATGAACAACGCTTCGGGGTCGGCTTCAGCCATCATCTCCGCATCGACACACCAATCGGCGAATGCCTTGCGGCGTTCCTCGTTTTCTTCTTCGAAGCCCATGCTGGTCCAGACGTCGGTCGTGACCAAATGCGCACCCTTGGCAGCTTCCATAGGGTCGTCAAATTCACGCAGGAACTGGGGGGCAACCTGGCCCGTCAACTTGGGGTCAAGCTGGTAGCCCTTCGGCGCGGATACATGCAGGGTGAAACCAAGAATTTCGGCTGCCTGCAGCCAGGTATATGCCATGTTGTTGGCATCGCCGATCCAGGCGACTGTCTTGCCCGTGATGGAACCACGCATTTCCAGGAAGGTGAAGATGTCGGCGAGAATCTGGCAGGGGTGATATTCGTTGGTCAGCCCGTTTATCACCGGTACGCGAGAATGTGCGGCAAACCGTTCTATGCGTGTTTGTTCAAAAGTGCGGATCATGACCAAGTCCACCATGCGCGAGATAACGCGCGCGGTATCTTCAATGGGTTCGGAGCGCCCCAATTGGGAATCATTGGTCGTCAAGTGTATGACCGAACCCCCAAGCTGATACATGCCGGCCTCGAAGGAGACGCGGGTGCGTGTACTGGCCTTCTCGAACACCATGGCCAGAGTGCGGTCGTGCAGCGTGAGGTGCGGCTGATAGCGCTTGAATTTATCTTTGATGATACGGGCGCGCCCAAGCACATACTCAATTTCTTCGCGGGAAAGGTCACGAAACTGCAGGAAGTGCCGCAGGGGCCCGTTTTGTACCGTGTTCTGATTGGCGTCTGACATATTCGGCCTTGTTCTAAAACGACAATCTTACCTGCTCGCGCACGTCCCGGCAAAGCTGTCAGCAGTCCTTCGGCACGGGGCCTTTTTTGTGATGTCAGACTTTTACACGGCGCCGTAGTCGAAGTCGAACTTGCGCCAATGGGCTACAATGGGGGGTGGCGGCGGCCGCGATAGATTCGGCCAGTTTTCCGCTCCTTCAGGGGCCAACAGGCCGGGATCATTCATGACTCAACAGGTGGAACAGTTCATTATTCACGGGCTAACGAATACTGGGCGGAAGTTCCGGCCCAGCGATTGGGCCGAACGCTTAGCTGGGGTTATGTCCCAGTTCAGGCCGGCAGGCTCGCCGGGTGGGCCACTAAGCTATTCGCCTTATGTCGTTCCTGTGAATATGGATGGTGTACGCTGCGTGGTTGTTGACACGCGGTTGCGGGAACTTGAACCTTTGGCGTGGCGTTTCGTTTGTGGCTTTGCTGCCGATAACGACCTTCAAACCAGCCAACGGGTAGTCGAAAAATCGGCCGTCCCGATATCCACCTAGCGCCCCCAAGCGCTTAATTCAAAAACCGGGCAAGGCGGCCTGCAGGGCCGCTTCTTCATGGGCAAGCGCTTTTTCGTGTTCCAGGAGCCAGCGCTTGCGTTCCAGGCCTCCGCCGTAACCGACCAAGGGCGCTTTGATGCCGCTGCCGATAACGCGATGGCAGGGCACGACAACGCTGATGGGGTTGGCCCCGTTGGCCAGGCCAACAGCGCGTACCGCAGTGGGTCGTCCGATACGGGTTGCCAATTCCAGGTAGCTGATCGTCTCGCCGGGTGGAATATCGCGCAACGCGGCCCATACCGACTTCTGGAATTCTGTACCGCCCGTGGCAACTTCCAGTTCATCTACAGCGCTGAGCTCTCCGTCGAAGTAAGCTCGTACGGCTCGTGCCGCGGCTGATTCAACGCCAGTTTCGCGCAGCGTAATCTGTTGAGCGGGATACTGCCTCTGTATCAAAACCCGCATTCTTGCTTCATAATCGAGCCAGTCGATGATGCGCAGCTTTCCCTGTTCGTCGCAGGCCAGCAGCATCTCTCCCAGCGGCGTCTCCATTCTTTCCAGTAGGAAGGTTGTAGTCATAATCGCCTCCGTTTTGCTTGATTGTATTCAGCATGATGCCCAGGCGTCGGGCTGATTCGTAACCGTTTCAGTCTGGAACGCGGTTTCATGAGGCACTGGCACGGGCGTTGCCGTTCTGAAGCGCTCATGGCAGGCAACAATAGGGAGAACTCTACATGACTAAAGAAATACTTTGTGGCTTTGGCGTAGACGTCGACGCCGTCGCAGGCTGGCTAGGTTCGTATGGGGGGGAAGACTCGCCGGACGACATCTCGCGGGGCTTGTTTGCCGGTGAAGTGGGCACACCGCGTTTGCTCAAGCTCTTTGACCGTTTCGGTATCAAGACGAGTTGGTTTGTCCCGGGGCATTCTATTGAAACCTTTCCCGGTCAGATCAAGGAAGTCGTAGCGGCAGGGCACGAGATCGGCATGCACGGATATTCACATGAAAACCCAATTGCCATGACGGCCAAGCAGGAAGAGGACGTCATGGACCGCAGCATTGAGCTCATTACCGAAATTGCGGGCAGGGCGCCCACCGGTTACGTGGCACCATGGTGGGAATTCAGCAATATCACCAACGAGCTCCTGCTAAAAAAAGGCATTAAGTACGACCATAGTCTGATGCACCATGACTTCCAACCCTACCGGGTGCGGGTGGGGGATTCCTGGACCAAGATCGATTTCTCCAAGGAAGCTGCCGACTGGATGAAACCCCTGGTGCGTGGCAAGGAAACTCGGCTGATCGAAATTCCGGCAAACTGGTACTTGGACGACCTTCCGCCGATGATGTTCATTAAGAAGTCGCCCAATAGCCACGGGTTCGTCAATCCACGTGATATTGAGGAAATGTGGCGCGACCAGTTCGACTGGGTCTACCGGGAGTACGACTACGCGGTCTTCCCCATCACCATCCACCCTGATGTTTCAGGTAGACCCCAGGTGCTGCTGATGCTCGAACGTCTCTTTGAATACATCTCTTCGCATGAAGGTGTGCGCTTCGTCACCATGGACGAAATGGCCGACGATTACGACCGGCGCTCGCCTTGGAAGGGCGATTAAGCACTGTAGTTGGCAGACGAATATGTGCGGTCTGTGTGGGATGCTGGCGGGAGATGCGCACTGGGCAGATATGCTTCCCCAAGCAGATGAAGCCAGTGCCCAACGTGCGCGGCGTGATGATAGACGCCGCCGCGTACAGTTTCTGAACGTGATCCTCGCCGCCTATGCGTGCAAGGTGACGGACTGGCAGGGTAGCAAATACCAGGTCAGTACCTACACGGGGAAAGTGGAGCTCATCGACAACCTGCAGGAGCTATGGCTGGCGGTAGAGCGCATTTCTGGCAGGGCACCCGATCCGCTTTCAGACGTCGTCCTGCAACGGATTAGAGAGGACTGATGTGCAGCAATCTCCTCCTTCCTTGCGTGTACTGAATGTGTTGACGGGTTTTCTGGGCAGTGGAAAAACGACCCTGCTGCGCCGGCTGCTCGCTAGTCCACAGTTGGCGCAGTGTGCGGTGCTGGTGAACGAGTTGGGCGAGATCCCGCTAGATCATGAACTATTAGACCGAATTGACCACGAAACCGTGGTCCTGCGTAGCGGGTGCATTTGCTGTGGGGTCCGAACAGACCTAGCCGATGCTCTGAAAACGCTTATTGCGAGGCAGGACCGTGGCGAGATCCCGGGGTTTGATCGGGTCGTGCTGGAAACCACAGGCCTGGCCGACCCGGTACCCGTGATTAATACGGTGCTCAGTGACCCTGTGCTCCGCCATCATTACCGGGTCGGTACAGTGGTGACGACTGTGGATGCCGTACTGGGAAACGCCCAACTTCATGATAGACATGAGGCGAGGCGGCAGGCGGGCGTGGCCGACCGGCTGGTCATTACCAAGGCGGATATGGTGGGGGGCGAAACTGTCGAGCTGCTGCGGGAGGCGCTGCAGGAGATCAATCCATCGGCCGCCATCGTCGTGTCTCACAATGACGCCAATGAAGACCTGGTCAGGCTGGCCCAGGATATTTCCGTGGATACTCGCTTGCACGAAGCCGGACAGTGGTTTTTTTCCAGGGCAGGGGAGCGCAAGGGACTGGCGGCGAGGAGCCCCACAAATTCGCTGTTTGGTTCGGCTTTGGATGAGGAAAGTGCGGCTCGGGAGGAAACCGACGCCGAGACCGAGGCCGTGAATAGGTTGACATCAGTTCATGGAGATCTGCGCAGCGTCAGCTTGGTGCTAACAGAGCCCCTGGACTGGACAGCCTTCGGTGTGTGGTTGAGCATGTTTCTTCACCGCTATGGCAATGTGACTTTAAGGCTGAAGGGAATACTCGACCTTAATGGTGTGGATCAGCCAACTGTTGTGCACGGGGTGCAACACCTGCTGCACCCGCCAGTTCATCTTCCTGCGTGGCCGGACGGTGAACGGTGTTCCCGCCTTGTGCTGATTGGAAATTTGCCCTCTGCGGAGACGCTGCAGGCGTCCCTTGCTGGTTTTCTCAGTCGCGCTTCTCGATAACCAATTCCACACGCCGGTTGGCCGCTCGGCCGTCTGGCGTGTGGTTATCGCCGATGGGGCGGGTATCGGCATAACCCACTGCTTTCAGTCGTTGGCGCTCGATACCGTTGGCTTGCAGATAACGGACGACGCTTCCCGCGCGGGCGCTGGATAGCTCCCAGTTTGAGGGGTATCTCACATTGCGGCGTACTGGAACGCTGTCCGTATGGCCTTCTACGGTAATCTCGTGGTTGGTGCCGGACAGCACC
>JAJUJD010000186.1 GCA_029267315.1 Alcaligenaceae bacterium
CCTGGGCCTGGGTTCCAATGCGCGCGCGGCACTGATCACCCGCGGTCTGGCAGAAATTCAACGTCTGGCCATTGCGCTGGGCGCACAAGCTGAAACCATACAGGGCCTGACCGGGCTGGGCGACCTTGTCCTCACTGCCACCGGCCCGCTATCACGCAACCGTCAGGTGGGGCTGGCCATCGGCAAGGGCATGTCCCTGGATGAGATCCTCGCCGGCGGCATGACAGCCGAAGGCGTGCGCTGTGCACGGGCTGCGCTGGCTCTGGGCAAGCGTCTGGGCGTGGAATTGCCCATCACCGACGCTGTGTGTCAGGTATTGTTTGAAGGACAGCCCCCGCGTTCAGCGGTGGCCGCTCTGCTTTCGCGCGATTCCCGGCCCGAAACCCCAAATTCCTATCAATGACCAGGAGATTGATCATGGCCCCCCGTTCCGGTCTTCGCCGGCGTCTGACCCTCTCGGCCCTCGGCCTCGCCGCCACGCTGGTGGCTGCCCCTGCGTGGTCGCAGGCGGAAGAATGGCCCTCCCGCCCCATTCACATGGTTGTGCCCTTCCCGCCTGGGTCTTCACCAGACACCCTGGCCCGCATGATTGCCGACCCGCTGGCTCAGAAGCTCGGCCAGCCCGTTGTCGTGGAAAACAAGCCAGGCGCAGGGGGCAACATCGGCACGCGCCAGGTCGCCCATGCCAAGCCGGACGGTTACACCATTCTCCTGACCATTAACGGCCCGATTGTCACGGCACCGGCGCTTTACAAGACCACCCTAGGCTACGATCCTGACAAAGACCTGCAGGTGATCAGCATGGTTGGCACCAGCCCCAACGTGCTGGTGGTGCCGGCCGACGCGCCCGCCGACAATGTGCAGCAGTTCGTGGAGCGCGCCCGCGAAAAACCGGGGGTGCTGAATTACGGCACTGTGGGCCCTGGCAGTTCGTCGCATCTGGGCATGGCCATGCTGGAGCAGGAAACAGGTATTTCCCTCCTGCAAGTGCCGTATAGCGGCTTCCCACAAGTGATCACGTCCATCGTTGCAGGCGATGTCCACGCCGGCTTCATGGTGCCCGGCGTTGCCATGCCGCAGGTCCAGGCAGGCAAGGTGAAAGTCCTGGGCATTACCAGCCTGGAAGAAAGCAATGTGCTGCCCGGGCTGCCTACGGTGGCTTCACAGGGCTATCCAGGCTTTGAGTCCATTTCCTGGGATGCGCTGTTTGTTCCCGCCGGTACGCCGGACGAGATCGTGCAAAAGCTGAACAAGAACGTGCTGGAAGTATTGGCCATGCCCAAGGTGCAGGAACAAATGGCCACGCTTTACTTCACCGCAGCGCCCACCACGCCCGAAGAAGCCGAAGAGATGATCCGCAAGGAAAAGGAAAAACTCACGGCCCTGATCGACAAGCTGGGGATCAAGCTGGACTAAACGGCTCCCTCGAAGCCTGACTGGCGCCAGGCTTCGAATACCACCACCGCCACGGCATTCGACAAGTTCAGGCTGCGCTGGCCCGGCCTCATGGGCAGGCGCAGCCGCTGTTGCGGCGCAAAGTGCTGCAACTGGGCTTCCGACAGGCCGGCGGTTTCTCTGCCAAAGACGAACACATCACCGGCTTGAAACGCGGCGCCGGCAAAGCTTCGTGAACCGCGCGTAGTCATGGCAAAGCAGCGTTCGGCCGGCGCACCGATACTCTTTAGTGCGCTGTCCAGGTCATCATGAACTTGCAGACGAGCCCACTCGTGGTAATCCAGACCGGCACGCTTCAGCTTGGCGTCTTCCAGCTCAAAGCCTAAGGGGCGCACCAGATGCAGATGCGCTCCCGTGTTCGCCGCCAGTCGAATGACATTGCCGGTATTGGGCGGAATTTCGGGCGAGACCAGGACGATATGGAACATAAGCGCACGGAATAAAACGAGCGATTATCGCGCCGTCCTGCGGACATGTCGAACGTCACCACACAAGCTGACCCGCAACGGAACACTTTGCAGTGACGTTCGACCACCGCCTTTTGACTGGCACTAGCCCCTACGCCTCGTCCGGGCGTCTGCCCGGATAGTACTGAGGCAGACTGCGCGCCATAGCCAGCAATTGAGTATCGTGAGCCGGTCTGGCAATGAACTGTATGCCCAGCGGCAGACCAGTAGGCCCTTCGGCAATCGGGAAAGACAGAGACGGCGCATGGAGTAGACTCCAAAGCGCTCCGAAGCGCGGGTCTCCGGCGGCATCCAGCCCTTCATCCGCCTCACCCGCCGCGGCGGGGTAGAGGATCAGATCGAACTCATCAAATATGCCGTGCAAGACGTTGGACGCCCCGCGGACCTGCTGACGCATTGCCATGTATTCGTCGAAGGACACGGTCAGACCTTCAGCCATGCGGGCCTGCAAGCGTTTGCTGAGCTTTTCCGGGCTGTCTCGCAGTTCGTTGCCCAGCGTACGCCGTGCTTCGTACATGAACAGCCGCGGTTGCATGACAGCAGCCAGTTCCAGCGCTTCAGGCATGCGCAGGTGAACCACCTCGTGCCCTGCCCACTCCAGCTCCTTCGCGTACTCCTCGATGGCCTCGGCCATGCCCGCACGCAGGTAGTCCCACTGGCGCGATTGCAGCAAGCAAATACGGAAGCGTCCGCGGGCCGGCTGCACTGTCGCCTGCCCATGCAAGCCCATTGCGGCGGCAGCGATATCGTCAACGCTGCGGGCGATGAGGCCGATGGTGTCCTGGGAAGGGCTGAGCAACTTCAGGCCTGCCGCCGGGAAGAAACCGAAGGTTGGCTTGTAACCCGCTACCCCGCAGTACACCGCTGGCCTGACGATGGAACCTGTGGTCTGCGTACCGAAGGCAAACGGCACCATGCCCGCTGCCACGGCCGCGGCCGACCCGCTGGAAGACCCACCGGGGGTATGGGTGGGACGCAGGGGGTTGCGCGCCGCGCTGGGCGTCTGCGTGGCGAACTCACCCGTGGCCACCTTGCCCAGCAACACCGCGCCATTGCCGCGCGCCATTTCCACGCAGGCTGCATCCAGATGCGGCTGGAAGCCCTTGTAAATGGGCGAACCGTATTCCGTGGGGTAGTCGGCCGTATCGATGACATCCTTCACCGCATAAGGAATACCGTGCAGGCGCCCGGGGCCGGCCGCACGGGCGGCGGCCAGGGCGCGCTGCGCATCCCAGGACACAAAGGCAAGGAGTTCCTTGTTGAGACCTTCGATCCTGTCCAGGAAAGCCCGGGTAACCGCTTCCGGGCTGAGCTCTCCCAATTCAAGCGCTCTGGTCAGGTCCGCAATGGACAGCGTGTGAATTGAATCTTGGGCAATACTCATTCGAGGCTGATCCCTGCTTCTTGAATGACCTTGGCCCACTTCGCGTGTTCGGCGCGTACGAACTTGTCGAACTCGGCAGGAGAACTGCCGTCCGGCTCGGCACCTTGTGCCAGCAATTGACGCTTCACTTCTTCGTTATCCAGAATGGCGAGCAAGCCCTTGTTCAGCTTCTCCACAATCTGGGCGTCAACACCAGCTGGAGCGAACAGGCCGAACCAGCCCGTCACTTCATAGCCCGGAAGGCCTTGATCGGCGATGGGACCGACGTTGGGCAGCAGTGAAGATGCCTGTGTCGAAGTCACGCCCAGCGCGCGCAGCTTGCCGGATTCAATATGAGGCAGACACAGGGGCAGATTACAGAACATGGCGTCGACGCGGCCTGGCAGGAGGTCGGCCAATGCATCGCCACCGCCCTTGTAGGGCACGTGCAGCATCTTGATGCCCGCCATGTTGGAAAACAGCTCGCCGGACAAATGCATGCTGCCGCCATTACCTGTTGAGGCATAGGTCAGTTCACGCTGCTTCGCCAGCTCAATGAACTCGGAAACCGATTTGGCTGGAACGTCGGGGTGCACCACCAGGACATTGGGCACTTTGGCGATATTCGAGATCGGCGTGAAACTGTCTATGCCGAATTTGATGTTCTTGAACAAGCTCGGGTTCACCGCATTGGTGCTGGTCGGCCCAATCAACAGTGTGTAGCCATCCGGTGCAGCTGCCGCGACTTCAGCCGCGCCAATATTGCCGCCTGCGCCCGCCTTGTTATGCACCACAAAGCTCTTGCCCAAAGACTCACCCAGACCATTTGCGGCGATACGCGCCAGGAGGTCGGTCACGCTACCCGGGCCGAAAGGCACGATCATGGTGACCGTTCGCTCCGGGTACTTCTCCGCTGCCTGGGCCCCAGCAAAGGACGGGGCGAGGGCGACGGTGGCGGCCAATGTCATGCCGATGCCCGCCAGCATCGTTTTCCTCAATACAGAACGACTCATGTTTCAGCTCCTTGGGAGACGTTACTAACGATGAACTAACTCAGGATACGAAGCTGCTGCTATTCTTGTCCAATTCCAAATAACGACTAATTGATTTCATGAGCAAATCAATAAGCCTGCTCGACGGCCGCCTTCTGCACACCTTTATCGCGGTCGCAGAAGAGCGACATTTTGGCCGCGCGGCACAGCGACTTCACCTCTCTCAACCACCGGTGAGCCAGCGAATACGGCAGCTGGAAGAAGAGATGGGTGTCGAGTTATTTGTGCGCAGCACACGTCAGGTATCGCTCACCCAGGCGGGGCGAGAGCTCTACACACGCGCCTTGCAACTGGTACAGCATGCAGCCGCAGCAGAAGCGGCCATCAAACGGTTTGGAACGGGCGAACAGGGCGAGCTGCATATTGGGTTCACGCGCACGGTGGCCTCCGAGCTGCTGCCAAGGCTGCTCAGCTACTACCACGAACACAAACCGGATGTGAACCTGCTTCTGCACGAAGACTGGTCATCGCAACTGCTGGAGCAAGTCCTCCATGAAAAGTTGGATATCGCATTGCTGCGGCGCTCCAGCGCGGGAACGCACGCCAGCATACGGTTCATTCTTGTGCAGCGAGAACCGCTATGGCTTGCCGTGCCGAAAGCGCATCGCCTCGCGCGCAAGCGCAAGATCGACCCTCACGATCTGAACGGAGAAACCCTTGTGGGGTACAGTTTTTCAGCGGCGCATTACTTCCACGAAACGCTGGAGAGCGTGCTGGACCACTACGAAATTTCTGCCGAAGTGCGGCATCTGAGCGCAGTGCCAACCGTGCTGGCGCTTGTCAACGCAGGCATGGGCGTGGCGCTTATCCCCCGCTCCGCCTCCCGCCTGCGTTCGTCTGCCACCGTCGTGCTGCCACTGGCCGACCCCGATGACGTCGCCAGCGTCGAGCTTTACGCGGCCGTTCGCCAGAGTGAATCCAGCCCCCTGGTCGGCGGCGCGATCGATGCCTTATTGGCACTGGACCCAGCCACGGCGCCTCACCCTGCTTAGGCCGACGCCGGCCCTCCCGTAACGGGGTAGCGGCCCGGACCAGTGATCGGCAGGTCATGCCTGGCAGGCGTACGCGCGGCCACCGCAGCCCAAACCCGTGCAGCGCCCTGCTCCGTCAGGGCGTCAGCGATGGCACTGAGTGTGGCGCCTGTC
>JAJUJD010000099.1 GCA_029267315.1 Alcaligenaceae bacterium
GCGAACTACCCCAGTTACTGTCAGGAGGGCTGTGTGGCAAACCGTATTGTCCAGCAGGTGCTCTATCTGGAAGTCGCCGATCGTTTGCGTGCCATGATTCAATCCAATGAGCTGGAAGCCGGCTCGTGGATAGACGAAGTGCGCCTGACTAGGGAATTGGGCGTTTCCCGCACCCCCCTGCGCGAAGCCCTCAAAGTACTTGTAGCGGAAGGGCTGTTGCGGTTGGAACCCCGTCGCGGCTGCTTCGTCAACGAGCTTTCACCGCGCGACCTGGATGACATTTTCCCGCTGATGGCCATGCTGGAGGGCCGTTGCGCCTACGAAGCAGCTCGCAAAATCCAGCCGGAAGATCTCGATCGTCTGGAACCTCTTCATCGAAAGCTGGAAGAACACGCCCGCGCCGGAGACATCGATCTCTATTACGCCACCAACGCTGAAATCCATGAAAGCATCCAGGCGCTTGCGGATAACCGGTGGCTGTCGGACATGGTTGATGGGCTACGCAAGCTGCTGAGCCTGTCGCGCCACAAAAGCCTGGCCTACCCCGGCCGTATTCGGGAATCTTGTGCGGAGCATCTGGCTATTTTCGCGGCACTAAAAGCCCGAGACCCTGAAGGTGCGGAAGCGTTGACACGCAAGCACCTCCTGCGACAGCTGGATGCCCTGCACGCCTTGGCGGCCACGGAGTCTGCTGCGGCAGAGCCGGAATCCACAGCGGTCGCGTGCGCGAACCTACAGAACTCAGGAGTTTGATCATGCCAAGCGTCGACACCCGATCATCCGAGAAAGACCCAGTTGCCGACGACGCCACGCGCGCATCGGAACTGGAGCAGTCGAAGCAGCCGGCTACACTCCCGGCCGTTGTGGAGAACGCCGCCGTTGTGGAAAACGCCGCTGTTGTGGAAGAGCCCGCTGACAAGCCAGCCTCGGGCCTGATGGCGAGGTTGACACGTTGGCTGGAACGCGATCCCCTGCCCGAACCCGAAGAAGTCCTCAGTCTCTTCACGGCAAGGTTGACCGACGTCGCGGCCAACCGGCAAGCCAAGCAGTGGAGCGCCAAATATCTGGCGTCGGACGGCAAGGCGCGGCGCCAGATGCTGGCTGCGTTGGTTCAGGCGAGCAACGGGCTTGAGCCGCGTGACGACTTGGGCCTGCGCCTGTTCCGCCGCCTTTACGCTCAAGCAGAGAGCCTCAAGCTGCTGGTGGAAATGCGCGCGGACATGCTGCGATGGCGTAAGCAGATATCCGGTCTGAGTGTTCTGGAAAAAGAACTGGAAGGTTTGCTGACTGCCTGGTTCGACGTGGGGATGCTGGAACTTCGCCCCATAACATGGGACTCTCCGGCGTCTCTATTGGAAAAGCTGATTCAGTACGAAGCTGTCCATGAAATCCGTTCCTGGGAGGAATTGAAGCATAGGGTGGCGGGCCATCGACGCTGCTATGCATTCTTCCACCCCCGGATGCAGGACGAACCCCTCATATTCGTGGAGGTTGCCTTCGCTCCGCAAATGGCGGGCAATGTGCAGGTTCTGCTGGACCCTCAAGTGCCGGCGGAAGACATTTCCAAGGCGCGTTGGGCTATTTTTTATTCGATTTCCAACACCCAGGCGGGCCTGAAGGGCATCAGCTTTGGCAATTTTCTGCTGAAGCGGGTCATTGACCAGCTCTTGAGCGAGCTTCCCAAGCTCAAATCTTTTGCCACGCTTTCTCCCATTCCGGGTTTCGCGGACTGGTTATCCAAGCAGAGCGGTGACGACCTGGCACCGGTATTCTCCGACAAGGCCGA
Source organism: Alcaligenaceae bacterium (assembly GCA_029267315.1). Lineage (GTDB taxonomy): Bacteria > Pseudomonadota > Gammaproteobacteria > Burkholderiales > Burkholderiaceae_B > Yanghanlia. Next base: position 1,787 of record JAJUJD010000099.1, read on the forward strand.
TAAGCAACAGGCCCAGGGTGACCCGCAAGCTGGCGTCAAGTGGGTAGAGAAACTGCGGCTCGCCGCGGCCGGTCAGCCCAGCGATGCCGTTCAGAAGGCGGGGTTGCGGTTGGCGGTGCACTACCTGAAGTCCATGAAGAATGGGCAGCCGATTGACCCCGTAGCCCGCTTTCATTTGGGCAATGGCGCACGTATCGAACGCGTTAATTGGGCAGCCGACTGCTCAGCCAAGGGCATGGCGCAATCTTGCGGCATTATGGTCAATTATCTGTACGAACTCGATCAGCTCGACGACAACCTGGCCGCTTTGGCAGCCGGCAAACCCAAGCTGGGCATGAACCTGAGATGGCGGTAAAAGGGAGCAGCGCCCCGGAGGGGAAAGGGCGCATACTGCTGGAGCTCGAAGGCCCCATCGCTCTGGTGACATTGAGCCACCCAGGGCGCTTGAACGCCATCACGGTAGCCATGTGGCAGGAACTGGCCCGCACCTTTACTGAGCTATCGGCCGACGAGACGCTACGCTGCGTGGTAGTGCGAGGGGAGGGTGACAACTTTGCGGCCGGGGCAGACATAAGCGAGTTTCCGAAGTATCGGGCCGACCTCGACGGGGTCATCCACTATCACACCCGCATTCTTGCACCAGCCCTGAAGGCCATTGCCAACTGCATGCATCCCGTGCTGGCGGAAATTCAGGGAGTCTGTGTGGGTGGTGGGCTCGAGATAGCCAGCCAATGTGATCTTCGCATTGCGGCCCACGATTCCCGCTATGGAGTGCCCATAAACCGTTTGGGCTTTCCCATGGCTCCAGACGAAATGCGAGGCCTGCTGGCACTGGCGGGGAGAGCCGTCACTTTGGAGATTCTGCTCGAAGGGCGTGTCTTCGGGGCCGAAGAAGCGAAGGCGAAGGGCCTGCTCACCCGTATTCTGCCTGCCGACAAAGTTCACGAAGAGGTCATGGCCACCGCCCGACGGTTGTCTCGGGGTGCGCCGCTGGCAGCACGCATCAATAAGCAAACTGCCGCACGCCTATGCCCCAATCCTGAACCGCTCACCGAAGCAGAGCTAAAAGAATTTTTCCGTTATGCACAAAGCCGCGACCACCGGGAGGGGGTGCGCGCATTCTTGGCCGGGTCCGAACCGGTATTCACAGGAGATTGAATTGGAAGGCAATGCCAACTTGTATGCCGTATTGGCAGCGGGGTTTCCGCAGGACAGAACAAAAATCGCCATCGAGACGCCCGAACGGAACTACACCTGGAATGATATTGAGGCCTGGAGCGGGCGACTGGCCTCGATGCTGAGTGAGCTGGAGCTGCCCGCCGGCGCTCGCGTGGCAGTGCAGGTGCAGAAATCGCCCATGGCACTGATGTTTTACCTGGCCACGGTTAGGGCAGGGCTGGTGTATCTGCCATTGAACACTGCGTACAAGGAATCCGAGGTGGAATACTTCCTCACGGATGCCGAACCGGCCGTGATTGTCTGCGACAGCCAGAATTTAAGCTGGGTGTCGTCGCTCGCCAATAAAACGAACACGCCTCATGTGTTCACGCTGGATGCCGACGGCACGGGAAGCCTCGTGGATGCTGCAGCCAACTCCCACGCAGGGTTCCAGACAGTTCAGAGTGCTCCCGATGACTTGGCAGCTATTCTGTATACATCGGGCACCACGGGGCGCAGCAAGGGGGCAATGCTTTCACACCGCAATCTCTCGTCCAACGCCGAAGTGCTGAACGACTACTGGGGCTGGAGTGCCGACGACGTACTGCTGCATATGTTGCCCATTTTCCATGTTCATGGCTTGTTCGTCGCGTCGCATGGGGCACTGCTAGCGGGCGCGAAAATGATCTGGTTGCCCAAGCTCGATATTGATCAGGCACTCAAGTATCTGCCGGAAAGCACCGTGATGATGGGCGTGCCCACCTACTATGTGCGGCTGCTGGCCGACCCGCGTTTTACTCGCGAAGTCTGCCAGAATATGCGGCTCTTCATCTCGGGTTCAGCGCCCCTGCTCAGCGAAACCTTCAATGAGTTCAAGGAACGCACCGGCCATACCATTCTGGAACGCTATGGCATGAGCGAAACCATCATGCTGACTTCCAACCCTTACGATCCTGCCCTTGGTGAGCGCCTCGCAGGTACTGTAGGGATGCCTTTGCCGGGCGTTTCGGTGCGTGTGGTGGATGATGAGGATCAACCGGTCGCGGCTGGCACCATTGGCAAAGTGCAGGTTCGTGGGCCCAACGTGTTTTCGGGCTATTGGCGCATGCCCGAGAAAACCCGCGAGGAATTCACGACAGATGGTTGGTTCCGGACCGGGGATCTCGGCCTTTTCGGTGGAGAGGGTGTGCCGGATACTTATCTGAGCATTGTGGGCCGAAGCAAAGACTTGATTATCTCTGGGGGATACAACGTTTATCCCAAGGAAATTGAACTGGTGATTGATTCGCTGCCGGGTGTGAACGAGTCAGCCGTGATTGGCGTTCCCGACCCTGACTTCGGGGAGGCCGTGGTCGCCGTGGTGGTGCCGCGCGATGGCCAGACATTGGACGCCGCCCAAATGCAGGCGAGCCTCAAAAGTTCGCTGGCCAACTTCAAAGTGCCCAAGCGCATACATTTCATTCCGGAATTGCCCCGTAACACCATGGGCAAGGTGCAGAAAAATATTCTTCGCGAGCAATATAAGAATAGCTAATCATTAAGAAGCAGTGCCCCTGCCGTGCGGGCAGGGGAATAACAAGCAGGCATCTCGTCAAAAGAAACCAAAGGAGACAGAGACAATGAAGAAGCGCTTTGCTATGACGGTCGTTGCAGCCGCCTTTTCCGCCATGGCGTTTGCGGGGGCTGCACATGCGGCCTGGCCGGAACGACCGATCACCATCATCGTTCCGTTCCCGGCTGGCGGCGGCACAGACACCTTTGCCCGGCCGCTCGCGCAACAACTGGGCCAGCAATTGAACCAGAGCGTTGTCGTGGATAACCGAGGTGGCGCCGGGGGAACATTGGGCGCTGGCGTTGCCGCCCGTGCCGCTCCTGACGGCTACACCTTCTTTATGGGTGGCGCCCACCACGCCGTGGCGCCTGCCATTTACAAGAAGCTGGCCTACGACATTCAAAAGGATTTCACACCCGTGGCCATGCTGGCGCAACCGCCGCAGATCATTGTTGTGAATCCAAACAATCTACCCGTCAAGAGCCTGAAGGAGTTCCTCGAGAAGGCAAAAGCCAATCCCGGGGGCATCAACTTCGGTTCCGCGGGGGTGGGCAGTACTCACCACCTGGCCGGTGAACTGTTCGCACTCAAGACGGGCATAGAGCTCACACACGTTCCTTATCAGGGCGCGGGCCCCATGCTCAGTGGCCTGATCACTGGCCAGGTAGATGTCGCCTTCGATGGCCTTGGTTCTTCGGCTTCTCATATCCGCGCCAACTCCATCCGTCCGCTGGCAGTGGCATCCGCCGAGCGCTCGCCTTCTTTCCCTGACGTACCGACGGTCGCGGAAGCTGGTGTGCCCGACTATCAAGTGTCCACCTGGTATGCCATGTGGGCACCCGCTGGCACGCCCAGCGATATCGTTGACCGCATGGCAGAAGAAATCGTCAAGGCATTGAATACGCCCAAACTGAAGGAACTTTGGGCGAGCAACGGAAGCGGTATTCCCAACCTGACCGGCGCTAAATTCGGCCAGTTTGTCGATGCAGAAATCGACCGCTGGGCTCAAGTTGTGAAGGAAGCAGGGGTCGAGCCGCAGTAAATATCGGCAGTGTGCTGGCCCATGCTTTTGGCTGGGCCAGCCGGAATCTGCCCCTTGGCGATGGCAGCGGTGATGTCGGCATAGCTGATAATTTCAAGCCAGTCGCTTCAACTCAGCTGGCGTTTTTTCGCCTTTCTGCCTGGCCCATCTCTGCCAGACTTTGGCTGATGCGAACACTGGTGCGCGTATAGAGTCGAAGTGCCCTGAACATATTCCAGCTCAGCATGGCGGCAGATATTACCGAGGCGATTGCGCCTGTAGCCAGCATGCCGGGAATCAGGCAACTGAGTGCAAGCAGCACGACCGCAGTCAGATGCGCAAAATACTGCCGTTTAGCAGAGTGCTCCGAGATGAACTGCTTCACTTTTGGCATGAAGGGCAGAGCCACCGGGGCCTGCCTCTGCGCGTTGTGCCACAACAGAAATGGCACGATCTTGTACAGCATGCCGTTGACGGCAGATACAGCAAAGCCAGGAATCAGTAGAACGCCAAGCAACATGTCTAGCCTGTGGGGCGCCATGTGGGGAAACCATGTGCGCAGGGTTCCGCCCAGTGCTGCCAAGGCCAGGCTGGCCATGGCCACATACCAGAACAAGGTGGTGGGCTCGGGCGCGGGCCGCTTGCGCGTCCGCAGCAGCCGGGCTGTGACAAGGGCATAAGTTAGAAAAGATAGTGCTAGCAAGGTGACGGATACTGCCTGCATCAGACCTGGCCCCCCTCCTTGCGAGCCCCCCCAGCCACCGGCCACGCTCACCACGCCAAGTAACAGGAACACGGCCGGAGCCAGGGAGTCTGTCAGCGGCCGAGGGTAGATTTCTGTAGCCTGGAAGATGGGAATCACCTGGTATGAAACCCCCGCTATAAGCAGGCCCACCCAGCCCGCCAGCCCCCAGGCCACATGCAAATTGGGAAGGTCGTGCAGCCACGCGCCGACCTGCGTGGCGCCCACCGCCCAGATATTGCCGCGCAAGCCGGCCATGAACACGCCCAAAACGAGCGTGACAACAAGCGCCAGCAGCGCCAAGAGGACGGCGACCAGAATTTCGCCGGCGCCAGGGGCGCGTTGGGGCCAGTTCCTCAGCATGCCGCCAACTACTGCGCCGAGGAAAACCAGGAAGGCCAGGGAAAGGAGAACAAGGGCCACCCGGTGGAACGCGGGGCGTGCCGCGATAAAACCCATGGCGAGCGACAGCGTTCCCAGTGTGAGGCAGGCGTGAACGACCAACGATGTGATGCGTGGTAGCAACAGCTGTATGCGGGTGGCCACTGGCAATATTTGCATCATGGCACCCAGCATGGCGCTGGCGAGTACGCCCAGTGTGAATAGGTGGGTGGTGGCCAGTACCAGAGGGTTCCAGCGCGTGAAGGGGTGGCCGGACAATGCGGACCATGCCAAACCCAGAGACGCCAGCATGAGAAACACCGGTACGTTCGCAAAGAAACGGAACGAAACCCAGAGGTGAGGAGAGCGCTGGAAATCTAAGGCGCGTTGCATAAAATCAAGTATAGTTGACCGCGCCTGTAGGATAATCTTTTCCTATAGCGCATGCTTTTTAAGGATCTCTACCGTGTTGCAAACTGCATTGGAGCGACTCAAAGTCAAAGGCAAATCCCTGTTGCCAATCGTGCAGGGCGGCATGGGCGTAGGCATTTCGGCCCACCGGCTGGCTGGAACCGTAGCGTCGCTTGGCGCATTCGGAACCATTTCCAGCGTTGACCTGCGTCGCCATCATCCCGACCTCATGGAACAGACCGGCCGCTCCCGTGACAAGGCGCTCATCAACGAGGTAAACCTCGTCGCTCTCGACCGCGAAATCAAGGCTGCACGCCAGTTGTCGGGTGGCAACGGCGCTATCGCGGTCAACGTCATGAAGGCGGTTGAGCAGTACCCCGAATATATACGCCAGTCCTGCGAAAGTGGGGCTGATGCCGTGGTCGTGGGTGCCGGCCTGCCGCTGGATCTTCCCGATCTGACCACTGATTTTCCCAAGACAGCCATCATCCCAATTTTGTCGGATGTCCGTGGCATTGCGGTCATCCTGAAAAAATGGATGCGCAAGAATCGTCTGCCTGACGCCATCGTCATTGAAAACCCCCGTTTTGCTGGTGGCCACCTGGGTTCGCCCACGTCTGATCGCATCAACGACGCATCCTACGCCTTTCCGACTGTGCTGGAAGGGACGCGCGAGCTCTTCAAAGAACTCGGCATTGAAAACGAAAACATTCCGCTGATTACGGCTGGTGGCATCCATAGCCACGAACAGTTCAAGGAACTGATCTCCCTCGGTGCCAATGCCGTGCAGATGGGTACGCCTTTCGCTGTGAGCGAAGAGGGCGACGCGCACCCGAATTTCAAGCGAGTGTTGGCCGAAGCCAAGCCGGAAGACATCGTGACTTTCATGAGCGTGGCTGGGCTGCCGGCTCGAGCCGTGCGTACACCGTGGCTGGCCAACTACCTGGAAAAGGAATCCAAGTTACAAAGCATTGCCAAGGTGAAGCCTTGCACAGTGGCCTTCGACTGCCTGGCGCAATGTGGCCTGCGCGACGGCATTGCGAAACAGGGCCAGTTCTGCATTGATACCCGCCTGGCGTATGCGCTGGCGGGTGATGTCAACCGCGGCCTGTTCTTCCGTGGCGCAGAGAAACTGCCATTTGGTAACGCCATTCGCCCTGTGCGCGAACTGATTGAGTACATGCTTACGGGCCTGCGTCCCGCTATCGACGCTGTGTCCCGGCCGCAGGTACGCCTGCTTTCCGAGGCGGTCCCCGCTTAATCAGGCAGTTGCTCTTGGTAGAAAGCGTCGTAGCGTCAGGCTACGGCGCTTTTTTTCCGCCTGGCCTCGGCTGTAAGTGTTGGCAGGGCCGCTGCGTCAAGGCAATTAGTGCCCCGGCGAAGAGCAGGGCGGCAGAAGCCCCCAGCCCGACAGACAGACTGCCCCAGTGATCGCTCAGCCAGCCCGCTGCAACAGGGCCTATGGTCTGCCCGATGGCGAACAAGCTCGTGACCACTGCCAGGGCGCTGCCCCAGGCTGGCTTGGGAAGATTGGCCTTCACGAAACTGGTCGCAGCGGCCGGTACCATGAGCACACTAACACCGACCAGAGCCGATGAAAGCCATACCCCTGCCAATGAAGGCACGGCCATGGGCAGCGCAGCACCGCCGCACAGCACCACCATAGTTGCAGCCATGGGAAGACCGTCAGCCCGCCCGTTGAACACACGATGCCAAACCCAGGGCGCAAGTAGGGTCATGCTACCCAACAAACTCCACATAATCGACGTCACTACCGCGGGCAAAACCCCCGGCACCGGATTCTGACGTAGCCAGGCGATGATAAAGGTCATGTAGGCGATATACCCAAGACCAAACAGAAAGTAGGCCGTGAACTCAGGCAGACAGGGTTGCCAGCGCCACGCCGCACTATGCCCCGGTATGCCGGGTTCCTCCACTTTTCGGGCGGCGACTATGGCCAGCGCCGAGAGCGGGATGCAGACGAAACCCACCACGACCCAGGCCCATGGCCAGGCCTGAGGCCCTGCAAGCTCGAACAGCCAGGGCAAGAGGGCGCCAGTGCTCAACATGCCGATGCCGCTCCCGCTGAAGAATATGACGATTGCGCGCGTACCCAGGACGCCAGCCAGCACACCACCGCAGATGAAGGCGCCCGCCGCACCAGCCCCTGCCAGAAAACGATAAATCGTCAAAAAGGTGAAGTCGCGTGTCAGGCCGGTGAGCAGCAGGGCGACTGCAGTGAGCATGGCCCCCCATGTAAACAGGCGATGGTTGCCAAAGCGCTGCACGGTGGCGACTGTCACCAGCGATCCAAGCAAATAGCCTAGTGCGTTGGCGGTGTTCAGCCACCCGGCCTGGGCGTAGTTCAAGCTCAAATCGAGCTGCATGGAAGGCAGTATCAGGGCATAGGCGAAACGCGCAAAGCCCACGGCCACTGCCGCGGCGCCGGACAGTGCCCAGGGAAGAATGGCGGGGGTCATACTGGGTGAATCCTTGTCTCTTTTATGTTTCTTCTGGTTGACGTTGCATGCGCCCGGCAGGCAGACAACCCGTCTCAGATCATAGCAGCCCCAGTGCTGGTCCGGGTGTCGTGGGCACAGCCTTTGCTAAGTAAGCAGTGAGCGGTTTCCCGCCGCATTACTAAGGAGTCATACAAATGAACGAAGACACGATCAAAGGACAATGGAAACAACTGAAGGGCAAGGCCAAGGAAGCCTGGGGCGACTTGACCGATGACGAACTGACCCGCATTGAGGGCAATTCTGAGCAGCTGGCTGGCCTTGTGCAGGAACGCTACGGCCGCACGCGGGAAGAAGCTGAGCGTGAAGTGAAAGACTTCTTTGATCGCAATCGCGGTCCTTATTGAGAATAAAAGTACAGCTTAAGTAGCAGAGCCACCAGGGTCAGTACCTGGTTTCCTCACCTAGCAGCGCTCATCCCGGGACGGAGCGCAGCCCCGCGGGCTTATGCCCGCGGTTTTTTTTGCGCCCGCAGGCGTCGGCACAGTGCTTGCTTGGGCTGACTCCAAAATCGGAGGGGCCATGAATTGGACATCGTGGGTCATGGTGGCCCATATCGCGACATTGGGGGTATGGAGTGCCGCGCTGCTCATCATGGCGGGGCTTTACGCCAGGCCCCCTCAGGCTGATGACAGGGCGGAAGTGCACCGGTTTGCGTTGATGTGTCGCTACACCTTCATGATGCTGGGGTCACCCGCAGCCGTTCTAGCCATTTTGACGGGCAGTGCTTTGGTAGCGCTCCGGGGGGTAGACGGCTCGTGGCTGTTGGGCAAGTTGGCTGCCGTCGCCATGCTCGCAATGTTCCATGTCTACTGCGGACATTTACTCCATACACAAGAAAAGGCGGCGCTTCCGCAGCCGCCCCCATGGAAGCGTCCGTTCCTATTCTTAGTTCCCTTGCTCCTCATCAGCACCATCTTCGTCCTTGTGCTTGCCAAGCCCGACGTGGTGCTCGAACACCAGATCTCCCCCAAGCCATCCGGCTATGGACACCAACAGGGCGCCCAGCAAAGACAAATACAACCCACTGCCATGAATCGCAGCCAGGGGGTCGTCCAGGCGGGTCAGCCAATTGATGAACGCCACGGCCAGCAACATGACTGCCATGACGAAATGGCTCCAGCCGGCGGGGCGGTGCCGGATTCCCCGAATGATCAGGAGTTCCAGTGTGCCTATGATGCCGGCTAACAGCCCCAGAATCGTACCGCCCCCGGCAAGCCAGAGCGAGACCCGGGCCCAGAATTCATCCCCAGTACCGAGAAACGCCAAGTCGGTGGCGACGATAGCCAGAAGAAAAGCGATGGGAAAGGGAACCACCATGGGGTGGATGGGGTGGCGCAGGATGGAAACAGCGGTGGGTGTTCCGAGAGGCAGAGGGTGTCCCAGTTTTCTCATGGAGGCATCCTTGAA
>JAJUJD010000151.1 GCA_029267315.1 Alcaligenaceae bacterium
CGATCTGTTCAAGGCAATTGATGATCTGGACATTACTCCTGATGAAGTTTGGGCGGGTATCAACTACCTGAACAAGCTGGGTCAGGACGGTGAGGCAGCCTTGCTTGCTGCCGGTCTGGGTCTGGAGAAATATCTGGATATCCGTATGGATGCCGCTGACAAACAGCTCGGTCTGGAGGGCGGCACCCCGCGTACCATTGAAGGCCCGTTGTACGTTGCAGGTGCGCCCGTGAAAGACGGCGTGGCCAAAATGGATCTGGACCCTGATGAGGATGCCGGTCCGCTGGTCATCCGGGGTACGGTGCTTGGTCTGGACGGTAAACCTGTTGAGGGTGCCGTCGTGGAATGCTGGCACGCGAACTCCAAGGGCTTTTACTCCCATTTCGACCCAACTGGTGCGCAGACCGACTTCAACCTGCGCGGTGCAGTGCGTACCGGTGCTGACGGCAAGTACGAGTTCAGGACGCTGATGCCGGTAGGCTATGGCTGTCCGCCAGAAGGCGCCACCCAGGCTTTGCTGGATGAACTGGGCCGTCATGGCAACCGCCCGGCGCACGTTCACTTCTTCGTAACCAGTGATTCGCACCGCAAGCTGACCACCCAGTTCAATATCGAAGGCGACCCGCTGATTTGGGACGACTTCGCCTATGCCACGCGTGAAGACCTGATTCCCCCGGTAACGGAGAAGACAGGCGGCAAAGAGCTGGGCCTGAAGAATGACACCTATCAGGACATCGAGTTCAATTTCGTGCTGACTCCGCTGGTCGAAGGCAAGGATAATCAGATCGTCCAACGCCAGCGCGCTGCAGCGTAAAGCGCTCGGCGTTACCTTCTCGGTATCAAGCGTGCTCCGCGTTGTTCAGCAGCGCGGAGCACGTTGCGTTTCACAGCCGGCGTTCAGCCGCTTGTGTTCAGGCTCTCAATGAGCTTTTGGGCTGCGGCCGCCGACGATGCCGGGTTTTGACCGGTGATCAGCAAGCCATCTTTCACGACATGGGCCTGCCAGTCGGGCGCTTTCGAAAAGTCTCCCCCTTTGGCTTTCAGTTCGTCCTCGACCAGAAAAGGCACGACCTGTGTCAGTTCGACGGCTTCCTCTTCGGTATTGGTGAAACCGGTGACGCGCTTGCCCTCAACCAGGGGACGTCCGTCGCCCGCTTTTGCGTGACGCAACACGCCGGGTGCATGGCATACCAAGGCGACGGGTTTCTGATTTGCAATAAAAGTCTCGATCAGCCGGATCGAGTCAGCGCTTTCGGCAAGGTCCCAAAGCGGACCATGCCCGCCCGGATAGAAAACGGCGTCAAAGCTGTCGGCCGATACTTCGGCAAGTCTGACGGTGTTCCCCAACATTTTTTTTGCCTCGTCGTCTGCCTGAAATCGACGGGTGGCTTCGGTTTGTTGATCAGGGGCGCTACTTTTGGGGTCCAGCGGCGGCTGACCACCTTTTGGCGAGGCAAGGGTAAGTTCGTAGCCGGCATCCTTGAATACATAATATGGCGCGGCCAGCTCTTCCAACCAGAACCCCGTCTTTTGGCCTGTATCGCCAAGCTGGTCATGTGAAGTCAACACAATAAGAACTTTCATGTATTTGCTCCGGAATAAATGCGTGGATAGGGGGCAAGCTGCGCGCAAGAGCCATGCCGGACCCGGGACAGCGCATAACCGGGAAGTCTTGGTGGTTCCTGGCGCTGTTTACAGGTGTCGGGGGAATTTCCATTAAGATGTGTTCGGCAAGTCCGCCGCCGGCGGGCAGAATACATACCCCACGAAAACTCGCATGAAAATTTGGGTAGATGCCGACGCTTGTCCTGCTGTCATCAAGGATATCCTGTTTCGGGCGGCGCAACGCACCAAGGTTCCACTGACGCTGGTTGCGAATCAGATGCTGTACACGCCACCGTCGCCTGTAATCCGCGCCATTCAGGTGCCGCGGGGCTTTGATGTCGCGGATGACTATATTGTTGAGCACGTGTGCGCCGGGGATCTGGTCATTACAGGGGACATCCCGCTAGCCGGTCAGGTGTTGGACAAGAAAGCATTGGTCATCAGTCCGCGCGGTGAATCTTTCACGGCCGACAACATCAAGGAGCGCCTGGCCATGCGCGACATGCTCGAAGAACTTCGAAGCGCAGGTGTGGAAACAGGCGGGCCGGCGGCGTTCAGTCAGGCAGACCGGCGTGCGTTCGCGGCAGCATTGGACGGGCTGCTGAACAGGGCGGGCTTACTCGGTTGACCATGGCTTTGTTACAACCGTGACAACGATTCCGGTGCCGGATAAATAAACTTTCGCCATTTATGCCGTAAATCGGCTACGCCTTGGGCATTCTCGCCCATGCATAATATCTGTTAGGTGTTTACGTGAACAAATTTAGTATCGGCACCCGGTTGGTTGCGGGGTTTGCCGTCATTCTTGTGCTTCTGGCACTGCTCGCAACCATCGGCGCATGGCGCATTCAGGCGTCGAACAATGCCGGTCTTGAAGTGGTTGGCGAACGACTGGCTCTTGAACGATCAATGTCTGAATGGAGCCGACTCACCGCGATGAACGCCATTCGAACAGTCGTGGTCGGAAAGATTTTTGACATGGAACTGCACGAGGCAGTTCAAGCAGACATGGCCAATGCGAGTAAGGAAATTCAGGCCATTCAAGACCACTTATCTAAACAGATTACAGACCCGGACGCGCGCAAGCTGTTTGACACAGTCCTGAAGCGGCGCGCCGAATACCGAGAAGCCCGCGACGGAGCCTTGCAAGCCCAGGAGGACGGGGACGACGCGGCAGCCCAACGTTTCTTCGATACCGAGCTGGCAAAATACCTTGGTGCCTATACCGGAAGTGTGGATGCTTTGCTGCGCTATGAGCGCGAGCTTATCGACGCACGGGCCGGTCAGATGTTTGAGGATAACAACACCGGCCTCACACTTCTGATCGGCTTGGCAATCGCGGCGTTGGTAGCCGGAGTCGTTCTCGCATACACGATAACGCGCTCGATTACTCGGCCTTTGCAAAGCGCGGTAGCGGTTGCGGAAACGGTGTCCTCCCGGGATCTGACGACCGAGATCGAGGCATCCGGCCGGGATGAAACCAGTCAGTTGCTGCACGCTCTCAAACAGATGAACGACAACCTTCGTGACGTCGTTCGTGACGTACACGGTGGGGCAGATTCCATCGCCAGTGCTGCAAGTCAGATCGCAGCCGGCAATATTGACTTGTCTTCCCGCACCGAGCAACAGGCGAGTTCGCTGGCCGAAACTGCCGCTACCATGGAGCAACTGACGGCAACCGTGCGGCAAAACGCAGACCACGCAGAAACCGCCAGTAACCTGGCAGATACCGCCGTGAAAGTGGCTGTCAAAAGCGGCGAGGTCGTAGCGGAAGTCGTTGATACCATGGGCTCCATCAACGAATCATCCAAACAGGTAGTGGAAATCATCAATGTCATCGATGGCATTGCATTCCAGACCAATATCCTGGCGCTGAATGCTGCGGTCGAGGCCGCGCGTGCCGGCGAGCAAGGACGAGGCTTTGCTGTGGTGGCAGGCGAGGTGCGATCGCTGGCGCAACGCAGTGCGGCGGCCGCGCGCGAAATCAAGGAGCTGATTGAAACCTCCGTAACCCGCACCGAGCAGGGCAACCGTTTGGTTTCCGAAGCCGGAGCCCGAATGAGCGAAACCGTTGCCAGCATTCAGCGTGTTACCGACATCATGGGCGAAATCACCGCGGCAAGCCGGGAGCAAAGTGAAGGCATCAATCAGGTGAATCTGGCTGTGTCTGAAATGGATAAAGTGACGCAGCAGAACGCAGCGCTGGTAGAGGAAGCGACGGCAGCGGCGGGCAGCCTGCAAGAGCAATCCTCACGTCTGGCCAACCTGGTCGCAACGTTCAAGTACACGAGCGCCGATACACCGACCGACGTCGCCATGAGGACGCCGCTACTCACGTAAACAATCAGGCGGGTCGCACTCGCAAGTGCAGCGGCAAGGGCTGTCCTACGGGGCGGCCCTTTACAATTTCACCTTCCGATAACTGCCCCACTCCATGTCGACGACATCAACGCTCAGATGCACGGTCATACCGTCAAACGCAGGCATGTGCTCGAGCATGCCATCGACGACGCGTTGACTGAAGTCTTTCTTGGCTTGTTCGTTACGGCCGGCCATGATTCGAATCGTGACATGGATGAACCCCCGGCCGCTGTCGGCCACGCCCACGCGGTAATGTTCTGCGGGTATGACCCTGGCTTTCAGGTCGGCTTCGTCGGCCACTTCGGGGCTTTCTGCCAGGCGTTGGTTGACGCTGGCAAGCATGGCGTCAAAGGGAAGGTTCTGAAGGTTCGGGGTGTATTCGACAATGATATGAGGCATGATGGGTTGCCTGAGCGGAAGCTCGCCAAAGTCTGAAATAATAAATCAGATGGGCAGTGAGTGACGCATTCCAGTCGAGAATTAATCGCGCCCGGCCATGACAATGGCCTTTGCCAGTCTTTCGGGGTCGGTGAACCACGCCTCGTGACCGTGCGTCAGATTCACAAAGCTCATGATGCCAAATACCAGCGTCAGCCCCGCTGCCAGCAAAAACAACAGCACGCCATACTGCACGCCATTGAGCAGCTGGGATAAAACAAGCGTGGTCATCCATTTCCCCCTATGGGAGACAGTCAATGTAGATCGTTGCATCGAGAGTGTGGCGTCCGCGCCGAAAAGGGGGGACGCGTCACATGGTCTAACTTGCCAATGGCACACCAAGTTCGGCCAACCGTGCCACAAATGTGGGCGAATCCTGGGCCAGTCGTTGTGGTGTCATGAGCCCGGTTCGCAGCATGTAATCCAGTGCAAGCTCTTCGGGTGACAGTGACATCTTTTTGGCGATGTCTTCATACCAGGCGATGCTTTTTTCAGCCGCCGAGTTCAGCTTCTCGCGTATGGGGCGCCGATGCTTTTCGTATTGCTCGAAAGCAGTCTGGATATCGGTGCCGGCGGTTTGAAGTGCGCGCCAAAGATCGATGGCGTCTTCCATTGCAAGCCGGGTTCCCGACCCGATTGAGGGATGTGCGCTGCGTTGCGCGTCGCCGATCAGGACGATGTTCTTATGGTGCCACTTGCCATTCTTGACCAAACGCCAGCGTTGCCAGGTTGAGCGGTTGCTGACCAGTGGTTTTCCATCAAGCGTTTCTTTGAACACGTTCTGGAAATGAATCTGACGTTCGTCGTTCGACATGCCCTGCATGCCGGACGATACCCAGGTCTGCTCGTCAACTTCAGCCACCATGGTGCTCATGGCGGGTGTGTAGCGGTAATGGTGTCCACAATACACGCCGTCATCCTGTTGAATGAACGTCAATGTGTGGGCGTCGTACGGGGTTTCGACCCCGTACCACGAAAAATAGTTTTCGAGTTCCTGGACCTGGGTCTGGAACTCGGTGGCGTAACGGTCGCGCGTGACAGAGTTGGCGCCGTCTGCTGCTACCAGAATGTCGCAGTCGTCTTCGGGGTATTCGGATTCGATACGCTTCCCGAAGGTCATTTCTACGCCGATGTCGCGGCACAAGGCCTGCAGCTCTTTCAGTAATGTGATGCGTGCAATGGCCGAGAACGAGTTGCCATCAATAATGACCTTTTGTCCTTTATGAACGATGTGTTGATCGCTCCAGGATTGCATATTGGATTTGAGCCGTTCGACGACGCTTGCGTCACCTTGCTTCAGAAAGCTCAGTGCCCTGCCCGAGAAAACCACGCCGAAACCGTATGTGGCGTCAGCGGGGTTCTGCTCAACAATCTCGACCTGATAGTTTGGAAATGACTTCTTCATCAAGTAGCAAAAGAACAGCCCAGCGGGGCCGCCGCCTACGACCTTGATTTTCAAGCTCATTGTTTACTCCTTTGTGTTTTGTGGCCCAGCGGAACCGTTATTTCTTTACTTCCAGCACATTGCGGTGGCTGCGCACCGAGCGGCGACGTTCGGCACGCAGTGTTTCATTGAGATCAGGACTTGATCGGGCACTGGCCTTCATAGGCATCGTGATGGGCCTTGAGCGATACACCCTGCTTTTCGAAACCCACTTCGCCATTGCCTTTGCTGATTACTTTCCAGATGGTGTAGTCCTGCACCGGAAAACCGTTCTTGGCGAAGGTGAGCTCACCGCGTGGAGAATCCACTTTGGCAGCACGCATCGCTTTCATCAGCGCCTCTTTGTCTTTGGCCGCATCGGGATTGTTCTTGATGCTTTCATCGATCAATACGGCAGCGTCATAACCCTGCATGGCATAGCTGGAGGGCGTGCGACCGTACTTGTTCTTGAATGCTTCAATGAATTCGACGGACCTCTGGTCGGTCGCGCCAGACACCCAGTGCGTGCTGACCATCGATCCGACGGCGGCATCGCGCAGGGCAGGAATGGTGATGTCATCAATCGTGAAGGACGACAGAAGCGGGAACTTGTCCATCAGGCCGGCTTGCGAATACTGCTTGATGAAGTTGATTCCCATGGCACCAGGTAGGAACGCGTAAATAGCATCCGGAGCAGAGGAGGCAAGCTGGGTGATTTCGGCCGAGAAATCATTCTGACCCAGACCGGGATAGATTTCGTCGGCCAGTTCGCCTTTGTAGAAACGCTTGAAGCCGGCCACTGCATCCTTGCCGGCCTGGTAGTTGGGAGCTATGACCGCAACGTTCTTGTAGCCGCGGTTATGTGCCTCTTGCCCCGCGCCCTCGTGCGGACCGTCGTTCTGGAAAGCCGTCGATACGAACCAGGGCGAGCACTTTTCGCCGGCAAACGGTGACGGGCCGCCGTTCGTGCCGATAAATGGCACCTGCTTGCCGACGATGTATGGAAACACTGCGTTGATAACATTGGACGCAGTAATGCCGACGACAATGTCGACATTGTTCTTTTCAATGAACTCGCGCGCAAGCTGCAGACCCACCTCGGGTTTGCTTTGGTCGTCAGCACGCAAGACTTCTACGGCTTGCCCGCCCAGTTTTCCGTCGTTCTGGGCCACGCGCAACATGAATCCATCGTACTGGTCGGCACCCAATGCGCCCAAGGTGCCGGACATGGAGCCCATGTGACCGATCTTCAGTTGCGCATATGCCGGGGCGGCGAACGATGCGGCGAAAGTCAACGCGGCAAGGCTCAGTCCGAATTTCTTAGGTAGTTTCATCACTGTCTCCAGGTTTATGATGTGATGCCAACGCAAAGAGGCGTCAGGAAGTTTTTGCGTTTTCGTTGGCCAGCAGCTCGGCAATGTGCTTTTTCATGGCCGGCTTATCGACTTTGCCGACGCGTGTTA
>JAJUJD010000118.1 GCA_029267315.1 Alcaligenaceae bacterium
CTGCGCGGCTCATGGGCGTTTCCCCTGTGTGGAGGAGTCCATCCACGACACATGCCAGACATGGGCCTGGTCTGTATCTTTCTCCAGACGCACGCCAGCCGTTGCGGCCGCCTGCTGCAGGGCAGCTGCGTCGGCCGGAGGACGATAGCCTTCAGCCAGTCGGATGCTCAGTTGCCCGTGCTCATATTGCAGGCCAGTGACGTGGCCGGAGGCGAACGCCAGCAGGCGGGCGGCTTCCAGAGCGAGTGGCAGAAAGCGATCAGTCGAGCGCACATCGTTCCCTTGGCGTAGCCCTTCGACTTGGGTGCGTGCCTGTTGGAGCGGGTTGAGCACTGCTGGAATGGAAGGAAAGGCGCTGCGAACCTTGCTCTCCATGTGGTCTTGCAGGCTGCGCACTTCCTGGCGTAATTGTGCCGCGTACAGCTGCAAGCCGACGGTCCAGACGAGCGCGGCTGCGGCCAACCAGCCGATGGCATTGCGCCAATGCCGCGCTTCTCCCCTTGGTCCCAGATCCGCCCTGGCCAGCGACCATTTCGGCAGCATTGCATGCCAGCGTTCATCGACAGGCAGGCTCAAAGGCGTGTGGGGTTGCGCGTCATCTGGCGGAATTGCTAGCTCGAAGGGAATGAGGGCGCGGACGTCTAGCCCAGCGTCCACCAAACGTTGCCAGCCATCGAGAAGAAGGCGGCGGCTGGCCCATGCGACTTGCACTTTCCCATCGTTGCGCCGCGCACCATGCGCAATGCAAAGGGTGGAGAGGTCGCTAAGAGCCAGGGGCTCCACGCGCGATTCGACCGCTGCCTGCATCCGGCTGTCTGGCAGAGGTGGCACGTCGACCTCAACAGTCACAGCATCGCCGGGATGCAGAATGGCGTAAACACTCGGCAAGGGCAGACCGGCCGCCAATTGATCCAGTTTTAACTCGCCGCTGCGCACAAGACGCTGGCGCCTGTCGAAGATGGCGAAAACCATGAGCGAATCGGCTGTCAGTTCTGAAAGCGGCGGGAGGGCGATGCGTACGTGATGCTTCATTTCAACCTCGCATCCAGATCACGTTGGGCGGTGTACTGCCCTGTCGTTGCAACAGGGCCGTCATGCTTACCCGAGCGTGCTGGAGCTGAACTTCGCCCGATACTTTGAACCATTCGCTTCGTACGTCCAGCAATGCCCGCCGCGCGCCTTCCGTGTTTTTCAGCCGGTTTAGAAAATCACCTCGGCTGGTGAACCAGATGCCTCCGTCCCGTTCTTCAACCAGGCTACGGGCGGTGGCCAGGTCCAGGCCGGGCAAGGAAGCCGTCAGCACTTCTGCGCTGGCGGTGTTCACATTCAAAGGAGTGTTAGGTGGCAAAAACGTGAGCCATTCTGAGAGGACGGCAACCATATTAGGCGTGACGCCATCGACACCCAGAAGATCTTCGATCGAGCGCAGCCCCACAGCAGTGGCTGGCTTACTGGGACCAGGTTGAGACTGAGCCACGCGAAGCGCAATGGCAGGCGCGAGCGCCGAGGGCATGCCCAGGCTGTGCAGCAAGGACTGCAGGCCGGCCAGTTCACTTGCCTTGACTTCACCACCACTTGCCAAGCGCGCCAGGTTGTACTTTCCCTGTTCGTCTTCGACCAAGCCAGAAAAGTGGGCACGACGCGCACCGTCCGGCGTGGTGATTTCGAGCCCGACGATGGGCTGGGCCCAGATCGCACTACGCAGCGTCACGGCATTATTGCGGGCGTCGTTCAACAGTATTACCCGTGCCCAATCCACACCGCCGCGCAACAGCCACTTGGCCTGAACACGATCGCGTTCGCCAATCAGCGTATCGGCCAGCAAGGTTTGCCTTTCCATGATGGATGCCGTTGCAACCGACGTGGCGGCGACGACGATGAGCGCGCCAATAACCGCCATCCCTTTCTGCTTGTTGTGACTCATGGCAGCACCACCACCTTGCGGAACGACTCACCGCTGCCCGACATGCTCAGGGTGATTTCCATACCGCGTGCACGTTGCGGATTGGCTGCCGTCGTGGCGGACCAGCCCTGTCCGGGCACCCACGCGCGCACGGTGAAGGCGCTGACACCTGTTAGCATCGTTTCCGCCTGACTCGCCTCAGGTAGGGGCAAGGTGACGGCGGACAGCCCGGCCGCGCGCATCAGCCTGCCAGCGTCCAGTTGCCACACCACTTCCTGCCAGCCCCCTTCCTGTGTCTCTCTCACAATGCTGAGCTGGGAAGCTTGCCAACGAACGCCGGGTGGCAGCACGCTGGCTTCCCGCGGTTTATCGTCATCGGCTGCAGCCGGGGGCAACACATCTGTTCCCACGTGCTGTGTCAGGTCGCTTTCCACTTGGCCAAGCGCCCTCAGCAAGGCCATGGTGTCACTTGCATAGGCCTCGAGGTGCTCACTGCTGCGTGCCGTGCTGTCCAGCGCACGCCAAGAAAGCATGCTGAGCACGGCCATCAAAGTGAGCGCGATCAGAACTTCGAGTAGGGTAAAGCCGCCCTGTGCGGTACGGTATTTCATGGCAAGGGTGAAAGCAGACCGCCAAGTTCAGCCAGCACGGGGCCTTCGCCCTCTCGCACGCGGATGGTGACCTGACGGAAACTGCTGTTGACGGTGTTCTGGAAGACTTGTTCGCATATGAGCGCCAGGCTTCCTTGTGGGCAAGGTTCAGTGCGGCGGCCTGCCACGGGAAAAGCGCGTAAGAGGCGCAGTTCCGACAATCGGTTTTCGGCAGCCAGGAGGGCGAGACTGCGCACCCGCATGTCGTGATTGCCCTGGGTGGCTAAGGCGAGCGCACGCATGCACGCCAGCAGCGCCACACTCACGATCACCAGCGCAATCAACACCTCCACCAAGGTAAAGCCGGACTGCCAGCGCAGAACGCTCATGGCACCACCCTGTACTGGCCGCTGCCTGCGCGCTGCACGCGTGCCGTGTAGAGCCCGTCACTCAACTCCACCATGCTCGGCCCCGACACCCACTCACCCACGAAAACTGAGCGGCCGGGCGGGTAGACCTTCACTTGCACCGGCTGTTCGCCGCTCCAGCGCCGAGGCCGCAAGGCTGGATTGCCTTGCTGTGCGGCGGGCGGCTGCAGGGCCATGCGCTCGGCAAGCGCAACTGGCAGCGCCAGCAGGCGCGATGTTTGAGTGAAGCGATAGCCTTGGTCGGTGAATTCCCAGCGTACCGCCTGCCCGGTCTTGCGCGCTTCGGCTTGCGCCAGTTCGAATAGCAAAGCCAGGCGCCGCGCGTCGTCCTGCAGTCCGCGCTCTGCCTGTACGGCGCGTATGCTCAGCCCAGCTGTTCCCGTAATGATGCCGATGATCGCCAGGACAATCAGCACTTCGAGCAGTGAAAAGCCAGCTTGGGCGGCAGCCGGATTGAAGGGGTCAATGTGTCCAGGAACCGATGTCGGCATCGTTGCCTTCACCCCCGGCACGTGCGTCAGCGCCAAATGAAAATATGTCGATTTCCCCATGGACACCAGGATTCAGATACTGGTAGGGGGCGCCCCATGGGTCGGCGGGAAGGTGATCCAGATAAGCTCGCCCACTAGCGGTCTGGTTCGAACCTCCGCCCAGTAGAGCTTGCAGACCCTGTTCTGTGGTGGGGTAGCGGCCATGGTCGAGGCGATACAGTTTCATGGCCTGCATGAGGGTATTGATGTCCTGGCGGGCCGCCACCCGACGGGCCTGATCGGGGCGATCCATCAGGTTGGGCACGATGAGGGCAGCCAGGATGCCGACAATCACCACCACAACCATCACTTCTATAAGCGAAAAGCCAAGCTGGCGGCGACCGGCGTTCGAAAGGGGACGGACGGCGGGCGGAATCATGGAAGGCACCGAGTTACGTTTTGTTCATGATGACATTATGTGCCATCCATTCAATACACATTTATACTGATTTTGTAATTCTCACTGGCGTTCTTAGTTAACGCCAGCTGGGTAGTGTTGTTTGAAAGACGCATTTCAATCCATCGGAGTCCTCCATGTTGGCCGGCACGTTCCGTTTTCACACCCATGCAGCCGATGCCCTTCGCGTGATCGCCATGGCCACATTGGCTGTTGGGGTGGGCGTCTGGAGCGCACTGCTGCTGGCACCTCGGCCAGTGGAGTCGCCACCCTTGCTCGCGCCCGGAGCCGATGCAAGGCAGGACCTTTCACCTGTCGTGCAATGGTTTGGCGGCGCGCCGTTGCGAGTGCGGGTAGCGGTGAATGGCATCATTGCCTCGGGTGACGGTAGCGGTGCGGCGCTGCTATCGGTCGATGGGGCTTCCCCGCGTGCCTACAGGGTGAGTCAGGAACTGGCCCCGGGCGTCGTGCTGGAAGCCGTGAGCCCGCAGTCGGTTTCCATCGCGCAGGATGGCGTGGCGGAACAAGTGCCCATGCCCAAGGCGCCGGGCAGCGGCATGCAGGGTTTTGTACCGGTCGCGCGGCCACAGCAGTGAGTATCTCCGGTCCCGCCTCGCATTCGCTGATGGAAGTTTGCGCCACTTTGTCGTTTGCTCTGGCGCTGGCCGCCGCTCTATTGCAGGCAGCCCGGCTATTGCCGCAACGGATCGATGCTGCACTGGCTGATGCCCCCCATCCGCAGCATCGCCGGCGTGGGCAGCTGCTCGTGTTCGTGAGCCCCATATTTGCGCTGGCCTGCCTCTACGCCTTCCCGTCCATTCCTGTCGCCCTGGGTGCCACAGTTTTCGTGCTGGTACTGCTTACCCTGGCATGGATAGACGCGGAAACCGGATTGCTTCCCGACCTGCTCACCTTGCCTTTGTTATGGCTGGGCCTGCTGGTCAACATCCCGGGCGCCTTTGTACCCCTGCCGGACGCTGTGATCGGTGCCGTGGCCGGGTACCTGGTTTTGTTCTGCGTGTACTGGGCATTTCTTTTATGCGCCGGGCGAGAGGGCTTGGGGCAGGGTGACCTCAAGTTGATGGCCGCACTGGGAGCTTGGTCGGGCTGGATGTCGTTGCCCTGGGTGCTCCTGGTGTCCGCCACTTTGGGCCTGCTTGTAGCCTTAGTTTTGAGAGCACGGGGCCGGCTGGAGCCCGGCCAGGCGCTCAGTTTCGGCCCGTGTCTCGCCGCTGCCGGCATACTGGTCCTGTTCGCTCAGCCCGGCCTGCGCTGAAGCGCTACACTCTTGCCAAACAATTTTCCGTCACTCATCCAGACATGAAAGGAAGCGACATGCTCAAAAGCAAAAAAGCGGTAGTCACGGGATCCACTAGCGGCATTGGCCTGGCAATCGCCCGTCAACTGGCCCGCAATGGCGCAGATGTTGTGATCAACGGCTTCGGCGATGCCACCGAGATAGAGCGTACGCGCGCGGCGATTGAGAGCGAATTCGGCGTACGCGCGCACTACCTGCACGCCGACCTCTCCAAGGGCGAAGACACTCGCCAGTTCATCGAAGAAGCCGTCAAGGCGCTGGGCGGGATCGATATCCTGGTAAACAACGCCGGAATTCAACACACGGCCCTGATCGAAGACTTCCCCATTGACCGCTGGGACGCCATTATTGCGCTCAACCTGTCTGCCGTATTTCACGGTACCGCAGCCGCCTTGCCACATATGAAGAAGCAGCGCTGGGGCCGCATCATCAATATCGCTTCGGCGCATGGCCAGGTCGCTTCGGAACTGAAGTCTGCTTATGTTGCCGCCAAGCATGGTGTCATGGGGCTGACTAAGGTCACCGCGCTTGAAACCGCAGGGCAGGGCATCACCTGCAACGCCATTTGCCCGGGCTGGGTGCGTACGGCCCTGGTCGAGCGCCAGATCGAAGCCTTGGCTGCCAAGAACGGCACGGACATCGAAACGGCTGCTCGCGAACTGCTCGCGGAAAAACAACCGTCACTGGAATTTGTTACGCCCGACCAACTCGGCCAGGCCGCCGTTTTCCTCAGCTCTGATGCCGCCTCGCAAATGACTGGTGCACACATCACCATGGACGGCGGCTGGACCGCGCGCTGACAGGATACGCCATGCTTGTGTTGCTTTCCCCAGCCAAGAAGCTGGATTACGACTCACCGGTGCGCACCACGCTTCATTCGCAGCCGCTGTTCGTGAAACAGGCTTCCGAACTGATCAAGGTGCTGCGCCAGAAGTCGGTGGAAGACATTGCTTCGCTCATGAAACTCAGCGATGCATTGGCTGAACTGAACCATGCGCGTTATGCCGAGTGGAAACCGTCCTTCGATACCAATAATGCCAGGCAGGCGATTCTTGCTTTTAACGGCGATGTCTACGAAGGTCTGCGCGCCCCGGAACTTTCCGACGCAGCACTGAAATGGGCGCAGGAGCATGTCGTCATGCTCAGCGGCCTGTACGGTGTGCTGCGGCCACTGGACCTCATGCGGCCGTATCGTCTGGAAATGGGTACACGGCTGGAGACTTCCAAAGGCGCGAATCTGTACGCTTTCTGGGGCAGCCGCATTGCGGAGTATCTGAACGAGCAGGGCCACGATGTCGTAGTCAACCTGGCCTCTGAAGAATACTTCAAAGTGGTTGACCAGAAAGTGCTCATGCCTCGCGTCATCCAGTGTGTTTTCCAGGAAAAGAAGGGCGATGCATGGAAGGTCATTAGCTTCCATGCCAAGCGGGCGCGGGGCCTGATGGCCCGCTTCATCATTGACAAGAAGCTCGACAGCCCGAAAGGCCTGGAGCGTTTTGCCGAGGAAGGCTATTCCTTCGCTAAGGACGCGTCGTCTGCAGATCGCTTGGTGTTCCGCCGGGCTGCGCAGTCGTAGGAGCGTCTCTGAGCAGGGGCGCGTATTCCGCGATTAACGCTGCGGCGGATTGCATCTGCCGCAGCGGGTAAGCCAGCAGGGGGAAGTCCGCCGCATTGGAAAACTGCGCTGCCGGGCTGATGGGTTCCTGTGAGCCAGCCAACATGGCTTCTATGCCTGCCAACACGTTTTGAACTTCTTCAGGTACGGCTTCCATGTCCGCGAGCAATGGAACGCTTGCGCTGATATGGGAAGCCAGCGTGTGATGCTGGATCATCAGCAGGTTCAAGGTCCGGACATTACGCTGTCGTTTCGCCGGTTCTGCCATCATGCGGTAGAAAGCGCTGGCAAAGTTGCTGAAGGCAATGTGTACGTTTTTGCGATCCACCCGCCACTGCATCTCGGCATCGTGCTGTGCATTGCGTTGTATGGCGAGTTCTTCCGCGTTGGCAATGCCACCCCGTACCAGCGCATTGAGCTGCCGGTTCAGCTCTGCGTAGCGAATTCCACTTTGCAGAAAGCGTAGGTTGGCGCGTTGCAATGCGGCGGCGAGGGACGCCATGTAATTGCTTTCCCACCAGGGCAGCACGTAATAGCTGCATACCAGGGCGACACCGCTGGCCAACAAGGTGTCGACCACCCGTTCACCGATGACGAAAGCGTCTTGCGGACCCATGAAATGGAAGGCCAGCAACACGAATACCGTGTTTGCGGCTGCAGAAAGCATGAAGTGCGCTTGTAGCAGGGCATACCATAGCACCCCGCTAAGCAAGAGGAAGCCAAGCAAAGCATATGTGCTGGTGAAGTGATCGAAGATCAGTAGAGCCAGTGCGCAGCCAATCAGTGTCCCGGTGAGCCGCCACCCATTTCGCTGGCGAGTCATCACGAAGCCGGGTTTCATGATGACCAGAATGGTCAGCAGCACCCAATATTCATGTACTTGCCAATCCGGGATGAGATGCCGGGCGATGGCCTGGTCAAGAATAGTGCTTGCGGTCATGCCGACGGCAACCGCCACCATGACGCGCACCGCATATCGGAAGTGTGAGGAATCCAGCCGCAAGTTGCTGGTGAGCATGCCGAACCGCCATTTACGGCGCGACAGAAAACGGTCTAACGCCTTCTCCAGACGCTGGTCCACCAGTTCGGTCGTTTCCCCCCGGCGTGTGTTGTCGGCCATACGCAGAACAAGCTCATTGGCACGCCGCAATCGGCGCAGCACTTGAAGCAGCAGCGCATAGACTTCGGGGCTGTCCTTGGCGAAGCCCTGTTCGCGCAGCTCGCGCAGGTCGAATTCCAGGGCACGCAGCTCAGGCTTAAGGCTGTGTGGCGACCTTTGCCGGCGGTTGCGTGCCACGTTCAAGGCAATGCGCTCGAGATTGGCCGCCAGTTTGCGCAGGGCGTCTCGCGGGAAGAGCAGGGTATCGGCTTCGCCGAACTGTTTGCGCAGGTTGACGTAATCGGTATGGGAGGCAACCAGCGTATCGAGCAGTGCCACCATATCAATGAACAAATTGAGCGCAGACGCCCGCTTGCGGTCGCTACGGCTGTTACCGCGAGGGAGTTCGCGCAGTACGGTGTCGCGTGCGGCCTGCTGGGCTTCAGTCATCTCGAGCTGGGCGCGCACCATCTTCCGATAGTGGGTGTCCAGTTCTGCCTCAACATCGTAAAGTGCGGAGCGGGCACGCATATATTCAGCGGTGGCGAAAAGCGCGGCAGACAAGGCCTGTTGCTCTTCCTTGTGCCAAGTGAGCCGGTGAATGGCTGCGCTATACAGAAAATAAAAAAGCCCGCCGCCTAACGAATATATGATGTATATCCATAGATCGTGCAGGGGGGGATGCGCCTTCATGGTCAGCGTCATGATCAGCATGCAGGCAAAGCCGAGCAGGCCGCCCTGTTTGCCAAAGACAGTGAACATGGAAAATATGAAGCACAGCAGGGGAACGACCAGCCACAACAACAAATAATGGGTTCCTGCCAGGCCCATGGTCGCTACCGTCAGCGAACCCAGCAGAACAGCGGCGGCCATTCCCTGCATGCCGTAGCGACGAGGGCCTCCGGGCTGGTCGAGAATGGCTACGCAGGCGGCCCCGATTGCCGCTGTCAACCCGGGTTGGTATAGCCCCAGCACGCCGCCCAATATCAGGGGTGGTAACAGGACACCTACCGCCTGCCGCGCCCCACCCAGCAAATGATGGCTGAAAATAAAGCGTTCAAGGGAAGGAAGCAGCCTGTTCATTTTGAAAGGGGCACTCTATTTTAAGGGGCCGGTTTGTAAACCAAGCAGTATACGGCGGGCGCGTTTGCGTCGCAGCGCACAAAGGGTTAAAGTAGCTGGTCGATTTTTTGTCATTACCGTACAGCAATCGACATAGGCTCTTTCCCCGGGCTATCCGCCCGGTTTTTTGCGCCCTATATTTGAAAAACTGCCGCTGGCCACGTCACAAGCGTGTGTTGCCGGGCTTTCCGTTTCTACCCAAGCGCTCCGAGAGCGCGCATACCGTGTTCTGGTGAGCACGTTACGGGGTAGCAAGGTGGCTGGGTGGAAGGGTTCCGTGAACCACGAAGCGCCAGTACATGTTGCTGCTGCCGTGCGCTGTTCAGGCCTGTCCGACCAGGGCATAGGTATCGGTTTCGAAAGGAATGAACAACATGGAACTTACCGGCGCCGACATCGTCGTGCGCTGCCTTGCCGAGGAAGGGGTCGACCACGTGTTCGGCTATCCCGGCGGCGCAGTGCTGTACATCTAC
>JAJUJD010000141.1 GCA_029267315.1 Alcaligenaceae bacterium
GCGGCAGGAAGCCCTGACGCCGAGGATGACGGGGCTTCGCTGGGATGATGAGCACTTCGAGCTTTATCAGAGGTATCAGCTGCATCGCCACCCAGGTGCCGGCATGGACGATGACATGCCCAGCCAGTATCGGCAGTTCCTACTAACCAGCCGGGTAGATACTCGTCTGGCTGAATTCAGAAACGCTGACGGCCAGTTGATGGTCGTTTCCGTGATAGATGTGCTGGAAGATGGCCTTTCAGCCGTCTATACCTTTTATGAGCCCGAAGCGGCGGGCAGCCTTGGAACTTGGGCCATTCTGTGGCAAATCAACCAATGTCGCGAGTCCGGTCTACCCTGGCTGTATCTGGGGTACTGGATTGAAGAAAGCCGTAAAATGTCTTACAAGTCGGCCTTTCAGCCATACCAGCTCCTGCGGTCGGGAAGCTGGGTGAACCCTTGAATCACCCCCCTTTCTCTTTTTTCCATGTCCCTGCTTTTCAACGCCTATCCCCTGGCCCGCTCAGCCCTGTTTACCCTGGACGCTGAAAAAGCCCATGAACTGACCTTGCAGCGGCTCCAGCAGGCATACGACTGTCGTCATCTGCGTCGATTTTTTCCACCCGTTCAAACCCGCAGCCGCCAGCTTATGGGTCTGACCCTCCGCAATCCCGTGGGGCTGGCAGCCGGACTGGATAAAAACGGCGCACATATCGATGCGCTGGCCGCCTTGGGATTTGGGTTTGTGGAAGTGGGAACGGTCACGCCACGGCCGCAGGACGGCAATCCCCGCCCACGGCTATTCCGACTGCCACGCGCTCAGGCGCTGATCAACCGCTTCGGCTTCAACAACCATGGCCTGGATGCCTTTATCGCGAATGTCCAGCGCAGCAAGTTTCGTCAAGACGGCGGGGTACTGGGGTTGAATATCGGCAAGAACGCCAGCACGCCCATAGAAAATGCGGTGGATGACTATCTCACTTGCCTGGACGGCGTGTATCCGCACGCAGACTATGTCACGGTGAATATCTCTTCCCCCAACACGGCGAATCTCCGCAGCCTGCAGGGGGGCGACGATCTCGGGCGTCTGTTGCAGAGCCTTCAACTGCGTCGTGAAGCCTTGGCAGACATACATGGCAAGCGGGTGCCATTGGTTGTGAAGATTGCGCCAGACCTCAGCACCGAACAAATCGATGCGATTGCAGAGTTGCTGCCTCGCTACGAAATGGACGGAGTGATTGCGACCAACACCACCTTGGATCGCAGCAGGGTACAGGGCCTGCCTCATGCCGACGAAACCGGGGGTCTGTCGGGGCCACCCGTGCATGAACTTTCGTTGGCGGTGATACGTCGCCTGCGGGAACGCCTGGGTGGAGAAACTGCCATTATCGGAGTGGGCGGCATCAGCTCGGGCACACAGGCTCGAGAAAAAATCGAAGCCGGCGCCGATGCAGTGCAGCTATATACCGGGCTGATCTACCGGGGCCCGGCCTTGATTGAAGAATGCGTACGCGCTGTATGACAGCGCGCGACTGCGCGGCACCGGCCTGCGTTTCCCGAGGCATCGATGGGTAGCGAAACCAGGCGCAAAGTCCGTGAAACAAGAAAGCCCGGCAAAGGCGTCAACCTTTCCGGGCTTCTCGCATTCAGATTCCGTTCAAACGGAAACCGGTAGCTGAGATTTAAGCTTCCGATGCCTGAGCACGACGTGCACGAGGAGCGGTAGCAGTCTTGGTGGCTTCAGCGGCATCGCTGGCGGCCTTCAGCGTGGCGTTGGCAGCTGCTGCGAAGTTGCTTTCAGCTGCATTGCTGGCTTGGCGGGCGACCTTGGAAGCCGATTCGTATGCGCTGGTGGCCGTGGCCAGGGCGCTCTTCAACAGGGCAACAGCGCCTTCGGTGCCGGTCGGCGCATTCTTGGCAAGCTGCTCAATGCTGTCGTCCAGCTGGCGTTGCGCTTGAGCGAACTGCTCTTCAGTCAGCTTGGAAATATTGGCCTGCAAGCCGGAAATGATGTCGTAGACGTGCTTGGTGTAAGCAGCGACTTTGTCGGTGCCCGGCTGAACCAGACCCGATGTGAAGCTGACAGCTTCCTGGACATCCTTCACTGCCAAGGCTTCATGTGTCTTCTGCATCGTTTCGTCCAGCGATGCACGTGCCACTTTGAGGTTCAGATCGACCAACTGCTCGAAACCGTTGAATACCGCTTCCTGGAATGCGAGAAAGTTATCGACCGCCGCTTTCTGGTTGACGAGAAATTGTTGGGGGACCGCGCTCATAGTGAGTTCCTTTGCTGAGAGAGTGAAGGCCTGAGGCCATCTCGCGGCAAATGTTGCGCCGCACAAAATATATTCTACTCTTCCTGGCGTTCAAGTCAAGGAAAAATATTGCGGTGCACCATAAAAGATTCACGGGGCTGTTGCACCCGGGTCGTAACAAAATCTGGGGTTTACCCCGGCCACGAAAGCCACCTTTTTCCCTTAGCATCGACCCAAGTCCAGGCCTGCGCTCAGGAGACAAGCCAGCCACTGCCAGACCCGCGTTGCATCTGGTTAAAAACCCGTATCAACGTCTGATCCACCTACTCAGGAACAAAGTACAGACTATGAAAAGAACTCCCCTGAAGCTTACCGCGACCGCCCTCATTCTCGGCTCCGCCGTACTGGGAGGCGCTGCCGCCGCCGAGTATCCCGAGCGCCCCGTCAGTATGGTTGTGCCATTCTCTGCCGGTGGCCCTACTGACACCGTTGCCCGCTCGCTGGCAGAAGCCATGCGTAATTCGCTAGGGGAAACTGTCCTGGTAGAAAACAAGGGTGGCGCAGGTGGCACCATCGGCGTAACCCATGTTGCCCGCGCCAAACCCGATGGCCATACCATCCTGCTGATGCACATTGGCTTCTCAACGGCACAGTCGCTGTATAAAAACCCCGGCTACAGCTCGGACAGCTTTGAACCCGTGGGTCTGGTGCTGGATGTTCCCATGACCATCATTGCGCGGTCCGACTTCCCAGCTAACAACATCCAGGAACTCATTGAGTACCTCAAAGCCAACGCAGATAAGGTCTCCCTTGCGAATGCAGGAATAGGCGCCGCCAGCCATTTGTGTGGAACCATGTTCGCCAACGCCATCGGCGTGGATCTCCTCACCATCCCCTACAAGGGAACGGGGCCGGCCATGAACGATCTGCTGGGCAAACAGGTCGACGTCATGTGTGACCAGACCACCAATACTTCCCAGCACATCAAGGCGGGCACCGTGAAGGCCTACGCGGTCACCAGCAAAGAGCGCGTTCCCACACTGCCCGACCTTCCCACCATGCAGGAATCAGGCTTCGAGGGGTTTGAAGTCGGCATTTGGCACGGCATGTGGGCGCCCAAGGGCACACCGCGACCTGCACTGGAAAAGCTGAATAAAGCGCTGCAAGACGCGCTTCAAGACAAAGCCTTTCAGGAACGTATGCAGGGCCTCGGCGCAAACCTTTTGCCCGACCGCGCCAACCCTCAGGCACTGGCGGACCACGTCAACCAGCAGGTGCCACAATGGGCTGAACTCTTCAAGAAGGCGGGCGTAGAGCCGCAATAACCTCGAAGTGCAAGCGGCTCCCGTTCACACGGGTGCCGCGCCCTCGTAGCCGAGCGCTTCCGAAATTTTCTGTGCGGCCCGCTGTAGAAGCGGAATCCATTCATCGCGTAGCCGATCTGCAGGTGCTGACAGCGACAGGCCCGCCAAAAGCTTGCCTGAGTCGTCGTAAATGCCCGCAGCTATACAGCGCACGCCGAGTTCCAGCTCTTCGTTATCGCGCGCGTAGCCGTGCCTTCTGACCAACGCGAGTTCACGGTCAAGCCGTTCAATTTCGGTTATGCTGTTACGCGTCGTACCCGCCAGGCCTGTGCGCATGGCATAGGCTCTCACCTGGCGCTGTTCCGCCACCGATAGGAAGAGCTTACCCGTGGAAGTGAGATGCAAGGGGGCATGGCCGCCTATGGCACGCACTACCTGCATGCCCGAGCTTTCGCTCCAGGCACGCTCGATATAGACAATTTCATCGCCCTGCTGCAGAGAAAGATTGACAGTTTGCCCGGTCAGCCGATGCAGTTCGCGCATGGGTTCTATCGCGACTTCGCGGACATTGAGCCGGCGCTTCACCAAAGAGCCCAGTTCAAGCAAGCGCATGCCCAGCTGGTACATGCCGCTGTCCACGCGGTCAACATAACGGCCCACCACGAGGTCGTTCAAAATCCGGTGAGTAGTGGAAGTGTGTAGCCCGGTCGCGGCAGCCAGGTCTTTAAGGGAGACCGGTTGCGAATGCATGGCCAGAACGTCCAGAAGCTTCATGGCACGCTCCAGAACCTGAATGGCGATTTGAGAGCCGTTCGCCGTATCCGGTGCAATCCGTTCAGGTGGATTGAAAGAATCGATGCGAGCAGAGGTCATGGTTCAAGGCGTTTCTTGGTGCAACGCAGCATTTTTCGTGTTGTGAAATATACCTCAGTGTGGGCCGCTTGTCTCCCTCTCGTAAACATGAGGACGGGCTATGGGTTGAGTTCGCCCCCAAGACGCAATACTTCGGCGCGCAAGAAACTCAGTGCCTGAGCCGCAGCGACCGGTTCACCTTTTACACCCAGATCGATGTGGGGCCTGCCTCGCCCCATGCTGGGAAGGCTGAATGCCCGTACTCCTGGCCAACGCCGCTCGAGTTCCTCGAGGGCTGGGGTGATGCGCGATTCAGGCATCTCGAACACCACAAAAGAATGTTCTACCCGTTCCACCCGGTGGTGAAGAGAGGAGTAACGGTGATCCAACGTCCATTCCATCATGGGCCAGGCGATCACGGGGAACCCCGGCATGAAAGTATGGTCACGAATGAAAAACCCGGGAATCTTGTTGTAGGGGTTGGGGACTATGTCGCAGCCCTTCGGGAAATAGCCCATCTGCAGGCGGTGCTGGTTTTCCGGCAGGGACATATCGCCACTGCCACGCCCTTCCCGCTCGTGGTCGGCACAGCGCTCAGTGATCAGACGTTCGGCTTCCGGATGCAGCACCAACTCCACACCCAGTGCCTCGGCGGCCGCCTGTCGGGTACGATCGTCGGGCGTGGCGCCAATGCCTCCACAACAGAAGACGATGTCTTGGGTTGCGAAACTGCGTTTCAATACGGCAACGATGTCTTCCTGCGCATCAGAGACAATCTCAACGCCGCCAAGCTGCATGCCGCGTTCAGCCAGCAGCTGAATGAGGTGGGCCATGTGCTTGTCTTGCCTTCTACCCGAGAGAATCTCATCTCCGACAAGTATGAGCCGAATCTTCGGCATGTGCTGATTCATAACGCTGCTCCCGACAAACGATGCTGACGCAAGGCCTCCAACCCAAAGTGCGCAAAGACCAGGGAGGAGAACACCGGCATGATAAGCCAGGCAGGTGGTACCAGGTTGATGATCGCCAGGGCGAAGCCGATCAGCCACCAGTGGCGGTTATAGCGGGACCAAAGGAAGCGACGCTCTTCGGGGGTGGCATGTTCAACAATGGCATCCATGCGCAAGAGCCGGGTAATGGCGAAGGTCCACCAGAAAATAGGCAGCAACACGGCAAAGGGCGGAAATAGCCACAGCGGCATGGTAACCAGCCAGCCGACAATAAACACGCCCCCCACCCATACTGCGTTCCATACGCTCAAGGCCGTGGCGTTACGCCCGACACGTCGCAGACCCTGATAGTGCGTTTTATCGAGATGACCGAGCACGATGGGCATGACAAACACGGCCGCAATGATCAACCCTAGAATCCCCGACATGGGAAGAAGAATGCCGGCCGCCAGCACGGGAATGAGGTAGAGCTTGATCGAAAACAGCCCCAAAGCCACCAGCCAGCCATCGACTGTGTTGACCACCCCCCAATCGGCAGACTGAGTGGTCAGCCATTCTGTCAACGGTGTCCAGAACGCCCATAACAGCAAGATGGCGCCCAAGAGCGCAATGATGAAGGGCAGCAGCACTGCCAGAAGCATTTTGGGATGCAGTTGGGAGACGACAGCACGCTTAAAGGCCACCGCCACTGCGGCAAGGCCATTGCGCTTCGCAGACTGTTCATGCGTGGCAACCGGATATTCTTTCATGCGCTGCTCGAGCAAAAGGGACAGAAGTTATGATAGTGCCATTAATGCCCGGCAATTGGCAGCCATGCCTGCATTTCCGCTTTAGCTTTAGAAAATAATCGGCATCCTGCGATGCGTGTCGCCGAGGATCCCATATGAATTTCTTTGATGCACAAACCCAGCGGGCCGAGCTCGCACACCAGCTGCAGACCCATGACGGTCTGGTGGTGGCTTGTTATTGCGCCGCGTGGTGCGATACCTGCAACGCTTACCGCCCCGGTTTCGAAGCGCTGGCTTCACGCCTCCCCGACCACCTTTTTGTGTGGATAGATATCGAGGAAAGTGAAGAGCTGCTGGATGACGAAGATATCGAAAACTTCCCTACTATCGTGGTGCAGTCAGACAGAGGCAACCATTTTTACGGCGTCATGCTGCCGCATCCCGAGCATCTGGAACGCCTTCTACAGAGTCTGGAAGTTTCGAGTTCTGTGGGCCCGTCCGGGCCCGCTTCGCTGCGGGGCTTGATAGGCTAACCCGCGCCGCTTTAACCGCCCAGAAGCACACCGACCGATTTACGACGCTCGGCAGCACGGTCTTGGCTATCCGCCGAAGGCGTCAGGCCCGAACCAGGCGCCGGAACGGGGCCGGAGGGCACATACGGCTTATAGAAGAAGTCGTCGACCGGCTGCTGCGCGGAGCGCGTGTACGAACTGCCGCTGCGCGCAGGCGTACTGCGGTTACTGCGGCGCGGTACAGCAGGCAAAGCCAATTCGCCGCGTGGAATCTTGCGCCGGATGAGTTTTTCGATGTCGGCCAGCAGGCGTTCGTCATCAGGGGAGCAGAAGTTGATGGCTTCCCCGCTTGCCCCTGCACGCCCAGTGCGGCCGATACGGTGCACATAGTCTTCAGCGTTATGGGGAAGATCGTAGTTGATCACGCAAGGTACGCCCGCGACGTCAAGGCCGCGTGCGGCAACATCGGTTGCCACCAGCACTTCCAGTTCACCCGCCTTGAACGCTTCCAGGGCCTTCATACGATCGGCCTGGCTTTTGTCTCCATGGATCGATTCCGCCTTCACGCCATCCCGGATGAGTTCACGGGCCAGCCGGCTACAACCTATCTTGGTATTGGAAAATACGATGACCTGACGCAGGCCCCGCGATTTGACCAAATGCACCACGGCCGCCCGTTTCTCGGAGGGCGACAGCTGATAAACCACCTGGGTGACAGTATCCGCCGTGGCGTTACGCGCCGCGACTTCGACTTCTGCCGGGTTGTCCAGATAGGTGCGGGCCAGTTTGCGAATTTCATTGCTGAAAGTTGCGGAGAACAGCAGACCCTGACGGCGCTGGGGCAGCAGGCGCACAATGCGGTCGAGGTCGGGCAAGAAACCCATGTCGAGCATGCGATCAGCTTCGTCCAGGACGAAAATGCCCACCTGTCCCAGGTTCACATTCTTCTGCTCGATATGGTCGAGCAGCCGGCCCGGCGTGGCGACAAGAATCTCACAGCCACGACGCAAGGCCTCCCGTTGCGGACCGATATCGACGCCGCCAAACACGACGGCGCTGCGTAAGGGTGTGTGCTTGCTATATTGCGCCACGCTTTGGTAGACCTGGTCGGCCAGCTCACGAGTGGGCGCGAGAATAAGGGCCCGTACCGGGTGCCGTGCCGGCGACGCGCTGGAATTGGCGAGCGGCATCAGCCGGTGCAGAATTGGCAATGTGAACGCGGCCGTCTTTCCGGTACCGGTCTGGGCAGCACCCATGACATCTCGGCCATCCAGAACGAGCGGAATGGCTGCTGCCTGAATGGGCGTGGGGGACGTATAACCAGTTTCGGCGATGGCCTTCAGCAGGCTGGGGTGCAGGCCGAACTCAGGGAAAGTGGCAATGGATTCTTGCTGGGTAGTGGTGGAATCTGTCATTTAGAAGTGTGCATGCCTCGCGGGTAACTGCTTGCGACGGCGTCTTTAACATATTGATTTTAACGCACTTCCGTGCTTGGCTCGTGGCCATGCTACGACA
>JAJUJD010000061.1 GCA_029267315.1 Alcaligenaceae bacterium
CGCGGCGGTCACTGCGCCCGCCAGCTGACCCACGCCGCCCAGGACCACCACCATGAATGAGTCTACGATGTAGCCACGTCCCAGGTCGGGCCCGACATTGCTCAGTTGCGATAGGGCCACGCCGCCCAGACCTGCGATTCCGGAGCCCAGGCCGAACGCCAGCATGTCGATACGACCCGTTGGGACCCCCACACAGTCCGCCATGCGACGATTCTGCGTGATGGCCCTGATGAACAGGCCCAGGCGCGTATGGTTCAGCAAGAGCCAGACGAAGAACACGACCAGCAAGGCAAACACAATGATCGCGATTCGGTTGTAGCTGAGCGACAGGCCGCCCATCACCGTGATCCCGCCGGTCATCCAGGTGGGATTGCTCACCTCAACGTTCTGCGCGCCGAAGAGCGTACGCACCGCCTGAATCAGGATCAGGCTGATGCCCCAGGTGGCGAGGAGGGTTTCAAGTGGCCGGCCATACAGCCAGCGAATCACGCTGCGTTCGAGCAGCATGCCGACGGCGCCCGACACCAGGAAGGCCAAGGGCAAGGCCGCAACGATGTACCAGTCGCTCCAGGCGGATGCATACTGCCGAAACGCGAGCTGGGTCAGGTAGGTCACGTAAGCGCCGATCATCAATAGCTCCCCGTGTGCCATATTGATCACCCCCATCAGCCCGAAGGTGATGGCAAGGCCCAGTGCCGCAAGGAGCAGCACGCTGCCCAGGCTGATGCCGTAGAACAGATTGCCTGCCCATTCGAGTTTCTTGAGATGGCTGTCGATGCGCGCCAGTGCCGCTGCCGCTTCTTCGCGCACCTCTTCATCGGGTTCGGCGTAGCGGCCGTCGGCCTCGGTGACCAGGAGATTTAGCAGTATCGAGCGGGAGGCGCCGTCGCCGGAGTCGCCCAGCGTCTTGATGGCGCTGATACGCGCGGTGTGATCGGCATGTTTTAACTGCAATACGGCGCGGGCAATGCCTAGTGCCTGGCGGACCTGGGCATCCGTCTCGGTTGCCAGCGCCTGCTCGACAGCCGGCAGCATGGCCGGGTCTGAACCGCGTTGAACGGCCTGTGCAGCGGCGAGGCGCTCGCTCGGGCGCTCAGAGAACAGTTGCGATACCGCCAGTGCGCCCGCAATGGCGCGCCGCAGGCGGTTATTGATCATGATCGAGTTGGCGTCGGCGGGCAGCGAGCGGGTCTCCCGCGTCACGGCATCGACGGCCGTCTGGTCGGCCCCGATGATGACGAGTTCGCCGCTGGACGTGCCGCGCAGCCGGCCGCTGCCCAGCGCCTCCAGGATCTGCGTCGCACGCTGATCCGGCATCTGGCCAAGCTGCGCGATGACGCGCAGCTTGGCTTCAGTGTCGCCGCCCGCCAGGGGAGCCAGCAGTGCGATGTCGAGCGCGGCGGATTCTGCTGCCAAGGCAGGCGCAATGCCGGGCGTCAACATCAGCACAAGGGCCAGCACCATCCTGCGCAACAATGTTGATAGTTTGGTCAAACCCATGGCGGACCCGTGTGATTACTGGTTTTGCTTGCTTTCATTGCCCTCGATAAACGGGCTCCAGGGTTGCGCGCGGATCGGGCCTTCTGTCTTCCAAACAATATTGAACTGCCCGTCTTCGTTGATCTCCCCGATATAGACGGGCTTGTGCAGATGGTGATTGGTCTTGTCCATCTGGATAGTGAAGCCATTAGGCGCTTCGAAGGTTTGGCCGCCCAGGGTGTCGATCACTGCGTCAACGTCTGTCGTCTTGGCCTGTTCGACCGCCTGCTTCCACATGTGGATGCCGATATAGGTGGCTTCCATGGGGTCGTTGGTCACGACCGTGTCGGCGTTGGGCAGGTTCTTGGCTTTGGCGTAGGTCTTCCACTTTTCGATGAAGGCGGCGTTCACGGGATTCTGGATTGACTGAAAGTAGTTCCATGCGGCCAGATGCCCGACCAGGGGCTTGGTGTCGACGCCGCGCAATTCCTCTTCGCCGACCGAGAAAGCCACCACGGGCACGTCGGTCGCCTTCAGCCCAGCGTTGCCCAGCTCCTTATAGAAGGGCACGTTGGAATCGCCGTTGATCGTCGATATCACGGCAGTGCGGCCGCCGGTCGAGAAACGTTTGATGTTGGCGACGATCGTCTGGTAGTCGGAGTGACCGAAAGGCGTGTAGACCTCGTCAATGTCGCTGTCCTTCACGCCTTTGGAATGCAGGAAGGCGCGCAGGATCTTGTTTGTGGTGCGCGGGTAAACGTAATCGGTTCCCAGCAGCACAAAGCGCTTCGCGC
Source organism: Alcaligenaceae bacterium (assembly GCA_029267315.1). Lineage (GTDB taxonomy): Bacteria > Pseudomonadota > Gammaproteobacteria > Burkholderiales > Burkholderiaceae_B > Yanghanlia. The sequence continues at coordinate 2,274 of JAJUJD010000061.1, forward strand.
CGCCGCCGTCTTCACTCATCAGATATTCAACGGCCGGGATGGCCTGTTGGTTGGGTGCGGCTCCGGTGTAGAAGACGTTGCGTTCAAGCTCTTCGCCTTCATACTGAACGGGGTAGAACAGCAGCCCGTTTAGCTCCTTGAAAACCGGCAGCACCGATTTGCGCGACACCGAGGTCCACGCGCCGAATACGACGGCGACTTTGTCCTGCGCCAACAGCTGGCGCGCCTTTTCAGCGAAGAGGGGCCAATTTGATGCCGGGTCGACGACCACCGGCTCAAGCTGCTTTCCGAGCACACCGCCGCTGGCATTGATCTCGTCTATGGTCATCAGCGCGACGTCTTTCAGTGACGTTTCCGAGATGGCCATCGTGCCTGAGAGGGAGTGGAGGATGCCGACCTTGATTGTGTCGGCGGCTGACGCCTGGGGCATCCAGCCGGAAAGGGCTAGAAGGCTCATGACGGACAACTGCTTGAGAACCAGTCTGCGTTTCATGGTGACTCCGAAGGGGATGGAGGGAGAGTCGTGCGGCAGGCGCGACCCATGCGAACAGCACACAGGGCTTAACGCACGATCCGTGCCAATTTTCGGAGTCAGGAACTGTGAGCGTTTATGCGGTTTGAAACGGAAGTGAGCGAGGAATTGCCCCGAAATGGTGCAGGGCCGGCGCCTCACAAGCGCCCCAGGTTGGGGCACGGCGCACGTAGCTGAGGGTGATTTCGCATTCCCCTTGAGTTGCAAGGGGTTTTTCGTTTTCTGCCTCTGTCACCACCTTCAATCACTCAATACCAACTCCGCCAGACGTTGGCCCACCGCGCTCTGGGGATCGCCAAGCGCCAGGACAATGCTCATATGGTTGAGGCCTTTTTCGGTGTGCAGAGTGGCCTGCGCGCCTATTTGTTGTAAGTGCTCAGTAAATGCGCGGCCCTGTTCGTGAAAGGGTGGGCTGTCATTCTCGCTCACCATGATGATTCGTTTTGGCATCTGTAGCTGGCGCGCACCCAATGGTGACCAGCTTTTAGCCTCGTCAGCGGTCATCTGCGTTTCGTCTTTTAAGAAGCTGGCGGGAATATCCTTAAGATCGTAAAGACCGCTCACGAGAAGTAGCGCGCGCAAAGACGGTAAAGATTCGGGTTCAGGCTCCGCGGGGGAAACCGCAGCCAGATAGCTCGCCAGGTGGGCACCGGCAGAGTGTCCGCTGGCAGTCATGCGGGTGGGGTCCGCGCCTATACTGGCTGCCATGCCGGCGATCTTCCGTACAGCTGCCCGTGTTTGCTGCACTATCGTGCCCAGTCTGGTTCCCGGCATCAGGTCGTAGGTGACAATTGCGGCAATGCCGCCCACCGCGAGAACGGGTGCAGCGACAAGAAGATGGTCTTCTTTGCTGCCTGAGCGCCAGTAACCCCCATGAAAAAAAATATGTAGTGGCGCGCCCTTTACAGGGCGCGCCGGGAAGACCAGATCAAAGCGTTCCCGGTTGCCGGGCCCATATGAGATGTCGCGCTGAATTTGTACCTTTGCCGCCAGGTCTTTGGAGCGGGCGGCTGTTTCTGCTGCAATCTCATCGAAGTTGGGAATGAAGTCGCGATTGCGGTAGAGGTCCACAGCCATATTTATAAGCTCAGGGCGTAGTATTTCGGTTCAAGGAACTCCAGGATGCCTGTCACGCCACCTTCACGGCCAATGCCGCTTTGCTTCACGCCGCCGAAGGGCGCTGCCGGGTCGGACATCAGCCCCCGGTTAATGGCGACCATACCTGACTCGAGTTGCTTACTGACTCTCATGGCCCTGGCCAAGTCCTCCGAGTAAACGTAGGCGGCAAGGCCATACTCGGTATCGTTCGCCGCAGCTATGGCGTCCTGTTCCGATTCAAACCGGTATACACAAGCCACGGGGCCGAAGATTTCCGCCTTGGCGATTTCCGCATCCAGCGGAACATTGTCCATCACGGTGGGTAAATAGAAATTGCCAGCGCCTGGTAGTGATTGACCTCCAGTGTGGATACGCGCGCCTTGGGCCACAGCCCGCTGTACAAGACCGTCAATTTTTTGGACGGCGGCAGAAGTGATCATAGGCCCGACCTGCACACCGGTTTCTATACCGGGGCCGACCTTGAGTTCACCCATGCGCTGCGTTAGGCCCGCCACAAATTCATCATGAATGCCCGACTGAACGTAAAAGCGATTGGCTGCCGTGCACGCTTCGCCTGCATTGCGCATTTTGGCGATCATTGCCCCGTCCAGTGCGTTGTCCAGATCAGCATCATCGAAAACAATAAAAGGTGCGTTACCACCGAGTTCCATCGAGCATGAGATGACGCGCTTGGCCGCTTCGGCCAAGAGCCGCCTGCCTACAGCCGTGGAACCGGTAAACGACAGCTTGCGTACTCGTGGGTCGGCCAGAATGGCGTTGGTGATGTCCGCGGGCCGCGAGGTACTGAGCACGTTCACTACCCCAGGCGGTACACCTGCTTCTGCGCCCAGTCTGGCCAAGGCGAATGCTGTCAGGGGCGTTTCTGCCGCGGGTTTCAGAATCACTGTGCAACCCGCTGCCAGTGCCGGACCAATTTTGCGTGTTGCCATTGCCGCCGGAAAATTCCACGGCGTAATCAAAAGCGCGATGCCGATGGGCTCATGATCCACCAGTATCCGATGGGCGCCAGATGGAGTATGTCGGAATTCTCCTGCGATTCTGACGGCTTCTTCGGCGTACCAGCGGAAGAATTCAGCTGCGTACGCGACCTCCCCACGGGCATCGGGCAGGGCTTTACCGTTTTCCAGGGAAATGAGGCGTGCCAGTTCTTCGGCATGCTCGCTCATAAGCTCAAACCAGCGGCGCAGGATTTCGGCGCGTTGCCTCGCAGGAGTGGACCGCCATTCCGTGGCAGCTGCAGCAGCTGCATCGACCGCACGCAGTGCATCATCGACGGAGGCGTCGGCCACCTCTGCCAGGGTCTCTCCAGTGGACGGATTATCGACCAGTATTCCTGTTCCAGATTCCCAGCGGCCCCCAATGAACAGACCTTCAGCGTGCAATGCAGGCGTGTCGTAGCCGGACTCAAGAGCCAGAATGTCGGTAGTCATAAGGTGTTCTCCTCTTCTTGTTGTATATAGCTTGCGTCACCGAAATAGGCGGCTTTCACCAGGGCCAGCATGGTGTCGTGCTTCAACGGCCGAGGATTGTTCAGCACCAGCCTCTCTATACCGCATGATTGTTCGGCAACCCAGCCGAGGCGGTCTTCGGTGAGCCCGAGGGCCGCGAGCGTCGGGGGAATGCCAATGCGAGCAAACAAGCCTGCAACCGCTGGGATAACTTCATCCTTGGTCTCCAAGCGCATGGCGTCGGCCATTTGCTGCAACTCATTCTGAATGGCAGGTTCGTTCCATCGCATGACCCAGGGCATGAGGCTGGCGACGCCGGCACCATGTGCGGTATGTGTGAGCGCACCCACGGGATATTGAATGGCATGCGCAGCCGCAGTCCCCGCTACACCGAATGCCATACCGGCGAAGGTCGCCCCTTGCATGACCTGGGAACGGGCGGTCAGGTTGCTTCCGTCGGCGCAGGCAGTCTCCAGCCCTTGCCAAAGCAGGGAAATGGCCGTCAACGCGAAATGATCGGACAAAGCATTTTTGCCGACGAAGACACGCTCCTGAGTGAGTTCCGGAGTCGGTTCGCGACGAATGGCAGTCAAGGCTTCAATGGCATGGGTCAGGGCGTCGGCACCGGCGATGGCTGTCAGGCCCGGTGGGCAGGTGAGGGTGAGTTCCGGGTCGCAGATGGCAGCGTGGGGAATCAGGTAAGGGCTTGAGATGCCTACCTTGAGAACACGTTCATCGTCTGACAGAACGGCTACAGGGGTGACCTCTGACCCTGTTCCAGCGGTGGTGGGCAGGGCGATGACAGGCAGTACCGGCCCGGGCACCTTATTCTCGCCATAGTAATCCTGCGGGCGCCCCCCATATGTGAGGAGCAAAGCCAAGCACTTTGCCATGTCGAGACATGAGCCGCCGCCAATGCCTATGACGAGATCAGCGTCGAAAGAACGCACGGACTCCGCAATCTGCAGGGCAGAAGTAACTGGGACATCCGGCAAAGTACCGCTTTCCACTTTTACCTCCAGCCCTTGTGCCTGAAGGCTATCCACGATCTCCAGGAATGCTGGATCAGTTGCCATTCGCGAGTCGGTTACAAGCAATGCGCGCCGGCCCAGCTTGGTGGCGAGGCTGCCTAGAGCCTTACGTTGCCCGGCACCGAATAAGAGTTCGCGAGGCGCCCTGAACGCACCGAAGTGTCCCATTTTTGTCTCCATTAAGTGTTCAAATATCGTATCGTATAGGATATTTGATTTGACATTTGATATGGTATTTGTCAATATTTGCGCGTGTCAAGGCGAAATGCGGAGCGTTAAGAGGTAATGGAAGTTCACCGAGAAGCCACAGAAACCGTGGCCACCCGTCGAATCAGCGTAGTAGATAGCGTTTACGAAAGAATCTACGAACGCCTGATGTCGCTCGCCATACCACCGGGGGCGCGTATTCCGATTGACGTTCTGGCCAGGGAACTCGGCGTTTCGCAAACACCGGTTAGGGAAGCGCTTTCCAGGTTGGAGCGTGAACATCTGGTGCAGAAGGCGCACCTTATTGGCTATAGCGCGGCCCCGCAATTCAACCGCAAGCAGTTCGAAGACTTATTTGACTTTCGCCTGTTGGTAGAGCCCGAAGGTGCACGTCTGGCCGCTTTGAACATGACGGCCGAATCGCTACAGTATCTGGAGGCCATTGCAGCAGATATGGCCGATGGGGGAACGCCGGTAGATCGAACCAGCAGATATTCTAGGTTCGCGCGTATAGACGCTCACTTTCATGACGAGATCATGCGAATTGCCGGTAACGAGGTCATTCGTACAACCCTGTACAACCAGCATGTGCATTTGCACCTGTTCCGGCTCTTGTTTCACACGCGCGTCACCCAAGAGGCTTTGGAAGAGCACGAAAATCTTATGGCAGCATTCCGGGCTCGCGATCCCGGGGCGGCTGAAGCCGCCATGCGTGAGCACATTTCTCGTTCACGCGAACGCCTAATGTCGGCTTTTGAGTGATTGTCATGATGGCCTCTGCACCTTCAACCGTCTTTCAGGATGTGAAATCTGACCGCAGCGGCGCTCCGACATTGGCAGCCCAGGGTCTGACCAAAGACTATGGCCAGATCACAGTCCTGTCAGATGTCACTCTCGAGGTGAGAGCGGGCGAAGTGCATGCCATCATCGGCGAGAACGGAGCCGGCAAATCTACGTTGATGAAGCTGCTTTCGGGATATGTCAGTCCGACCGCTGGGCGATTGTTTCTCGACGGAGCGCCGGTCGACTTCCATGACGCAGCGGCGGCTGAAGCTGCCGGGGTAGTGCTCGTCCATCAGGAAATTCTTCTGGCGCCCGATCTGACCGTCGCCCAGAACTTCTTCCTCGGGCAAGAGCTGGCTCGTGGCTTGATGGTCGACGATGCCGCCATGATCGAGCGCACCCAGGAAGTACTCGATTCCATCGGAGCCCATTGTCACCCGCAAGATGAAGTCGGCGAGTTGCCCCTAGCTCAGCGGCAGCTGGTCCAGATTGGCCGAGCACTTTTGCAGCCACGCAAGGTCGTGATCTTCGATGAGCCAACGGCAGTTCTGGCGGATGACGAGGTGGCGGCGCTACTGGATGTCGTACGAAAGCTGAAAGCACGCGGCGTGGCTGTTCTCTATATCTCGCATCGTCTCGACGAAGTCGAGGCTCTGGCAGATCGGATCACCGTATTGCGCGACGGGAAAATGGTTGGCACCTGGCCCGCGGCAGAGCTTTCCCAACGGCGCATGGCTGAATTAATGGTTGGGCGTACGCTGGATGTTCTCTATCCCCCCAAGCGTGCCCAGGGCGTCCGGCGTGATCCTTTACTCGTCATCAAACATCTTTCGGTCGATCGTGGCAGCGTGGAAGCGAGTCTAGACGTTCGTGCTGGCGAGGTGCTGGGCATCGGCGGCATGATCGGCTCGGGTCGTACCGAATTATTCGAAGGCTTAATGGGGTTGCGTCACGCCGAAGCGCAGCATATTGAGTTCAACGGGCAGCCTGTCAAACACCGTTCAGTCAAGACATGGCGCGACCTTGGCCTCGTCTACCTGACTGAAGATCGAAAGGGCAAAGGGTTGCTGCTGGAAGATCCCCTCGCTCCCAACGCCACCTTGCAAGCACTCGACCGGCTCCAGCCGCAGCTCGTCCTTGATCATGAAAAAGACACTCAGGCGCTGGAGCAGGCCGTAAGGGACTACGACATACGGGTTCGCTCCCTGCGTTTGGACGCGGGGCAGCTGTCTGGCGGTAATCAGCAGAAATTGTTGCTGGCAAAAGTGATGATGACCGATCCATCGGTCGTCATTATTGACGAACCCACCCGCGGTATCGACATTGGTAACAAGGGGCAGATCTATGAATTCATCGATCAGCTGGTTCGTGCCAACAAAGCCTGCGTCATGATTTCTTCAGAGCTGCCGGAACTCGTCGGGCTGGCCGACCGAGTCCTGGTGATGCGGGGAGGACGCATCGTCACTGAACTGACAGGCAGCGAAATCACAGAGCAAAATGTCGTTTACGCCGCGACCAGCGCCACCGCGCACCACGCCGGCATACACGATTCAATAACGATAAATGCGGGAGACAAACACAATGAGCAGCGCAACAACGGATATCCCGGTCGTTAAAGCGCCGCAGCGCATACGCTGGGCCGCAATGGGGCCATTTATTGCCCTGGCGGTCGTCATGCTGGCCGGAATTTTGGTGAATTCCAATTTCGCAACGGTCACCAATCTGACGAACGTCATTACGCGTTCAGCCTTCATCGCCATCATTGCCGTCGGCGCGACCTTCGTCATTTCATCGCGTTGTCTGGACCTCTCCGTGGGGTCAATGATGGCTTTTGTCACCGGCATCATGATTCTCACGATGAACCGCCTCGAACCTTCTCTGGGCGCGAATGCGATTCTTGTCGGGGCTGTGGTTGGCGTGCTGGTGGGCGCAGGTTGCGGGTTGCTGAACGGCCTCATCGTCACCGTCGGAAAGATCGAACCCTTCATTGCCACCTTGGGCACGATGGGCATCTTTCGCGCATTGATTACATGGATGTCCGACGGCGGTTCAATTCCCATGGCGCGGCCGCTGCGTGAACCTTACCGGCCCGTCTATTTTGGCGACATTCTCGGTATTCCAATCCCTGTCGCCATCACCATCCTGGTGGCGGTCGTCGCCGCGGTAGTTTTGTATCGCACAAAATTCGGGCGGCACTGTACGGCCGTGGGCTCCAATGCGGATGTCGCGAGATTCTCGGGTATTTCCGTGACGAAGGTACGCACCTACGCCTTCGTCATTCAGGGGTTGTGCGTGGCGATTGCCGCCATTTGCTATATCCCACGTCTTGGGGCAGCCACCCCTACGACCGGGCAACTCTGGGAGTTGCAGGTCATTACTGCAGTTGTGATCGGGGGCACGTTGCTGCGCGGCGGGAAAGCACGTGTGTGGGGAACCGTTGCAGGTGCGTTAATCCTTGAAGTGATTGCCAATTTGATGGTGTTGTCCAACATGGTGTCCGAGTACCTCGTCGCTGCGGTTCAAGGGGTAATCATCATCCTTGCCATGTTGGCGCACCGGTTCATCAAGTAACCGCTGTGTGGAGGGCAGCGGCGTTCAAGAAAACATAACAATGCTAACCATCATCAGGAGAGAGGACATGAAGACCTTTACTAAACGGGCGCTAGGCATGCTGTCGGCAGTAAGTCTTGTGGCGCTGACTGCCACCAACGCTCTGGCTCAGGAGAAGCGAGTTATTGGTGTCTCCATTCCAGCGGCTACACATGGTTGGACAGGTGGCGTGGTGTATCACGCGGAACAGGCGGCAAAAGAAGTCAAGGCGGCGTTTCCGCATATTGATGTCGTGGTGAAGACATCGCCTTCGGCATCGGCACAAGTGTCCGCACTGGAAGACCTTTCGGCGGGCAGCAAACTAGATGCATTGGTCATATTGCCGTTCACTTCTGAAGAACTGACCGGTCCGGTCGAGCAAGTGAAATCGGGTGGCACCTTCATCACGGTTGTGGACCGTGGGCTGACAGATCCTTCCATCCAGGATCTATACGTTGCGGGCGACAATATTGCCGTAGGGGCGAACACCGCGAAATGGTTGGCTGAGAAGCTGAATAACGAGGGGAACATCGTTGTGTTGCGGGGTATTCCCACCGTGATTGACGATGAGCGGATCCAGGGCTTCACCGATGTGATCAAGGGCACGAACATCAAGATTCTGGATATCCAGTACGCCAACTGGAATCAAGATCAAGCCTTCACCCTTATGCAAGACTACCTTGCTAAGTATCCCAAGATTGACGCGGTTTGGGCCAACGACGACGACATGTTGCTGGGTGTCCTGGAGGCAATCAAACAATCGGGGCGCACTGAAATCAAATATGCCCTGGGCGGGAACGGGATGAAAGAAGTGATTGAAATGGTGAAGGCCAAAAATGCGGTGACGCCCATTTCCACGCCGTATCCTCCGTCGATGATCAAGTCGGCAATCTACATGACTGCGGCGCAGTTCTCGGGTCAAGCCCCCATGCGTGGCAACTTCAAACTTGACGCCCCGCTGATCACTCCTGAGAACGCTGATCAGTTCTATTTTCCGGATAGCCCTTTCTAAAACCATGATCGGCCGGAATTCGTACCGGCCTGTATCGCACCTGGGAGGAACAAGATGAGTGGTAAAAAAATTCTCATGCTTTGCGGTGAATTCACCGAAGAGTATGAAATCTACGTTTTTCAACAAGGAATGGAGGCAGTGGGCCATACCGTTCACGTCGTTTGTCCCGACAAAAAAGCGGGCGAGTTCATACAGACCTCGCTACACGACTTTGAAGGCCACCAGACTTATATCGAACGTTTTGGCCATTTGGTCGAAATCAACAAGACGTTCTCGGAAGTCAATGTGGAAGAGTATGACGCGGTCTACTGCGCCGGCGGGCGTGGGCCAGAATACATTCGCACTGACAAACGCATCCAGGCAATGGTGCGGCACTTCCACGAAACGCAGAAACCCATATTCACGATTTGCCACGGCGTACAGATTCTAGTGGCGGTCGACGGGGTAGTACGCGGGAAGAAAGTCGCTGCCTTGGGAGCCTGCGAACCGGAAGTCATTCTGGCGGGCGGAACTTATATCGACGTAAAACCGCATGAAGCGTACGTGGATGGCAACATGGTTTCCGCCAAGGGGTGGACGGGCCTGGCCGCCTTCATGCGGGAATGCTTGAAGGTACTTGGAACGACAATCACGCACGCTTAAGGGCTGGAGGCCATCAGGGCCGCTTACTTGATGGCTACTTTCCTGGAAGACTGCATCAGATCGGCGCTGCGGCGCCGATCTGCACATCTCGCAGCATTCAGACGCTTCCCTCAGTCACTCTTCCGCTCTCCCGTTCTGCGCGCATAACACCTAGCAGGTACAAGCCCCACTTGTGCTTTCTTCAAAGCCGGTCTAGTATGAATGAAATGATTCAAACAACTTAAAAATTGAATCAATCTATTCATTTGCTCGGTTATGAGTCTACTCAATCAGTTGCGTCAGTCTGCCGTTGAAGGAAGCCCCGCCATTCGCAAGGTCGGGCTGTGGATCGCTGCACATCCTCTGCGCGCTGTCTCACTCAGTGCCGATGAAATCGCCGAGCAAGCGAAGGCGTCCCAATCCGCTGTGAATCGGTTCGCCACTCATGCCGGATTTGCTGGTTTTGCCGAGCTGCGTGCCGCCCTGGTGGCCGCTCTACAAGATGTTCATGAACCGATTGCCAAGCTGCGTCGGCAACCTGAAATGCAGGCTGGGCATCCTTTTGCCTCAGCCCAGGCAGGCTTGCTGCAGGCAGCGGAAGAACTGGACCTGCAGGTGCTCGAACAATGTGCACAAGATCTGCTGAAATCCCGCCACGTTTACACCCTTGGGCTGGGCATGAGCCACTTCGTCGCAGGGTTTGCGGCCAGCGCGTTCATGCCTTATGTCCAGGCCGCAACCCATCTTTCGGAAGGGGGCGGAACCGAACAGATCTTGCGGCGCATGTCCCGCCTGGGGGAAGGCGACGTGGTGCTGGCTATCTCAGTACCGCGCTATTCCGTCGACATCGTCACACTGGCCCGCTTCGCGCGCGAGCGGGGTGCGGGTGTAGTCGCGCTGACCGACGCAGCATCGTCACCGCTGGTTGGCGTGGCCGACACCGCCCTTTTGGCGCCGGCCAGCCATAGTGTGCTTTCCCACAGCTACGTGTCCGTCTTGGCGGTTATCGAGGCACTGCTCGCGCGCGTTGTACGCCTCAATCCGCAATCTGAATCCATTACCACCGAACTTATCGACACCGTGCTGCCGCACTTGCAGGTGCGCGCTCCCGAGTGACCTTTCCTTCTCTCCCAACGCCAACTTCTCTTTCGAGGAACACATGATGAAACTGGCACATAAAATCCTGAATGCCTCCGTCCTCGCCGTGGCCCTGAGTGCAGCCATGCCTGCCATGGCCGGCCAGGTTCTGGACGGCGTCAAGCAGCGCGACCAACTGGTTTGCGGCGTTCATACTGGTCGCGCAGGGTTCGCGCAAGCCGATGGCGCCGGCAAGTGGAGCGGGCTGGACGTCGACTTCTGCCGTGCTGTGGCGGCGGCAGTGCTGGGCGATGCAGACAAGGTGAAGTATGTGCCGACGTCGGGCCAGACTCGCATTACGGCATTGCAAAGCGGGGAAATTGACCTGCTGGCACGCAACACGACATTCAACTTCACGCGTGACACCAGCCTCGGTCTGATGTGGGCAGGCATCAATTTTTATGATGGCCAGGCCTTCATTGTGAAGAAGCGTCCCAACCTCACCAGTGCCAAGCAACTGGACAAGGCCACCATCTGTATTGATGCCGGCACAAGCACCGAAAGAAATCTGCAGGATTTCGCCCGCAACAACAGCCTGACATTCAAGACGGTGGTGTTCGACAACGCCGAGGCTTCCAAGCAAGCCTTCATTTCAGGGCGCTGCCATGCTTACACGGGTGACTACACTGCGCTGGCGATTCTGCGCGCAACTGATCTGCCCAACCCTGCCGACTTCGATCTCCTTCCCGAAATCATCAGCAAGGAACCTGTTGGACCGGCCGTGCGTCGTGGTGATGAGGAATGGTTCACCATCGTGCGTTGGGTACTTCAGGCCATGCAAGGCGCCGAAGAACTGGGCCTGACTCAAGAGAATATTGACGAGCTCGCAGGTAAAAGCGACGACATAGCCATTAAGCGCTTCACTGGCAATGGCGACGATATTGGTAAATCCCTCGGCCTGGACAAGAAATGGGCCTACCGCATTGTGAAGCAGGTTGGCAATTATGGCGAAAGCTTCTCGCGCAACCTGGGCGACAAGAGCCCGCTGAAATTGGAACGTGGCCTGAACCGTCTGTACACCGACGGTGGCCTGGTTTACCCCCTTCCTCTGCAATAAATCGCCTGTGATGGCATGACTGGCGGAAGTTCGAAATGAAAGAGCAACACGAAGCGATGGACAAACCACCGCGCAAGCCCGTACCTGTCACAGCGCTGCTGTTGCAGGCGGCGCTGCTGATTGCGCTGGTGGGCCTGCTAGGCTGGCTGGCCCATAACGCGCAGTTGAATCTGCGTGAACGCAATATGGCCGCAGGCTTCGACTTTCTGTTTCACGATTCTGCCGGTTTTGCCATTGGCGAGGGCTGGGTGCCGTTCGGCGAGGACGACACTTACTTTCAAGCCATGCTGGCTGGGGCTGCCAACACCTTGCGGGTGGCCCTGCCAGCCCTTCTTTTCGCCACCATGCTGGGGCTTACGCTCGGGGTAGCCTCGCTCGCGCAGAATCCGCTCATTCGTACACTGGCGCGCGGGCTGGTCGACCTGGTTCGCAACATACCGCTGTTGGTGCAGGTGCTGCTCATCTACATCATGATGACTGAGTGGCTGCCTGATGCCGAAAATGCCTTGCGCTTTGGGGGCTCGTATCTCAGCAATGGTGGGCTGATTCTGCCTTGGGGTGAAGTGGAGGAAACGCCTTTTGGGGTTACCGGCACCCATGTGCTCAGTACGGAATGGATGGCGCTTGTGACGGCACTTACGCTTTACGCCGGGGCGTTCTGCTCGGAGATCGTGCGCGCTGGCATTCAATCAGTGCCGCGTGGTCAGGGCGAAGCCAGTCACGCTCTGAGCCTCACCCGTTGGCAGGCGTTGCGGTTGGTGTTGATTCCTCAGGGGCTGCGCGTGGCGATTCCACCCTATACCAGCCTGATGCTCAGCACCATCAAGAACTCTTCCCTTGGCGTGGCAATTGGTTACCCGGAAATTGTCTCGGTGGCAAACACCAGCATGAATCAAACCGGTCGTGCCATCGAGTGCATCATCGTCATTGCTTCGGTCTATCTCATCATTAATTTGCTGACGGCTTTCATCATGGCCCAGGTCAATCGCCGCGTGGCGATCAAGGAGCGCTGACATGGCAGAAATGTTAAGCCCTCCCATTCCTCCAAGCTGGCGCGAACGTTGGTTCAAGGCAATGTTCGCTTCGACGGGAACATCGCTCACCACGGTAGTGGTGCTCGGGCTGCTGGCGGTCGTGGTCTATAAGGCCTTTCTATGGGGTGTTTGGGACGCCACCACCGTCATTGACTCAGAAACCTGCCGCCAGTCTTCCGGAGCCTGCTGGGGCGCCGTGGCTTATAACCATCGCATAATCTTGTTGGGTCGATATCCCATAGGTGAGGGGTGGCGGCCGGTATTGGGAATGGGCCTGTTGCTGGCCTCGGTGGGCCTCGCAGCTCTGCCGCGGTTCTTCGGCGCGCGCGGCATGTGGATGGTCGTGGTAGCGCTCGTGCTATTCGTTGCACTGCTGGCTGGCGGTTGGGGCGGACTCACTCCCGTAGACTCCGACCTTTGGGGTGGCTTGCCGCTCACCCTGCTGCTTAGCGTGTTTGCCGTGATTACCTCGGTTCCTCTGGCCATTGCGCTGGCATTGGGACGCCGCTCGGAGCTTCCTATCGTGCGGTGGGCGTGTACGGGTTACATCGAACTGATCCGCGGTGTACCGCTGATCACTGTGCTTTTCTTTGGTGCCTTTGTGCTGCCTTTGCTGTTGCCGCCCAGCTGGCGGGCAGACCCCATGATACGGGTCGCACTGTGCCTGACTGCGTTCTCGGCTGCCTACCTGGCGGAGGTTTACCGAGGGGGCTTGCAAGCCATCACCAAGGGTCAGGGGGAAGCGGCACATGCGCTAAGCCTGTCGCGCTGGCAGGCGCTGAAGCTCATTATTCTGCCGCAGGCCGCCCGGTTGACGATTCCCCCAGCCACTAGCCACTTCATTGGCGTGCTAAAGGACACTTCGCTCGTGGCAATCGTGAATATCTACGATCTGACGGGCAGCTTGAAAATGGCTCTGACCAACCCTGAGTGGCGCCCGTACTTTGTTGAGGCCTACCTTGTCGTCTCGGCCATCTATCTCATTCTAGGCTTGTCCATCGTGGGCTATGGACGCTTCCTGGAACAACGCTACGCATTGGATAAGCGATGAACACTCCCATTCTGCAAATCGAAGGGGTACACAAGTGGTACGGTAACTTCCACGCCCTCACCGACTGTTCACTCACGGTGAGCAAGGGTGAGAAGATCGTAATCTGCGGCCCATCCGGTTCCGGTAAATCGACATTGATCCGTTGTATCAACGAAATTGAGGTGATTGACGCAGGCCGGATCCTCTTCAAGGGGCAGGCC
>JAJUJD010000063.1 GCA_029267315.1 Alcaligenaceae bacterium
GAGGCTGATCATATTCTGCTCGTCTCACGTAGTGAGAGCAACCTCCTCTGATTTCTGAGACGAAACGCTATACACAGGGCGAGGCTGATTTCGCCGCGTATTTTCTTGTTCTGCGTTTACCTGCAAATTTGCGGCCCTCAAGCATTTTGGCAAACATACCAGCAAGTCGGTCCGTTGACTACGCACCAACGCGCAAGCGGTGTCAAAACTGGCTTGACCCGGCAGCAGCGCAAGTCTGCCGCCGGGCGGGGCGATCAACTGCCTCGTTCGTCCACGAGCAGCGGGGCGTCGGCGGCCAGGGTGCCCGGCTTCAGCCATTCGACGGCATCCAGCTTGACGCGGGTCTGTTCCCTGAAGGTTGCGGACACATCTTTCCAGATGCCGTCGGCCAGCGCTTCGGACTCCAGCTCTGCACGCAGCACGGCGATCTCGCGGTTGCCTTCGAGACGCACTTGCAGTTGAGCGCGAGGGATGGCCGGGGTGCGGACCAGCACCTGATCGACATTACGCGGGTAGATGAAGACTTCGCGCACTTTGATGCCTTGACCGACGCGGCCCATCAGGGGGCTGATGCTTTCCACGCAACCGTCTGCGGTTTCGGCCAGACCAATGGCGATGTCTCCGGTGCCGAAGCGGATCAGGGGCCAGCCTTCGCTCAGGGTAGTGACCACGATTTCCCCGGCTTCGCCGGGGGGGACGGGCAGCCCTGTCTTGGGGTCGCAGATCTGCACCATGCGGTCAGGGTGCATGAGATAGCCTTCCACCTTGGGATCTTCATAACCGATCAGGCCGAAGTCGCCGCTGGCATAAGCCGAGAACGTGGTGATGCCGTATTTGCTTTCCAGCCGGCGGCGTTTGCCCATCCAGTCGCCCATTTCGCCGCCCAGCATCGCCGACCGTACTTTCCAGGCGGAAGGCAGCTCATGCCCGAGGCGCTCAAGGGTTTCGATAAGGGTGATGAAGAAACTGGTGGATGCGCAGATGCAGGTGATGCCAAGCTCCATGACGAGCTGGGCCTGCTGTTCGCTGCTGCCCGGGCCGCTGGGAATGACCGTCGCGCCGGTTGAGGTGATGGCATCGTCCAACAGCAACCCGGCCGGGAACAGGTGGTAGGCCCAGGTGTTGAGCACCTTGTCGCCGGGGCCGATGCCGGCGCGCTGGAACATCTCTGCAAAGCCGTGGCCGGTCTTGTCAGCATGGAGCTGAGGTTCATAAAGAGGACCCGGCGACACAAAGACGCGCTTGATCGCAGACGCATCGGCGGCAAGAAAACCGCCAAACGGAGGTTGTTCACGCTGCAGGGACAGCAGTTCGTCTTTGGTGGTGACGGGCAGGCGGGTCAGATCGTCGATGCCGCGCAGCGCATCCGGCGTCATGTTTGCCCGCTCGAAGATCGCCCGGACCGAAGGGGCGTTCTCAAAAGCATGTTGCTGCAGGCGGCGGAGCCGTTCAAACCTGTCCGTCAGGTGGTCCTTCGACATGGAAACCTCCAATTTCAATATCCCGTGAAGCGGGGGGTGCGTTTTTCCTGGAAGGCGGCCAGACCTTCTTTCATGTCCGCGCTGTGAGCGTGGGCTTCGGAAACCAGCTGTTCAAATCGCATGGCGACGGCTTCGGGTTGCTCCATGCCGTCATCGACCAGCGCCTTCATGCGCCGCAGACCAATCGGGCTCTTGGTGGCCAGCTTGTCCGAGAGCGCCTGAGTGGCGGCTTCCAGTTTGTCGTCATCGACCACTTCATGGACCAGCCCGGCCTGCTGCATGGCTTCTGCTTCGACGAATTCGCCGGTGAACAGCAGATACTTGGCGCGGTTTGCGCCGATGGCGCGAGGCAGGCGTACCGAGCCGCCGCCGCCGGGCAGCAGCCCGTAGTTGGCATGGGCGTCGCCGATCTTGGCGCTGCGAGCCGCGATGACGAGATCGCAACACAATACCAGTTCCAGACCGCCGGCCAGCGTGATGCCATTCAGGGCGGCGATGACCGGTTTGGGAAAACTGTCGATCCGGTTCATGGTGTTCAGCACCTGGAGCAGAAACTCGCGCGTGCCGGCTTCATCAAGGTGGGAATGCACGTACTTAAGATCGGCGCCAGCGCAGAACGCGCGGCCCGTGCCGGTCAGGACGACCGACACCACATCGTCCCGGCGTTGTGCTTCATCAAGGGAGTCTGTGATGGATTGCAGCACTTCTGGTGAGAGCGAGTTCATCGCGTCTGGCCGATTCAATCGAATCCACATGGATCGATTTCGGATTTCGGTGACAACAACCGGTTCAGACATGCTTTCCTCTTAATTTAATTGCAGAATAGTCTGGCTATTTTGTGGTTTTACTCTTTGGTAAGTAAACCAGTGGTTTCCCCTATCTCTAAAGTTTATAGATTTACTCTAAAGTAAATTAACCGTCTCAATGGATAAGTGGTGCACATCATGAACAAGCATGCGTCAATCTCACAGCAACCGTTGGCTGGCGTAAAAATTGTCGAATTCGAAGGAATAGGGCCGGGGCCGCTGGCCGCTTCCTTCTTGCAAACGCTGGGTGCGGAGGTGACAGTCGTGAGCCGGCCGGGTGGGGGCGCCATGCCGCCGGATTTCGGTACAGGCGCGGATAGTCTGCTCAATCGCGGCAAGCGCCGCGTCGTGCTCAATTTGAAGGATCCGGCAGACAAGCAGAAGGCGCTGGAGCTGATTGGCGCGAGCGATGGCCTGATCGAAGGCAACCGGCCCGGGGTGATGGAACGATTGGGATTGGGGCCGGAAGCGTGCGCAGCCATCAACCCGCGCCTGGTGTATGGGCGCATGACGGGCTGGGGTCAGGATGGGCCGCTGGCTCAGGCTGCGGGGCATGACATGAACTATGTCGCCTTGACCGGTTTGATGTCGCTGACCGAGCGCCCTGGGTGTCCGCCGACGCTGCCGCCGACCATTCTGGGTGACGCGGCGGGTGGCATGGGTTTCACCCTGGGCATGGTCAGCGCCTTGTATGCGGTACGCAATGGGGGGCAGGGCTGCGTGGTGGATGGCGCCATCGTGGATGTGGTCGCCATGCTGGCGCCACTGGTTCAGATGATCCGGCGTGGCGGCGGGCTCGATGGCAGCCAGCCCAGTGTGTTCCATGACTCCCCTTTCTATGACACCTACCGCTGTAGCGATGGCCGTTATGTCACGGTTGGCGCCATCGAGCCGCAGTTCTACGTTTTGTTCCTGAAGTTGCTAGGCCTGGATGATGTGGATCCGGCGCAGCAGCTGGACCGGTCCGCCTGGCCAGCGCTGAAGGAGCGAGTGGCGGCGGTGTTCGCTTCCCGTCCCAGTGGGCACTGGACAGAACTGCTCGAAGGAACCGACGTTTGCTACGCGCCTGTCCTGAGTCTGGCCGAGGCGGCCCGCCATCCGCATAACGTGGCTCGAGGTCTCTACGATGTCACGCCGGAAGGACATATCGAAACCGCCCGGGGCTTGCGATTCCTGCCGTTGAAACCGAGCGCGGAATAAGCATTCGCTAGTACTAACCCTAGTTTTCTTGGTTTCGTTTTACTTTGTAGTAAAAAAACTTTCTTTATCGAAAACTAAAAATAAATCCACCTTTTCCAAGGGTGTCCAGGAGCAATGATGGAAGACATATACGTGGTTGGCGTCGGCATGACGTCATTCGGTCGGCATTTGGATAAAGACATGAAAGCGCTGACCCGCGAAGCGGTCGAAGCGGCGCTTTCCGATGCGGGCCTGGAAGCCAAGGATCTTGAAGCTGCCTTCTTCGGCAATACATCGCAGGGCCACATGGAAGGGCAGCACATGATTCGCGGGCAGATTGCTCTGCGGGCCATGGGCATCGAGCGGATTCCAGTCGTGAACGTCGAAAATGCCTGCGCCAGCGGATCGTCGAGCTTTGTCCTGGCTTGCAATCACATCAAGTCGGGCGCCGGCGATGTTGCTCTGGCGATAGGCACGGAAAAGATGTTCTCTACCGACAAGGACAGAATGTTCTCGGTGTTCGACAGCGCCTGGGATCTGTCCCGCGCCTCCGAAATCCGCGATACGCTGATGAAGCTGGGCCGTGATGTCGAGGTCCCGGAAGGCACGACATCGCCCAAGCCCTACAGCGTTTTCATGGATGTCTATGCCGCGTTTTCCCGTTCACACATGCGTGAGTTCGGTACGACGCAGCGCCAGCTGGCTGCCGTCGCCGCCAAGAACCACACGCATTCGGTGCATAACCCGCTGTCTCAGTACCAGGTGCCCTACACCATTGAAGAGGTGCTCGCGGCGCCACCCATTACCTATCCCCTTACCCTGCCGATGTGCTCGCCGATTTCAGACGGCGCAGCGGCAGCGATTGTGTGCACGCGCTCGGCGCTCAAACGTCTGAACATCGACGAAAGCCGTGCCATCAAGGTCAGGGCCAGCATTGTTCAGAGCGGTTCGAATCGCACTGAAGCGGAATTCGCGCAGCATTGCACCGCCCTGGCCGCACGCCGCGCTTACGAGCTGGCAGGTGTCGGGCCGGAAGATGTCTCGGTCGCCGAAGTGCATGATGCGACAGCCATGGGCGAGATCATCCAGACGGAAAACCTGGGTTTCTGCGAATTCGGTCTGGGCGGCGTGATCGCCGAGCGTGGCGAGACTTCCATCGGCGGTCGTATTCCCATCAACCCTTCGGGCGGTCTGGAATCCAAGGGTCATCCAGTGGGCGCCACAGGCCTGGGACAAATTCATGAGCTGGTCACCCAGCTGCGTGGCGAAGCCGGGCCGCGTCAGGTGGAAGGAGCCCTGGTCGCGCTGGCAGAGAACGGTGGCGGTCTGGAAGGCATCGAAGAGGCTGTGGCCTGCATTACCATTCTGTCGCGTTGATGCGGGCAGGTACAGGAAACTAGAAGGAAAAGCATGAAAATCGAAAACATCACTGCACTGGTCACTGGGGCGGCGTCGGGCCTGGGCTTCGCGACTTGCAAGGCCTTGGTCGAAGCCGGGGCGCGTGTCGTCGCTGTGGATATGGATGAGCAAGGGCTGGCTGATAAGGTCCTGCCGCTGGGGGCTGATGTCGTACGCACGCTCAAGGTTGATGTGTCGCAGGAAGCTGATGTGAAAGCAGCGGTCGATCTGGCCGTGGAAGCGTTCGGCGGTTTGCAGGTGGCCGTCAACTGCGCCGGCATCCTTGGGCCTGGCAAGACGCTGTCCAAGGGTGAGCCACTTCCTCTTGAGCAATGGAATCGTGTCATTGCAGTCAACCTGACCGGCACCTTCAACGTCATCCGCTATGCCTCTCAAGCGATGGCTCAGAACGAGCCCAACGCGGATGGCGAGCGTGGCGTGTTAGTGAATACGTCCTCGGGCGCCGCCTGGCAGGGGCAGATCGGTCAGGCCGCCTACAGCGCCACCAAGGCTGGCGTGATGGGGTTGACGCTGCCGGTTGCGCGAGATCTGGCGCCGCTTGGCATTCGGGTCGTATCCATCGCCCCGGGTCTGTTCGAGACCGGAATGTCGTCGGGCATGCCGGCCAAGGTCGCGCAGAACATTATCGATAACCTGGTCCTGTTCCCGCACCGCATGGGGGATGGGGCCGAGTTCGCCGGCCTGACCAAGCACATCATTGAGAATGCCTATCTCAACGCGACGACCATCAGTCTGGATGCGGGCACCCGTATGTGATTGATGGGCCCTGATGGGTCGGATCCTGGATACAGGAAGGAGACAACATGATGAATATAAGAATACAAACCAGGAGGCGCTGCTCATGAGCGCGTCCCTGCGTACTGGCGAAGGCGACGTGGTGCTGTCCGCCCGCAATCTGCTCTTGCAGTTTGGCGGTATCGTCGCCCTGAACGATGTTTCAGTTGACGTCCGCAAGGATGAGCTGCTGGCGGTCATCGGACCCAACGGCGCGGGCAAGTCATCGCTGATGAACTGCCTGAGTGGTTTCTATCGTCCCAAAGTAGGGGAAATTACCCTGGACGGACATCGGGTCCGGGAAAAGGCCACGCATGAGGTCGCTGCGCTGGGGCTGGCGCGCACCTTCCAGGGCACTCACATCTTCTCGGGCATGACCGTGGTCGAGAACCTGATGGTGGGCCGTCATTTGCACATGCGCACCACCTTGCTGGAGTCCTTCATCCATTTCGGCCGTTCACGGCGCGAAGAGGTCGAACACCGCGAGGCGGTCGAGGAAATCATTGAATTCCTCGAAATCGAAGCCATCCGGCATACGCCGGTAGGCAGCCTGGGATACGGCCTGCGCAAGCGTGTCGACCTGGGGCGCGCGCTGGCGCAGGACCCGAAGATTCTTCTTATGGATGAGCCCATGGCGGGCATGAATACCGAAGAGAAAGAAGACTTGGCGCGCTTCATTCTGGATGTCAGGGAAGCCAAGCACATCCCTATTGTCTTGGTTGAACACGACATGGGGGTGGTCATGGATCTGGCGGATCGTATCGCAGTGCTGGATTTCGGCCGCAAGATCGCAGAAGGAACACCCAAGGAAATTCAAGCGGATCCAGCGGTGCTGAAAGCTTATCTTGGGGAGGGATCGGCATGACGATTCGAATGGCTACGCTGCCGCAACTGCTGCGTGATCGCGCCAGGCAGACACCGGAGCGTCTCTCGCAACGACACAAGAAGCGCGGCATCTGGCGTGAATATACTTTCGCCGATGTGCAGCGCAATGTCATGACACTGGCCCTGGGCATGCGGCAAATGGGTGTCCAGCGCGGTGAGACGATTGCCATCATCGGCGAAAACGAACCGCAGCATTACTGGGCCGAATTCGCTGCCCACGCGCTGGGGTGCAAGGTGATTTCCATGTATCCCGACCTCACGGCCGATGAGGTGAACTACTTGCTGGATGACAGCGAGTCCGTCTACTTGTTTGCGCAAGACCAGGAACAGGTGGACAAGGGGCTGGAAGTCCAGGGCAAACTGCCCCGTCTGCGCAATATTGTTTATTGGGATGACACTGGCATGTGGTCCTATAAGGATCCCATCCTGAGCACCTTCGAGGCGGTCCAGGAAACTGGCGCGCAACAGCATGCGAAAGAACCGCAGCTGTATGACAAGCTGGTGGATGAAGGCGCAGTCGATGACATCGCTGTGCTGTCGTACACCTCCGGTACTACGGGTAGGCCCAAGGGCGTGATCATGACGCATCGCGCCATGGTCGATAACGCTCAGCGCTTCTATGGGGCGATGAAGATCAAGCCGGATACCGAATACCTCAGTTATATTGCGCCGGCCTGGGCAACTGAGCAGGTCATCGGTATCGCTCTGGGTCTGGGCGCCCCCATGGTGGTGAACTTCCCAGAAGGCCCGGACCAGGTCTTGCAGAACATCCGCGAGCTGGCGGTCGAGGCCATGGTCTTCGCGCCACGTCAGTGGGAAAGCATGACCTCATCAGTGCAGGCTCGCATGCTGGATGCCGGCCCCATCCGCCGTCGTATCTATGAATGGGGGCTGAAAGTGGGCCATGCCGTTCATGTGGCCCGACTCGATGGCAAGCCGATCAGCCTGTGGAACCGTATGCTTCTGCCGCTGGCCGATGCGCTGGTGCTGCGTCCCTTGCGGGATCAACTGGGCCTCATCCGGCTGCACAGCGCCAGCTGCGGTGGTTCCACTATGGCGCCCGATGTGTTCCGTATGTTCCATGCCATGGGCATCCCGCTGCGCAACCTCTACGGTTCCACGGAAACGGGGCTGCTGACCTGCCACCAGGGTGACCGTTTCGATCTGGAAACCGTGGGAAGCTGGATGCAGGCGCATCCTGATGCGGGAGATCCGCTCGACTGGATGATCAGCCCCGATGGTGAATTGCTGGTCAAAGGCGGCAGCCCCTTTCTGGGGTACTGGCGCCGCGAGAACTCCATCGAGGATAACGTCAAGGATGGCTGGTTCCACACGGGTGACGCCGTCACCAAGACGGATCTGGGCGAACTGGTCTTCCTGGAGCGCTTGTCTGATCTCAAGCGTCTGAAAGGCGGTGAGAGCTTCCCGCCGCAATTCGTGGAAACGCGTTTGCGCTTCAGTCCCTTCATCAAGGACATCATGACGGTGGGGGATGAAACCCGCAATTTTGTCGGCGCCCTGATCAACATTGACATGGAAGTGCTGTCGCGTTGGGCCGAAGACAAGCGCATCGGTTTCTCAACGTTCACGGATCTGTCCCAGCGTCCTGAGATCGCGGCCTTGCTGCGTGAGGAAATCGCCCGGGTCAACCAGTTCCTGCCTGAGCACGCCCGCGTGCAGCGTTTTGCCAATTTCCCCAAGGAGCTGGATCCCGATGAAGGGGAACTCACCCGCTCACGGAAACTGCGGCGTGAATTCCTCCAGGAGCGTTACCGCGCCTTGGTGGATGGTATCTATGATGGATCTACGGAAACGAATATCGACATCCCGGTGATCTATCAGGATGGACGCAGCGGCAACTTCAAAGCACAGGTCTTCATCCATGATGTGGCACAGACGCGCTCATCCTCAAACACGGCCGGCCAGGCCGGGCATTAGGAGCTATTGATGATTGACGCTCTCAACTATTTGATCAACGGGGTTCTGACCGGCCTGTTGTATGCCTTGATCGCCATGGGTTTTGTGGTGATTTACCGGGCCTCTAAGGTCTTCAACTTCGCCCAGGGCGAGCTGGTCGTGTTTGGCGGCTATATGGTGTGGTGGAGCATCTTCCAGATGGGCCTGCCTCTCTGGATAGGCTTGCCGGTCGCCTTCATCAGTTCCGCTATTTTCGGCTTGCTGATTGAACGTATCTTCTTTGCCCGTCTGGTGGGGGAATCGGTGTTTTCGATGGTGATGGTGACCATTGGCCTGCTGATTCTGATCCGGGGGGTGGTGCTGGTGCTGTTTGGGCCGCAGGTACGCGCTTTCCCTGTCATCTTCCCGCTCCAGCCGCTGATCTTCGGTGATCTGGTGATTTCACGTTCGCTGCTGTATGGCGGCATCATGACGGTCGTGATCGGCCTGGGGCTGTCCTGGTTCTTCAACCGTACCCGGGCCGGCCTGACCATGACGGCGGTGGCTGAAGATCACCAGGTCGCCATGTCGATGGGGGTCTCGGTGCAGCGCTCCATCGCCTTCGCCTGGACGCTGGGCGCAGTGTTATCCACGCTCGGCGCCATCGTCCACCTCAGTGGGCGTTCCATCAACATGATGAGCTCGGATATTGGCCTGGCCGCCTTGCCCGTCGCCTTGCTGGCCGGCTTGGAGTCGATCGGGGGCTTGCTGTTGGCCGGAATTGTGGTCGGCGTGATCCAGAGTCTGGCTTCCGCCTATCTGGATCCGATCGTCGGCGGCTCGCTGGGGTCTGTCTTCCCCTTCATCATCATGCTGCTGGTTTTACTGATTCGACCCACCGGAATGTTCGGTTGGAAAACCATTGAGAGGGTGTAACCATGGATCCCGCTGGCGTATTTTCGACTTCTTTCACCAAGGATCAGGCCCTGATCCGCACCCGTCCTCAGGCCGTGTGTCTGGCGTTGTTCATCGTCGCCCTGTTTGCGCTGCCCATGTTCTCCGACATTCGGATCGTGGCTGTACTGACATCTATGATGATTACCGCTGTGGTCGTCGTGGGCTTGCAGATCAATACCGGGCTGGCCGGACAGGTCAACCTGGGGCAGGCGGCCTTCATGGGGGCAGGGGCCTATTCCACGGCCGTGCTGGCCAGCAAGCTGGGCCTGCCGTTCTGGATTGCCCTGCCGATGGGGGGCATGTGCGCGGCAGTGTTCGGGCTGATATTCGGCCTGGCAGCGGTGCGCATCAAGGGCTTCTATCTGGCGCTGACCACCATTGCGGCTCAGATACTGTTTCACTTCCTGGTGCTCAACCTGCCTAACAGCTGGCTGGGCGGCTCGAATGGCTTGGCGCTGGAACCGGCCAGCCTGTTCGGGTTCACCTTCGATAGTGATATCAGCCTGTATTACCTCTGCCTGGTGGTGGCTCTCATTATGATTGCCGGCGCCTATGGGGTGGCTCGCAGCCGCCACGGGCGCATCTTCGCCGCCGTGCGCGACGACGACGTGGCGTCGGGGATGATGGGCATCCATGTGGTCCGCACCAAAGCTCTGGCCTTCCTGCTGGGCGCCTTCTATGCCGGTATCGGTGGCGGCCTGTGGGCGTATTACGTGCGCTTCGTGGCGATTGACCAGTTCACATTGATTCATTCCATCTGGTTTATTGCCATGATCATCGTGGGCGGCATGGGTTCTGTCACCGGCGCGCTGATCGGGGTGTTCGTGATCCGCTTGATGCAGGAAATCATCACCAGCATCGGCCCGAGCCTGGTCCAGAATGTGTCGTTCCTCACGGGTGACGTCGTGTTCGCGGCCATGAGCATCTTCCTGGGGGGGGTGATTGCCGGCTTCCTGATCTTCGAGCCGCGGGGCCTGATGCATCGATGGAACATCATCAAGCGGTCTTACCGCATCTGGCCATACCCCTATTGATATCTGACAACGAGATTCATGACTGCTTCTCGCGCTGGAATGCAGTCGTTACTTAAGCGGCGCGAAAATGAAAAGGAGACTGAAAATGGAGACTAAGCGAGGACGCGCTCTGGCGGTTGCCGGAGCCATGATGCTGGGCCTGACTGCTTTTGGGGCCAACGCCCAGGCTCAGACCGTCTACAACATTGCCGGCCTGGCTGACTTTACCGGGCCTTTTGCCGACATCATGAAAGACATGACCGGTTGCCGCAATGCGGTGCTTGACTGGTGGAGCGAAGAAGTAGGCAAGGGCCAGGGCGTCGCGCTCAGGGCCAAGGACTACGACACCCGCTACGACGTAGCGCAGGTTGCCAGCCTCTGGCCCGGCATCCGTTCTGAACTGAACCCCATCGCCGCCTTGGGGGTCGGAGGCTCGGATGCGAACGCGTTGCAGGAGCGCCTGCCGAACGACAAGCTTCCGCTGGTCGTGGCCACAGCAGGTTATGGCTTCAACTGGAAGAGCGACAACTGGGTCTTTAATGCCCGCCCGACTTATCCCCATGAAGCGGCGGCCTTCTACACATGGATGCAGAAAAAATCGGGAAGCACAGAACCCATCAAGCTGGGCCTGATCTCTTCGGAAGTCTCACCGGCCTATGTGGACATCCATAACGGTGTCGAGAAGTTCGCCAAGGACAACCCCGATGTCTTGACGGTTGTCGAAACCGTGTACACCGAGGCTCAGCCAACCGACCTGACGCAACAGGTCAACCGTTTGCTGCGTAATGGGGCCACGGTGTTCCAGGTGTTCAACAACACGGCCAGCGTGGTGGCTGTCCAGCGCGCCTTGCAGAGTCTGGGTAAGAGCGAT
This sequence comes from Alcaligenaceae bacterium, assembly GCA_029267315.1. Lineage (GTDB taxonomy): Bacteria > Pseudomonadota > Gammaproteobacteria > Burkholderiales > Burkholderiaceae_B > Yanghanlia. The sequence goes on from JAJUJD010000063.1 coordinate 11,282, forward strand.
GTGCCTATCGTCATGAGCGCACACAACGGTCTGCTGTCATCAGGCAGGGCACTCAACGACCTGAGCCAGATGAACGGTAACTACGAAGTCTATGGCATGGCACTGCCCGCCGAGCAAAGCACGGCTGTGCGCGAGTTCTTCGATAAGCTGACCAATGAGTACAAGCTGAAGGCCAACTTCAACTCCAGTTGCATCATGGGGCTGAGCCAGGCATTGATCGTGGCCCGCGCCTTCGAAAGCGCCGTTGAGAAGAAAGGCGCAGAAGGGGTGACGGGTGAAGACGTGCGCAATGCGCTGCTGTCGACGCCGATCCCCACAGAGAAGACCTTCGGGGTGTTGCCGAACATCCAGTACACCAATGAGGCTCCCTTCCCGACCAAGGGTCTGGGCGTCAATATCGGGACGGTTGAGAACGGCGAGTACAAGTTGGTTGAACAGAACGTGCCTGTGCCCACCCTGAACCGGTGGTGATCGACAGCCTTACCGGTGGGCGGCGCTCGTGTGCCGCCCACGCTCTCCCAAATGGAGTCGTTCGTGCTTGAACTGAACAACATCGAAGTCCTCTATAGCGACGTGATTCTGGCGGTCAAAGGGATTACCGTGCAGGTGCCTGCCGGAAGCTGCGTGACCTTGCTGGGCGCCAACGGCGCCGGCAAGAGCACGACGCTCAAGGCCATTTCCAACCTGGTGCGAACGGAAGACGGCCGGGTGAGCGCCGGTACCATCAGCTTTGGCGGGCAGGACATCACTGGCGCAGATCCCGTTGCGGTTGTGCGCCAGGGTCTGATCCATGTGATGGAAGGGCGCAAGGTATTGCGCCACATGACCGTCGAACAGAATCTCATCGTCGGCAGTCACCTCAGCGATGGCCAGGAAGCCAAGCGTATGCTGGACGAGGTCTACACGCGTATTCCCCGGCTGGCGGCCCTGAACCGCCGGACAGCGGGCTATCTGTCGGGCGGTGAGCAGCAACTGCTGGTGATCGGCCGTGCGCTGATGGCCAAGCCAAAGCTGGTGATGATTGATGAGCCCTCGCTGGGTCTGGCGCCGCTGATGGTCGAGGAAGTCTACCAATTGCTCACCGAACTCAAAGCCAGCGGGCTGACTCTGCTGATTGTTGAGCAGAACACCCGTGTTGCGCTTGAGCTGGCCGACTACGGCTATGTGATGGAAAACGGTCGCATCGTGCTGGAAGGGGCCGCTGAGAATCTCAAGAACAATGAAGATGTCCGCGAGTTCTATCTCGGCCTCACGGTCGAAGGGGAACGCAAGAGCTTCCGAGACATGAAGCACTATCGCCGACGCAAACGATGGCTGGGCTGATTCTGAAGGCGATTCAGTTCCACATCAAAACCCGGACAAGGATATGAAATGAGCAGCGTGTCCAACGCATTTCTGAGTGAACAAGAAGTCATGATCCGTGAATCTGCCCGCAGGGTTGCCACCGAAGTGGTGGCCCCGACTGCGGCGGAACGGGATCGTACTGGGGCCTGGCCTCGTGACGAAATCCAGACCGTTGCCGAGGTCGGATTCATGGGGATGCTGGCTCCGCAGGAGTACGGCGGGTCGGGATCGACATTTGTCGAGTATTGCCTTGCGATCGAAGAGTTCGCTGCGGCGGACGGCGGCTTTGCGACGATGATGCACGTGCATAATTCGACAGCGCACGTGCTGAAGTCCTCAGGCTCTGACGCGCAGAAGCAGCAGTATTTGCCTGATCTCGCTAGCGCGAAGCGCATCGGCGCCTTTCTGCTGTCGGAACCGCACGCCGGCTCCGATACGGCGGCGATCCGGACCACCGCCCGGCGTGACGGCGACAGCTATGTGCTCAATGGCAGCAAGCAATGGATTTCCAACGGCAACGAAGCGGGTTTTGCCTTTGTCGTAGCCGTAACCGGCGAGCGCGGCAAGCGAGACGCCATCAGCCTGTTCGTGGCCGACCCGAAGGATCCGGGCTATGAAATCGTGCGGGTCGAAGACAAGCTGGGTCAGCGCACCGCCCATACCGCGCAGATTCAGCTCAACAATATGCGGATTCCGGCCGCCAATCTGATTGGTGAGGAAGGGCGGGGCTATGGCAAGGCGCTGGGCCTGCTTTCCGACGGGCGGGTCGCCATCGCTGCGCTGTCTATCGGCATAGCGCGGGCGGCCATGGAAGCGGCCATCAGCTACGCCAAGGATCGCGAGGCTTACGGCAAACCGATCACCGCTTTGCAGGCGGTCAGCTTTGATCTCGCCGAAATGGCGATGCAGATCGACGTGGCGCGTCAATATATGCTGTATGCGGCCCGCTTGATTGATGCTGGCCTTCCCAACGTCAAAGAGGCCTCGATTGCCAAGCTCTATGCCAGTGAAATGGCCGAGAAAGTCTGCTCAGACGCCTTGCAGATCCACGGCGGCTACGGCTATGTGAACGACTTTCCCGTTGAGCGGTATTATCGTGATGTGCGGGTGACCAAGATTTACGAGGGCACCAGCCACATTCAGAAATTGATTATTGCCCGCCAGATTCTGGCGGAGTGATGGCCGCTTTGCATGGTGGCAGGCGCACCCCGCCTTTTTGGGGCGGCCTGCTATCATGCATGACGCTTTCTCGCTCTAGGGGGCACGTTTTTCAACATCATGAGCACCTCTACAGAAACACAATCCAGATCCAAAGGGCGCAGTTCCAACAAACGGCCAGGCGAAGGCGCCCGTTGGAACAATGCGGTGAGCAGCCCCGACGAGCAATATCAGCTCAAGAAACAGGCTGTCATCACGGAAGCTGCCAAGGCCTTTGGGCGGCGGGGTTACAAGAACGTCTCCCTGGATGAAATCGCCTTGGCGCTTAATGTCACCAAGCCTGCGCTTTATTATTATTTCAAGAACAAGCAGGAATTAATCTACGAATGTCATGAACTGGTCATGCAGGTGGGCGATCAGGTCCTGCAGGAAGCCATGGCGACCGATTCCAGCGGTTACGTCAAAATCACGACCTTCATCAAGAACTACCTCGCGCTGTTGACCAACGGCCTGGGTGCGCCTGCGATTCTGTACGATTTGGCTGCAATGTCGCCGGCCGATCAAAAGAAGATCAAGGCGCGTCGCCGCAAGTTCAATCAGCAATTGCGCCAGATCATTGAAGATGGCATCCAGGACGGCTCGATTGCGCCCTGTGACCCCAAGCTGGCGGTATTCTGGTTCATGAGCGCCATCTCCGCGCTGCCGCTCTGGTATGACGCCGACGGCGCGTTGGGGGGCGAGGAAATCGCCGACGCCTATATTGAGTTTCTGACCAAAGGGATCGCCCCAGTCAGGCAAGCCGACGGCATCAGCGATCCGGATAACGGAAATTGACCGAAAGCGTAAAGAGATTCAAAGAATCCCAGCGGGTTGAAGCAGCTGTCTTCAAGGACCTCACCTCCTTGCGGATCTTTGTCCGTACTGTCGAAACCGGCAATTTTTCAGAGGTCGCCCGCCGTATCGGGGTGACGCCGGCGATGGTCAGCAGGCGTATTGCGGCGGTCGAGCAGGACATCGGGCAACGGCTCTTCAACCGGGACACCCGGCGCCTGGTGGTCACCGAGGCCGGCGAACGCCTGTACGAATACTGTGTGCGGGCCTTGATGGAACTGGACCAGGCCGCCGAAGAATTATCTTCCCTGCGTGACGAAGCCAGCGGTTGTCTCAGGATGACGGTGCCGGCCATGCTGGGACGCGAATTCATCGCGCCCAAGCTGCCACAGTTGCTTAAGGAACACCCCAAGCTCAGCCTGGACGTGAATTTTTCCATGGCCAGGCTGGACCTGTATGCAGCGCGGGTTGACCTGGCAGTGCGGATCGCCGGTTCGGTGGATCCGGGGCTGATTGCCGTCAAGCTGGCACCGTACCGGCGGGTATTCTGCGCCACGCCTGAATACCTGCATGTCAACGGCATGCCCAGGGAACCGTCTGATCTGCGCGATCACAATTGTCTGGTCACCAGCGGGTCAACGGCCAGTACCCGCTGGCCGGTGTCCATCAACGGCCAGATCAGCAATGTGCACATCAAAGGCAATTTTGTGGCGGACCATGGCCAGGCGGTGCGATACGCCTGTCTTGCAGACCTGGGCATCATGATGGGCCCCAGATGGATAGTCGAGCAAGAGCTTCAGGATGGCACCTTGGTGGAGGTGTTGTCAGACTACGTACCCCGCAATCGCGCGGTGTATGCGCTATTGCTGAATCGCAGTAATGAATCCGTCAAGCTGAAAGTCGGTATCGATTTCCTGAAGCGCTGTTTTGCCGACATGCGATAAGGCATCTGTTCCATTTGGCCTGATACTAAATTGTCAAATGCAAAGTAATTTTGAGCCACAAAGCGCGTAGGCGCGCATTTGAAATCTGAGCCACCACTGGTGTTTACGGGTTCGGTGCGGGCGGAAAGAGGCCAGCCTTGCGTTGTCGTTTTAGGCGATAGCTGTCTCCTTTGATTTGCACGATGTGGGCGTGGTGCAGAATGCGGTCAAGCATGGCCGCCGTCAGCGTGGCGTCGCCCCCGAATGTCGTGTCCCACTGC
>JAJUJD010000184.1 GCA_029267315.1 Alcaligenaceae bacterium
AGTTCGGCGTCTGGTGTGAAAACGAAATGCTGCCGTGTGGCGTCCATGAGCATGGCAAGCTCGTCGTTACTCATGAAGGTAGGTGTGCCACCGCCCAAATGCAGCTGAACCGCCCGACGGTCTTCGCCCAGGTGCGGGGCGGTCAGCGCCATTTCCTTCAGAACGTAGTCAATGTACTGCCGGGACCGGCTGTAATCCTGGGTGATGATCTTGTTGCACCCACAGAAGTAGCAAAGCGATTTGCAGAACGGGAGGTGGAAGTACACCGACAGCGGCGGATTCGACGCAGACTGCGCCCGCTGCTGAAGATAAGGCAGGTATCGCTCTTCCTTGAAGGTGTAATCGAATCGGTCGGCCGTGGGATAAGAGGTGTAGCGCGGGCCGCTGATGTCAAAACGCCGCACCAGTTCTTCGGAGATTTCGATTTCAGGAAATGTGACTGAATAATTTTGCGTGTCGGACGCAAGGCCCATGGCATACTCCGGGAAGCGGCCCACACAGAGCGCCGGCGTAGGCCCGCGCCCCTCAAGGGGCCAGATACAAGCAGACATTGTCCAGTGTACTGCCGCTTGCTTTCTTTGACGCCGATCAATGACCGGCGCGGTTAAGTCTTCCCTAATTCCCGAGAAAATTCGCAAAAAAAACGTTAACTGGCACGGAACGGGCCGCTACATATCGTATTATAAAGAGCTTCCCAATTTGTATTTTCCCTAGTCTGCCGCCCTGATGTCGCTTGTTCTCATACTTGCCTTGCCTTTCTTCGGCAGCATAGCCGCTGCTTTTTTCCCGTCTAACGCACGGAACGTCGAAGCATGGCTGGCCGGGCTGGTGGCACTGGTATGTGCGGGCATTACCGTTTCTCACTTTCCCGCTATCTTTGACGGCGAAGTGGTGCGGGCAACGCTGCCCTGGCTGCCGGAACATGGCGTCAATCTCAGCCTGCGCATGGATGGCTTCGCCTGGCTGTTTGCAATGATCATCACCGTCATGGGTGCGCTCATTGCCCTGTACGCTCGGTATTACATGTCACCGGAAGATCCGGTTCCGCGCTATTTTTCTTTCTTCCTCGCCTTCATGGGTTCCATGCTGGGCGTGGTGTTGTCGGGCAACGTCATTCAGTTGGTCATTTTTTGGGAGCTGACCAGCCTCTCGTCCTTCATGTTGATTGCCTATTGGCACCACCGCCTGGATGCCCGACGCGGGGCTCGCATGTCGCTCACCATTACGGGTGCTGGCGGCCTGTGCCTGCTTGGTGGTGTGCTGATGTTGGGCAATGTGGTGGGCAGCTATGATCTCGATGCCGTGCTCAATGCCGGTGACGCAATTCGCAACCATCCTTGGTATACCACCATTGTTGTGCTCGTTGCCCTGGGTGCCTTGACCAAGAGCGCGCAATTTCCCTTCCACGTGTGGCTACCCAACGCCATGGCAGCGCCGACGCCTGTTTCGGCATACCTGCACTCTGCCACCATGGTGAAAGCCGGCGTTTTTCTGCTGGCGCGGCTCTGGCCGGTCATGGCCGGTACGCCGGAGTGGACCTGGATTATTGGAGGCGCTGGGGCCATCAGCCTTTTGCTCGGCGCTTACGCGGCCACCTTTCAGACGGACATGAAAGGGGTCCTGGCTTATTCCACCATCAGTCACCTGGGTCTGATCACCCTGCTGCTGGGTATGGACAGCCGGCTGGCCATGGTGGCCGCTGTATTTCACATCATTAACCACGCCACGTTCAAGGCATCGCTATTCATGGCGGCGGGAATCGTTGACCACGAGACTGGCACACGCGATATAACGCGGCTTTCCGGGCTGTATCGAAGCATGCCGATCACCGCCACCCTGGCGGTGGTGGCGGCGGCCGCCATGGCTGGCGTGCCACTGCTTAACGGCTTCATCTCCAAGGAAATGTTCTTTGCCGAGACTGTCTATGTGTCTGGCAATGAATTCACCCGCTATGGGCTCCCGCTGCTGGCCGTCGTGGCCAGTGCCTTCAGCGTGGCCTATTCACTGCGTTTCGTCAGCGAAGTGTTTTTCGGCCACCAAGCCACCGACTTGCCGCGGGCACCCCATGAACCGCCACTGATGATGCTGATTCCCAGCGCGGTCCTGGTCGTCAGCTGCCTGATCGTGGGCATGTTGCCCGGCATATTGCCTGGGCCCTTCCTGCACACCGCAGTCCAGTCGATTCTCGGCGATGACACGCCGCACTACAGCCTCACAGTCTGGCATGGCTTTAATCTGCCCCTGGCCATGAGTTTCGTCGCCTTGTTCGGTGGAATTGCCCTGCAGCGCCTGCTGATCAGTCGCCAGCGAGCCCGCCCCGGTGTTACACCCTTCATCTACCGCTTCGATGGGCGTCGCAGCTTCGAGACCATTCTGGAAGCCATCGACGTGGCTGCGGCCTTCATTCTGGACTGGACCCGGTCGCCCCGGCTCCAACCCCAGATCTTCCTCATCGTGGTCCTGACCATGGCCGTTGCGGCCCTGCCCCTGCTTGAAGGCCCATGGATGCACCCCGAGGTATTGACGACGGTCGACCCCTTGTTCGTCGGGCTATGGGTGGCGGGTGCTGCGTGTGCCATCGGCGCGGCGGCGAGCGCCAAGTTCCATCGCCCGGCGGCGCTGATGTTGTCCGGAGGGGCCGGCCTTTGCACGGTAATCACCTTCGCGTGGCTCTCCGCGCCCGACCTTGCCCTCACCCAGCTCACCGTGGAAGTGGTCACTCTGGTGTTACTGCTTCTGGGCCTGCGATGGTTGCCTCGGCGGGTGGCCGGGGAAGGCGAAGTGGAAGCGCCGATACGCAACGCCATATTTGCCGCGATACGCCGCTCGCGCGACTTCATTGTTGCCATTCTGGCGGGCACCGGGTTCACAGTCCTGGCCTACGCCATCATGACGCGCCCGCATCCCGAAGGGGTGTCTTACTTCTTTGTGGAGAAATCCATTCCGCTGGGTGGCGGGGCCAATGTGGTGAACGTCATTCTGGTGGACTTCCGAGGTTTCGATACCTTGGGCGAAATCACCGTGTTGGGCATTGTGGCTCTCACCGTTTACGCGCTTCTGCGGCGCTTCCGTCCACCACCCGAAACGCTTCAGCTGCCGCACGCCCGACAGTTCATTGCCTATGAAGGCAAACTGCTGGATCGCTTCAGCGACCCCGATCCGAATTCACTGCTGCCCAAGGGGGTCATGAAAGTCCCTTCGGTACTGGTGCGTCTGCTTCTACCGCTGGCTGCGATGGTGTCGGTTTACTTCCTGGTGCGCGGTCACAACCTGCCGGGAGGCGGCTTCGTGGGCGGCCTGATCATGGCCACCTCCATCATCATTCAGTACATGGTCAGTGGCGTCGTCTGGGTTGAAACGCGTCAGCGTCTCCATCCGCAGTACTGGATTGCGTTCGGGCTGCTGGCAGCCGGAAGTGCGGCCATGGGGGTATGGTGGGCAGCCAAGCCGTTCCTGTCTTCCGTAGCCATCGATCTGCACCTTCCTCTCATCGGGGCCGTGCATCTGTCGTCCGTACTGCTATTCGACATTGGCGTCTACATGCTGGTGGTCGGTGCCACCGTACTGATGCTCATTGCGCTGGCCCACCAATCCTTGCGTCTCTACCGGAAGCCAGGTGTGCAGACCAGCCTGGAAAGCGGTACTCCGCTCCGGAAAGGAAACTGACATGGAACTGATACTTTCCCTTGCGATCGGCATTCTGGCCGGCTCAGGCGTGTGGCTGATTTTGCGGCCACGTACCTTCCAGGTCATCATGGGTTTGAGTCTGCTGTCTTATGCCGTCAACCTCTTCATCTTCTCCATGGGAAGGGTTACCTTGGGCATCCCTCCCGTCATAGATACAGAATGGACGGGCCATGCCTCTCACTATGCCGACCCGCTTCCGCAAGCACTCGTACTAACGGCGATTGTCATTGCGTTTGCGACCACGGCATTGTTCCTTGTGGTGCTGTTAGCCTCGCGCGGTTTCAATGGCACTGACCATGTCGACGGTAGGGAGATGAAGAAGTGACAGGCTGGATGCAACATCTTCCCATTCTGCCCGTCGTCATTCCGCTGATCTTCGGGGCCCTGATGCTGCTGGTGCGCGATGGACACCGTCGCGGCCGGGTATCGCTGGGCGCCATCTCCATCGTTGGCCAACTCGCGACAGCCATCACCCTGCTCTGCATTACCGCCGGTTACCTGCCCAGCAGCTGGCCAGATGGCGTAGGTGTCTACCTTTTGGGCGACTGGCCCGCCCCCTTCGGCATTGTTGCAGTAGTCGACCGGCTTTCGGCCGTCATGCTGGTGCTAACGGCCCTGCTTGGCCTGGCTGCGTGGACATACTCCACCGCGCGTTGGGACCGTGCTGGCGTGCATTTTCATGCGCTCTTTCAATTCTTGCTCATGGGTTTGAACGGCGCATTCCTCACGGGCGACCTATTCAACCTGTTCGTGTTCTTTGAAGTTCTGCTGGCGGCCTCCTACGGCCTAGCGCTGCACGGTTCCGGCCGCGCGCGCGTTACGGCGGGCATGCATTACATCGCGGTCAACCTGGTGGCGTCTTTCCTGCTGCTGATCGCCATGGCCATGATTTACGGCGTCACCGGCTCACTGAACATGGCGGACTTGGCAGCGCGTGCCGGCGAGCTGTCAGGGCCGGACCGCCGCCTCTTTGAATCGGGCGCCGCCATCCTTGGCATCGCCTTCCTTATCAAGGCTGCCGCCTGGCCGCTGAACTTTTGGCTGCCTTCCGCCTATGCGAATGCTAGTGCCCCCGTGGCGGCTGTGTTCATGATCATGACTAAAGTGGGGGTCTACGCCCTACTACGCATCGGCTCTCTGCTGGTACCCACCGGCGCCCCGGCCGCCTTTGGCGGGGAGTGGATGTTCCCAGTCGGTATCGCGACACTCGCTTTCGGGATTGTTGGGCTCATCGCCGCTCCTCAGCCGGAGCGCCAGGCGTCTTATTGCGCCATCATGTCTTCAGGCACGCTGTTCGCGGCGCTGGGCATGCCTGGGGTGACGTTAACCGGCCCAGCCCTGTTCTATCTGGTCACGTCGGTGCTGGCTCTAGGCGCGTTTTTTCTGCTCCTGGAAATGGTGGAACGCACTCAGACCTTCGGTGCCGACCTTCTGGCCGTGAGTCTGGAAGCCTTCGATCTGGAAGACCCAGAATCGCCAGACCGCAGCGCCGATGTGGTCGGTGTAGCTATTCCGGCTGCCATGGCCTTTCTGGGTCTCTCCTTTGTTGCGTGCGCCTTGCTGATCGCCGGCTTGCCTCCCATGTCGGGCTTTGTGGCGAAATTCACCCTTCTCTCGGCGGCCCTTGAAACCTCTGCCGGCCCGCACTGGATAGGCACCTGGCTGCTGATCGGCCTGGTGCTGGTGTCGGGCCTCGCCTGCATTATTGCCCTGGGCCGCACTGGCATTCGTCTCTTTTGGAGTGTCGACGACACCATTACGCCTCGCCTGCGTTTGAGTGAAGCCGGCCCCGTCACACTGCTAATTTTCACCTGCATTGCCATGTCGATTTGGGCGGGCCCCACCATGAGATACCTGGAAGAAACTGCCAGCTATTTGGGTACGCCGAGCAGCTACATTAATGCTGTGCTCACCCAGAACCCGGGCCGTGCCGTTGCTGGGGAGATCACGCCATGAAATCCCTGCTGAGCTGGCTGTATCTTCCCACCATGCTG
>JAJUJD010000056.1 GCA_029267315.1 Alcaligenaceae bacterium
CGCCGGCTCCCTTGGGCAAGCAGTGGGACAGATCGGGCGTGCCCTTGGGATGCGTGTGCTGTATGCCGCCCACAAGGGGCGCCATGACATGGGCGCGCTTTACACCCCGTTCGAGACAGTTCTCGCGGAAAGTGACATCCTAACGCTGCATTGCCCCCTGAACGAACATACACACCACCTGTTGAGCGAAGCTGAATTTGCGGCGATGGCACGTAAGCCGTTGGTTATCAATACGGCCCGAGGCGCGTTGATCGACGACCACGCGCTGGCAGTGGCGCTGCGATCCGGCCAAATCGGTGGTGCGGGGCTTGATGTCACCGTACCCGAGCCTCCGCCTGCCGACCATCCATTGATGGCGCTGCTGGATCTTCCCAACTTCATCCTGACGCCTCACGTCGCCTGGGCCAGTCAGGAGGCGATTCAGACGCTCGCCGATCAACTCATGAGCAATGTTGAAGCCTTTGTTGCCGGTTCGCCTTGCAATGCACTGGTGGGCGCGAACCCCGACGCCATCAAAGAGGAGCAACGCTGATGTCGCCGGTAGTACAGCAGTGGCGCGTCGTGGTGGCACCTGATTCGTTCAAGGAAAGTCTGTCCGCAGCACGCGTGGCCGAAGCAATTGCCTTGGGAGTGAAACAGGCCGCCCCTTCAGCGCAGGTGATATGCGTTCCCATGGCCGACGGGGGTGAAGGCTCTCTGGACGCGGTACTGGCGGCCACCCGAGGTGAGCGACGTCACGATCGAGTCCAGAATGCCAATGGTCGTCCATGCCAGGCATCCTGGGGCTGGCTGGAGGGTGAAACAGCCTTCATAGAAATGGCCGAAGCGGCTGGGCTGGAGCGCATTGCGCCGGCTGAGAGAAGGGCTTTGCACGCCAGCACCTATGGCGTCGGTGAGCTCGTGCTGAAAGCTCTGGATGCGGGTGCTCGTCGCATTGTGCTCGGGCTGGGGGGCAGCGCCACTACCGATGGCGGTGCGGGGCTTTTTCAGGCATTGGGGGCTCGGCTGCTCGACGACCAAGGCAATGACCTCCCTCCCGGTGGGGCGGCTTTGAATCAACTCGCGCACCTCGAGCTGGGGGGGCTGGATCCTCGTTTGAACGACGTGCAGTTTGAAATTGCCGTGGATGTGGACAATCCGCTATGCGGCGAACGCGGGGCCGCCGCGATTTTTGGCCCGCAAAAGGGGGCATCGCCAGACGATGTGCGCACGCTTGACCAAGGCCTGACCCGCTTTGCGCGAATTTGTCGGGACGTGAGCGGGCGCGATGAAGCCGATACGCCGGGAACTGGAGCTGCCGGCGGCCTGGGTTTTGTCATCAAAACCTTCTTTTCCGCCACATTTCGACCTGGTGTGGAATTGATAGCCGAATTGGCCGGTCTGGAACAAGCGCTGAAGGGAGCGCACCTAGTGTTCACAGGGGAAGGGCGTATGGACCGCCAGACCTTACTCGGTAAAACACCAGCGGGCGTAGCGCGCTACGCAAAGAAGCAGGGGGCAGCGGTCATCGCTTTGGCGGGGTCGCTTGGGGACGGTTATGAAGCACTGTATGAAGTGGGCATTACGGCGGCTTTTAGCGTGGTGTCCGGCCCCATGACCTTGGAGCAAGCCTGCCGGGATGCCGCACGCCTGCTGCAGGAACGCGCCCGCGACAGCATGGTGCTCTGGGCAAACGGGCGGTAGTTGCGCGGGAGTAACGGCACGCAGTTTGCTTGATGTTGTTGGCATCAGTTGCCGCTGAACATCATACCCACGGCAGTAGAATTTGCTTTGCAGCACTTCGACCTCCGTGGGGCGTATTTCAGCGGAAATTGAAGAATTTCGGTCGTCCGGGCGTGCAGTTCCGGATCTCAATGACATCATTCAAGAAGCGGAAATAACATGAGTCGTCGAATCCCTCTGGGTGTTCCCTTAGCGTGCTGCTTCGCGGCCATCTTGGCTGCCATGCCCCTGCAAGCTCAAGAGCTGTATCAGTCACCCAGTGTGAGCGTGCGTGCGGGCGCAGGCGATCACTACACGCGACTGGAGCTCGCATGGGAGTCGCCCACCATGTGGACGCACCGCTTTGAAGGTGGTAGCCGCCTGGATCTTGTCGGTGAACTGGGTGTGGCCTACTGGGACGCCAACGGCTCGCGCAGCCCGGGCAGTGTCTGGCAAGCCAGTGCCATTCCTTTTCTGCGTTGGACTTGGTCCGACCGCTTTTACCTTGAGGCAGGTGTTGGCGCCACTCTGTTCTCGCGTACACAATTTGCCGGCAAGGACATCAGCACTGCATTCCAGTTTGGCGACCATATCGGTGTTGGGATGCATCTCACTGACCGCAGCCGGGTCAGCCTCAGGTATTCGCACTTTTCCAATGCCGGGATCAAAAGGCCAAACCCCGGTTTGAACGTGATTCAGCTGAATTACAGCTATCAATACTGATGGCGTATCATGTGTTGGCACACTGATTCAAAGCCGTATCCAACACATGACTGCTACATCTGGCGTAATTTCGTCTCATTCCGCGCCGCTGCGCATTGCCATTAACGGCTACGGCCGTATCGGGCGATGCGTACTGCGCGCCATTCACGAGTCCGCGCTTCAGGACCATATTAGGGTCGTGGCGATCAATGAACCCTCAGATCTGGCCACCATGGTCTACCTGACGCAATTCGATTCCACGCACGGAGTATTTCCTGGCGTTGCTGAACAGGCTGGGGATGCACTACGCATCAATGGCCGCGATATCAGGGTGACCCATGCCAGTGAGCCCGAAGGCGTTGATTGGTGGTCACTTGGCATAGATATGCTGCTGGAATGCTCGGGGCGGTACGGAACGCGCGAGCAATTCGAGCGTTTCCTGAAGGCAGGCTGCCCCCGACTGTTGGTGTCGCATCCTGGAGAAAGCGCAGAGGATGTCGACTACACCTTGGTATACGGCATCAATGAGCATTCGATTCCGCAAGAAACGCAAGTATTGTCGAACGCTTCGTGCACGACCAACGCCAGCGTACCGGTGCTCGCTGCGCTAAATGAGCATTTTGGTGTGGAACACGCCTATCTGACCACCCTGCATTCGGTCATGAATGACCAGCCGCTAATCGACGGCTATCACCACAAAGATTTGCGCCGCACCCGCTCCGCCATGCAATCCATCGTGCCGGTCTCTACCGGTCTGGCGCAGGGCGTTGAACGACTGCTGCCGGCGCTGAGCGGCAAAGTGCAGGCCAAGGCCATCCGCGTTCCCATTCACAACGTCTCGGCTATCGATCTGATGCTTAAGCTGGGGCATGATGTCGATACGGTGTCGCTGAATGGCATGCTCGTCGAACTTGCCCGTCGCTCTCCGGGGCTGATTTCCTATTCCAACCATCCGCATGCGTCGATTGACTTCAATCACAATCCGCATTCGGTCATTATTGATGGCAGCCAAACACGAACAAACGGGGACGGTTTTGCCAATGTTTTTCTTTGGTTCGACAACGAATGGGGTTTTGCCAACCGCATGGTAGATGCCATTGGCGCCTGGGCCGAAGTCTTTCAATCGGCCACCCAAGTCGAGCCAAGCTGAGCACGACCGACCGACCGACAGCGGTTAATCCGCCGCCGGCCATTGGCCATGCTCGCGACTGACTAACCGCCCGCCCGCGGTTTACCGACGAATGTACACGTGAAGAGGTGTAGTCATGGCGAAGATGCGTAAAGAAGTCGATTCAATGGGGGAAATTGAAGTTCCTGCCGAGCGGTATTGGGGCGCGCAGACCCAACGTTCGATACAGAATTTTCCCATCGGTGTAGATCGATTCCGCTGGCAAGCACCCATCATCACCTCGCTCGGCATTCTCAAGAAAGCCGCCGCCATGGCCAATAGGGAACTGGGTGAGCTGCCGGGCGACGTCGCAGAACTCATCGTGCGCGCCGCCGACGAAGTCATAGAAGGCAAGCTAAATGACGAGTTTCCACTGGTGGTATTTCAGACCGGCTCGGGCACTCAATCCAACATGAACGTCAATGAGGTCATCGCGAATCGGGCCATCGAACTGGCCGGGGGTGTGCGAGGCAGCAAGACGCCAGTTCACCCCAATGACCACGTTAATCGTGGGCAATCCTCGAACGATACCTTCCCGACTGCCATGCATATTGCCGTTGGTCGGGAACTGAACAGACATCTGATCCCAGCGGTTGGAAAACTCCGCGACACGCTCGCGGCCAAGGCGCATCAGTATCAGGGTGTGGTCAAGACCGGGCGCACCCATTTGCAGGACGCCACCCCCATCACACTGGGGCAGGAAATAAGTGGCTGGGTCGCGCAAATCGATTTCGGCTTGCAAGCGGTGGAAGCGGCTTTGCCCGGCATTTATGACCTTGCAATTGGCGGGACTGCCGTTGGCACCGGCCTCAATGCGCATCCTGAGTTCGGCCAACGTGCTGCCGCGCATATCGCGGAAATCTCTGGGTTGCCGTTTCGTTCGGCCGACAACAAGTTCTTTGCGTTGTCCGCCCATGATGGGCTGGTCAATCTATCCGCCGCACTTCGTACGCTCGCCGGTGGCCTGATGAAGATGGCCAACGACGTTCGCTGGTTGGCGAGCGGCCCGCGTTGCGGCATTGGGGAACTTGTGATCCCGGAGAATGAACCTGGTTCGTCCATCATGCCTGGTAAGGTGAACCCCACCCAAAGCGAAGCCCTTACCATGGTCTGTGTTCAGGTGTTTGGTAATGATGCCGCGGTCGCCTTCGCCGGCACGCAGGGAAACTTCCAGTTGAATGTCTATAAACCGGTGATGGTACACAACGTGCTGGAAAGCATTGAGTTGTTGGGCGATGCATGCCTGGCTTTCAATGACCATTGCGCTGTCGGCATAGAGCCCAATCTGCCACGCATTGCCGAGAACCTGGAAAAGAATCTGATGTTGGTGACGGCGCTTAACAGGCATATCGGTTATGACAAGGCAGCAGCCATTGCCAAAAAAGCGCAGAAGGAGGGCACCACCTTGCGCGAAGCGGCGCTGGCGCTCGGCTATGTTTCAGCAGAAGAGTATGAACGTTGGATAGTGCCCATGGATATGACCCGCAGTTAGCATTCGGGCCCGACACAGCTATGCAAGTGGACATCCGCAGGGTTTATGACCCGCCCGGTACAAATGAAGGCTGTCGCGTGCTGGTAGATCGAATTTGGCCGCGCGGCATACGCAAGGAGGCCCTCGAGTACGACTTGTGGGCGAAGGAGGTGGCGCCGTCTCCAGCGCTGCGCAAATGGTTTGGTCATTCACCCCAGCGATGGGAAGAATTTCAGAAAAAATATGGCGAGGAGCTCGCACAACCGGATGTTCAGGAGCGGCTGCGGGCCATCGTCAAGGATGCAGGAAAGAAGAAGCTCACCTTGCTTTACGGTGCGCGTGATCCTGAACACAATCATGCCCTGATTCTGGCAGACGCCTTGCGAAGGCTTTAAACATCCTGGCGTCGGTTTAGGCCTTACAGGGCAGTGCAGGAGGCCGAGATGGTCAAGTGCTTGATGTTCTGCCTGGCTTGGTTTGCAGTGGCGATTGTGGCGCCCGCGCAAGCGCAGTCCCAGGCTTCATCAGTAGTCCGGGTGCTAGAGGTCCAAGGTGCCATTAGCCCAGCGACGGCTGACTTCATTACAACGGGCATCGCTGAAGCGGAGGCCTCAGGGGCGCACCTCCTCATACTCGAACTTGATACGCCAGGTGGTCTGGATGCCTCCATGCGGGCCATCATCCGCCGGATGCTGTCTGCGCAGCTGCCCATTGTGGTGTACGTCGCTCCGGGCGGCGCCCGCGCGGCAAGCGCCGGCACTTTCATCCTGTATGCGAGCCATATCGCCGCAATGACTCCGGCCAGCAATCTGGGTGCTGCATCGCCCGTCGCCGTTGGCACGGGGCTGCCTGGGCAGAAACCTCCAGAAGAATCCAAAAAGGGTGAAGAGGCGAAGGCAGGGCAACCAAAGAGCACGATGGAGGCCAAGGTCGCGAATGATGCAGCGGCCTATATACGCAGCCTGGCAGAATTGCGCGGCCGCGATCCCAATTTCGCCGAAGCTGCGGTGCGCGAGGCGAGGTCCCTTTCTGCAGGTGAGGCTCAGCGGGCCGGGGTGATAGAAATCATTGCGCCCAGCCTGGACGTGCTTCTCACTGAGCTCAATGGTCGTGAAGTGACCATGGCCAACGGCCAAACTCTCACGCTTGCCACGGTCGGGGCCCAGGTTGAACGCGTGAGCCCGGACTGGCGTCATCGCTTGCTGGCTTTTCTCGCCAACCCTCAGCTGGCAGTCATCCTTTTAATGTTGGGAATTTACGGCCTTTTCTTTGAAATGATGAGCCCAGGTGCTGCCCTGCCGGGCGTTGCGGGCTTGATCTGCCTTCTGCTGGGCCTCTATGGGCTGCACATGCTGCCGGTCAATTGGGCTGGCGTCGCTCTGTTGTGTCTTGGGCTGCTAATGATGATTGGGGAGGTATTCCTGCCTTCGTTCGGCGCGCTGGGGGTAGGAGGCCTGTTGGCCGTTGTGCTTGGCGGTTTGTTCATGACCGGCCCTGACGTCCCGAACTACTATGAACTGTCCATTCCATTTCTGGTTTCCGTCGGCTTGGCCAGTGCAGTCATCATCATTGGGGCGGGTACGGTGGCCATACGCAGCCGTCGCAGCAAAACCGTCACGGGTCGCGAAGCCATGGTCGGGGCTCGGGGCCGCGTGGTGGGTCTCGACGGCAGAGTCGTCTATGCAGAAATTCACGGTGAAAACTGGCGTGTGATTTGCGATGAACCGCTCGAACTTGGGGACGAAGTCATGGTGACTGCGGCCCAGGACCTTAAATTGCGGGTGCAAAGGGTTGTGAACGCAGATGCCGGAAGCTCCAGGCCGCAATCGGCTTGAGCCTCTGCCGGACAAGTGGAGGAAAACTAATGTTCTATGAGTTCAATATCGGCCTGACAGTGCTGCTGGTGGTAGCAGTCATTATCATTGCCAACGCAATACGAATACTGCGGGAATACCAGCGCGGGGTCGTTTTTACACTAGGTCGGTTCAGCAGCGTGAAAGGCCCGGGGCTGATATTCGTCATTCCCATCCTGCAGCAAATCGTGAAAGTGGACTTGCGTACCGTCACCATGGACGTTCCCAGCCAGGATGTCATCTCCCGTGACAACGTCTCCGTGAAGGTCAGTGCTGTCCTCTATTTCCGGGTGGTCGAGCCGGATAAAGCCATCATCCAAGTGGAGAGGTATCTGGAAGCGACCAGCCAACTGGCGCAGACCACCTTGCGCGCCGTTCTTGGCAAGCACGATCTGGACGAAATGCTGTCGGAACGAGAGAAGCTCAATATCGACATCCAGAAGATTCTTGATGCCCAGACAGAAAGCTGGGGGGTCAAGGTCACGAACGTGGAAATCAAGCACATTGATTTGAACGAGAGCATGGTCAGAGCCATTGCGCGTCAGGCAGAGGCTGAACGTGAGCGTCGAGCGAAAGTCATTCACGCCGAAGGCGAGCGCCAAGCTGCCCAGGCGCTTTCGGACGCCGCCCAGGTGCTCTCCGAACAGCCTGCAGCCTTACAACTGCGGTATCTGCAGACGCTCACCCAAGTCGCCGGCGACAAGACCTCGACATTGGTGTTCCCCGTACCTGTTGACATCATTGACCGAATTCTGAAGCCGGCCGCAAACAGAGACAAGGAGACCTGATGCAAGTTGGAATGGTTGGACTGGGCCGCATGGGCGGCAACATGGCGCAGCGGCTGATAGCCGCCGGGCATACCTGTGTGGTCTACGACGTAAATACTGGGGCACGGCAAAGGCTGGCAGAGCTTGGCGCCACTGCTTGTGACACATTGGAAGAGCTGGTGGAAACACTGGAAACTCCCAGAGTGCTCTGGCTGATGTTGCCTGCGCCAGTGGTCGACACCGCGCTAGCTGAACTGCGCCCCTTGCTGTCCGAAGACGACATCGTAATTGATGGAGGCAATTCCTCATGGCGTGACAGTGTACGGCGAGCCGCTGAAATGACGGCGAGCAAGCAGATATTCATGGATGTTGGCACCAGTGGTGGCGTGCGGGGCCTCGAGCGAGGCTATTGTCTGATGGTAGGGGGCGCCAAGTCTGGCTTTGATCACATTCAGCCCTTGTTGCTGGCACTGGCTCCCGGGTCTGCCGCTGCGCCGCCAACACCTACGCGCGGCATAGGCGGTACCGCCGAGCAGGGATACTTGCATTGCGGCCCGGCTGGAGCTGGCCATTTCGTAAAGATGGTACACAACGCCATCGAATACGGAATCATGGCGGCCTATGCTGAGGGCTTCAATCTGCTGCATCAGGCAGGGCAGGGAATCGAAGGCAGTGAAGGGCGGGGGAAATTTGCCTCACCTCCGCATCCAGAACACTACCTGTATGAATTCGACTTGCCGGAAATAGCTGAGCTCTGGCGGCGTGGCAGCGTGATCGGTTCCTGGCTGCTGGATCTCACTGCACAGGCCCTGCATGCAGATCCAGGATTGGAGCGTTACGCCGGCAGGGTCTCGGACTCCGGAGAAGGCCGGTGGGCCATGGGTGCGGCCATTGACCTCGGCGTCCCGGCCCCAGTGCTTTCCGCCGCCCTGTTCAGCCGGTTTACTTCGCGTGATGGCGCCACGTTCGCCATGCAAACGCTCTCCGCCATGCGCGAACAGTTTGGCGGTCATGTGGAATCCGTAGGTGCGACCTTTGCCGGCAATACTAGTTCGACGGGTGACGCATGACGGTATTTTCCGAAGCGAATCAAAGTGCCGACGCGTTGGTTCTGTTTGGCATGACGGGCGATTTGGCTCATAAGAAGATATTTCCGGCTCTTTATGGCATGGCCCGCCGTGGTGTCTTACAGGCGCGAGTAGTCGGGGTAGCGTCTTCGCGCATCGATACGCAGCAATTACACGAACGCATACGAAAGAGTATTGCCGAGTCGGGCAAACCTCACGATGAAGCGGCCTTGGCCAGTATGCTGGAACGCGTCAGCTATGTCAGCGGCGATTACAACGACCCTTCAGTTTTTCAGCGCCTGGAACAAGCACTGCGAGGTTGCGATCGACCGGTGCACTATCTGGCCATTCCCCCTGGCCTGTTCGAAACCGTCATTAATGGTCTTGCCAACGCCGGTCTGAGCAGGCGAGGGCGGGTCATCCTTGAAAAGCCTTTTGGGCGCGATCTGGCTTCTGCCCGGCAGCTAAACCGCATTGCGTGCGCGGTTTTCCCTGAGGATTCCATCTATCGGATTGATCACTTCCTGGGCAAGGAAGCGATCATGAACATTCTTTACTTCCGCTTTGCCAATTCCTTCCTGGAACCGATTTGGAATCGCAACTATGTCAGCAGCGTGCAGATAACGCTGGCCGAATCCTTCGGTGTGGAAGGCCGGGGCGCTTTCTATGAAAGCGCCGGCTGCTTGCGTGATGTCATCCAGAACCATCTGTTTCAGGTGGTAGGCCTGTTGGCCATGGAGCCCCCGGCATGGCGCGCGTATGAGGCGGTCCAGCTTGAGAAAACCAAAGTGTTCAGGGCCATGCGCCAGCTTGAGCGCCATGATCTGGTCCGCGGGCAATACCAAGGGTATCGGCAGGAAGCTCACGTGGACCCGAATTCCGATGTTGAGACCTTCTGTGCGCTGCGCCTGTTCGTCGACTCATGGCGATGGGAAGGCGTGCCATGGTTCGTGCGCTCAGGCAAGTGCCTGGCGAATACGGCCGCCGAAGTAATGGTTCAGTTGAAAGCGCCACCCCAACAGCTGTTCCTCGATTCTCATCCGGGCGCGCGGCAGACGAATTATTTTCGGTTCCGCTTTGGTCCGCGTGCAGAAGTCGCATTGGCCGCTCGCGTCAAACGTCCCGGAAAGCAGTATGTTGGCGATCAGCACGAGTTGCTATTGTTGAACTCGGCAGCCGATTCCGATTCTCCCTATGAACGTCTGTTGGGTGACGCCTTGGCTGGGGACCGTTCTCTTTTCGCCAGTCAGGATGCGGTGGAAGCCACCTGGGCCGTTCTGGATAACGTTTTGGAAGACCATGAAAAAGCCCTTCCTTATGAGAAGGGCTCGTGGGGGCCAGAGGAGGCGGACACCTTATTAGGGCCTTATGGCCCCTGGCACAACCCTTGCACGTGACCGCCCATGCGCCACTGCGGTTTACTTGACCAGCAAGACAGGAATGTCGACCAGGCTGAGCACTTTGGTCGTGACGGAACCGAGCAGCATACCTGCGACGGTGCCGAGACCTCGCGTGCCCATCACAATGGTATCTGCATTCTTTTTCTTGGCGTATTCAGCAACAGTTTGCGCGACATGACCGACAATGACTTCGCTTTCGTAGGCAACGCCGGCGGCGTCAAGCACGGCCTTGGCAGGAGTGAGGGCTTTTTCGCCTTCTTCCTGATAGTAAGCCTGGATCTCTTCCGAAGAGAAAAAGCGCTTTACATTGCCGGAAACGATGGGCGGTACCGCGGTGACCAGCACCAGCTTGGTGTCGCCGGATTCCTCTTTCGAAATCTCGATCGCGCGTTGGACGGCACGTACAGAGTTTTCGGAACCGTCGACGGGAAGAAGTATCGTTGTCATTGTTGCCCCTAGTTGGAATGAAAAAAAATCTGACATGGGCTGGCAGGAAACGCCATAACCCCATGATGCTGGCTCCATGGTACGAAAATTCGTGGATTGCGGGCTGATTTTAATCAAAAGGAACCGGATAGATGGACACACGAATAGAAGACTATGCCATGCTCGGGAACTGCCGTACGGCGGCACTGGTCTCCCGTGAGGGCTCCATCGACTGGCTTTGTTTTCCCCGCTTTGATTCAGCCGCTTGCTTCGCGGCACTGCTCGGTACTCCCGAGAACGGGTGCTGGCAGATTTCGCCCGAAGGGTCGATTCGCAAGGTCGAGCGCGCGTACGAAGATGGCACCCTGATTCTCGAAACCATTTTTGAGACAGATACGGGAATAGCCAAGCTGATCGATTTCATGCCGACCAGTTCCTCTCATTCCAGTGTGGCACGCATGGTAGTGGGCATGCAGGGCCACGTGGATTTCAACATGAACTTAATCATCCGGTTCGGCTATGGACGGGTGGTTCCTTGGTTGGAGCGGCATGGGGAAGGGTGTTTTACGGCAGTTGCGGGGCCCGACATGCTGGTCTTGCGCACCACTGTCCCGCTGGAATCCCGAGACCAACACACCACAGCAAAATTTACAGTACATGCCGGCCAGCGAAAGGTATTTACGCTGTCGCATCAGCCCTCGCATGAGCACGTGGCAGATGGCTATGACCTGGGTGCAGCGTTGGCAAGCACTAATTATTTCTGGCGGGAATTTTCCGACCGTTGCCCCGACGTCGGGCCGTGGACCTCCGTCGTCAAACGTTCGCTCATCACCCTGAAAGCCCTGACATACCAGCCTACAGGCGGCATTGTTGCGGCGCCGACCACGTCGCTTCCCGAGCAGCTTGGTGGCAAACGCAACTGGGATTACCGTTATTGCTGGCTTCGGGACGCGACCATGACCTTGCTTGCGTTCATGAGTCTGGGGTATTTCGAAGAAGCTTCTGCCTGGCGCACCTGGTTGACCCGCTCGGTGGCGGGCAGCCCTGATCAGATGCAGATCATGTATGGTTTGGCGGGTGAACGGCATCTGCCGGAGTTCGAAATACCTTGGCTGAGCGGGTATGAAGGTTCCCAGCCGGTACGAATCGGTAATGCTGCGGCCACTCAGCGACAACTGGACATCTACGGAGAAGTGGCGGACGCCATGGCGCAGGCCATCAAAGGTCATCTTCCGCCGCACCCGCGGATTGAAGCCATCGCGGCTGTTATCGTTCCGTTTCTCGAGAAAGCGTGGCGCGAACCAGATGAAGGCATTTGGGAAATCCGCGCTGAGCGCCAGCACTTCGTTCATTCCAAAGTAATGGCGTGGGTGGCTTTTGACCGAGTTGCGACCGTGGCCGAAACCATGAATAACGGCCGCCGATTTGCGCAATACTGCCGACGGATTGCGAACGAGATACATAAAGAAGTCTGCGAGAAAGGCTTCAACCCCGGGCTCAACAGCTTTGTTCAGCATTACGGTTCGAACGCCTTGGATGCCAGCCTGCTGCACATTGTGCTAACCGGATTTCTGCCCCCGCATGATCCGCGAGTGATTGGCACGGTCAAGGCAATCGAGGAACGCCTGTCGCGCGACGGGTTACTATTGCGCTATGAAACCGAGACCGGGGTGGACGGTTTGCCCCCGGGTGAAGGGGTTTTCCTGGCATGCTCGTTTTGGCTGGCCGATGTCTATGTTCTACAAGGCCGTTACGCCGAGGCAGAGTCGCTGTTCCAGCATCTGGTAGGCCTGTGCAACGATGTCGGCCTGCTGTCCGAACAGTACGACCCTCGCCTTCAGCGTATGCTGGGCAATTTCCCGCAGGCCTTCAGCCACGTAGGCATCATTGATACGGCGCTCAATCTCTACAGGCGAGGGCAGGCCCCGGCCGTGGATAGGGCCCAAACCTGATGCGACCATCCACCCGCCGGTGAACTGGACGCAAACGAATCAACGACATAGGGATATGAAGAAACTGGCTTCGAACGGGAACGTAGAAACCCTGCGTGTGCAGGTCCGCGGCAAGGTTCAGGGTGTAGGCTTTCGCATGAGTACGGTGCGCCACGCACACAGTTTGGGAGTGGCCGGCTGGGTGCGCAACCTGGACGACGGTTCAGTGGAAGCTTTGATTCAGGGGCCGCACGACCGTATTGATCAGATGTTATCCTGGCTGCGGGTCGGGCCTCCTGCCGCGAGGGTTGAAGAACTCGCAAGCGAGGAAGTGCAGGGGGATCGCCATTACGACCGCTTCGAGCAGATTTGATCGAGACTGAAATGATGAAGAAAACCTTGTTGGCGTTCGCCCTGTGCGCACTTGCCGGCATACAGGCGGTGGCTGCCTCTACACAGAGCCTCACCATGCACCAGGACCCCAACTGCGGGTGCTGCGCGGGCTGGGCTCAGCATATGCGCGACAACGGCTTTGAAGTCAAAGTGATACTCAGCGACGACATGTACCGCGTCAAGCAGCAGCGCGGCGTCCCCATGGAGTTGGCGTCGTGCCACACTGCAAGGGTGGATGCGACCGGTCAAATTATCGAAGGGCACGTTCCGGCAAATGCAGTGCGGAAGATGCTTATGGCCCCTGAAGTGCAAGGGGTTGCGGCGCCCGGCATGCCGGTGAACTCACCGGGAATGGGGCCTATGGATGGCAACTTGGTCACCGTTGACTTCAATGGTCGTCCATTTTCCCGCGATTAGGGCTGGCTCCACTGAGGGCATCGTAAAAGCTCAAATGAAAAAGCCCCGGGCAACTGCGCGGAGCTTTTTCACACTAGACACTTTGTAAGGTTTACTCGGTCGTCCGGCCGTCGAAATGTTCCTCGGTTTCGTCTGCCTTGGTCGGGTGAATGACCCCTTCGCGGTGCTCTGGTGGGCCGTACAGCGTGTACAGGCGCAGCGGCTCATCGCCGGTGTTGATGACATTGTGACGTGCACCGGCCGGTACAATGACGGCGTCGTCATCTTCAACATCGTAGGTGTTGTCATCTATGACGACCTTGCCTTTGCCTTCTTCAATACGGAAGAACTGGTCGTGGGTATCGTGTACCTCTGCTCCGATTTCCTCGCCTACTTGCAGGGTCATGAGCACCAGCTGCAAATGCTTTCCGGTGTAGAGCACCTTCCGGAAGTTGTCGTTCTCAATGGTGAGTTTTTCGATATCCTCTACGAAGCCTTTCACGCTGATACTCCTGTTCAAGACGATTGGGGAAAACTTGCACCAGCCCGCCGTGCATTTGGTCGATTGGCCGGAACACAGCTTCATTCAAAGCATGATAACACTGCAATTCTCGACGCTTATAGCAATCCCCGTACCGGCAGTAAGGGCTGAAAGTCGATGAACATCAGAAGCCTGGCAGCAGGGATTGTCACCATGTTGGTGCTCACCGCGCTGTGGGCGGCATTCGACTTTCTTCATGCCATCCGGCAGCCGCGCGGCTTCTACATAAGTCCTGATAACCCCGAACTGGTCGCGTATGGGCGGGTACTTTACGTGAGCCATTGTGCGGCATGCCACGGGTCGGCGCTGGAAGGGCAGGCTAATTGGCGAGTACGGTTACCCAATGGGCGGCTTCCCGCGCCTCCTCACGATGAAAGCGGTCATACCTGGCACCATCCCGACGCAGTCCTGTTCGACATTACTCGCAACGGAATGGTGCCCGGGCGCACGGCGCCGCCCGACTACGAAAGTGACATGCCCGCTTATGCAGGTATCCTGAATGACGAAGAAATTATCGCCGTGCTTGCCTACATCAAAAGCACGTGGTCGAAGGAAATTCGCGCTCTGCAACAGGAAGTCAATGAGAATGCCTGGAGCGAAGAGGGCGGCCGTCGCTAGGCTCCGTATGGGTAATCAGGGTTCCCGTGGCAGCACAGTCAGCACCCGAATGATGAAGGTCTGGAACTCCTTCATATAGTTACGCAAGAAGGTTTCAGTTTTCTCATTCGTCACTTGACCGTCATCCTTGATGAGCCCTGGCTGGAACTGGATGTAGGCTTCCACGGTATTCAGCAGAGGAGAATTGCAGAAACAAAGCACATTGCGCAGTTGAGCCTGTGCCAGCGCCGTACCTATCGACCCGGGAGATGTGCCGATGATCGCCGACGGCTTCCGGGTGAAGGAATTGCGCCCCCAAGGGCGGGTTGCCCAGTCGATCGCGTTCTTCAGGCCACCGGGGATACTGCGGTTGTATTCAGGGGTGACAAAGAGCAGGGCGTCGACTTCTCCAATAGCCTCCTTGAAGGAGCGAGCGACCGGCGGAAAGTCTTCGTCGTAATCCTGGCTGTAAAGCGGAAGGTCGCGGATAGGAATTTCCACCATTTCCAGTTCATCCGGCGCCACCCGGACGAGTGCCTTGGCCAACAATCTGTTGATGGAGGTGCTCGAGAGGCTGCCGATCATGTAGCCCACTTTGTATTTGGCCATGCTCATCTCCTTATTGAGAGGTGGTCTCAGCGATCCATAGCTGTTCAGGCTGCTGAAGCGCCCTTTGTTTGGCAACGGCGCGTAAAGCGGCCGCGACGGCATAAGCAATTGCTTCATCGTACCAAGGGTCAGCGCCGCTGACACCTACTGATATTCCGTCCAGCCAGATGCCCCCCCACACACCCGTGTGATTTGTACTGAGCAGGTGAGGGGAGCAGGCACGAACTTCATGTCCGTTGCGCTGATATTGCCAGCATATGCGAGCCTTCTCTCTGGCATAAAGCGCGTAATCGGCATCCCATGCGTTGCGGTCTCCCACCGAATATTCATGCAGAATTGCGGCTTCAAACGAGTAGTCTTGCGGCCGCGCGGCGGGGTTCATCACCACTATATGAAGAATGCCACTTTCGCCTATTCGTTTTGATTCCAGGCCTGCCTGGATCATTGGCAAGACCAAGTCGACTGCGATCTCCGCTGCGGAGCGATCGGCAAACACGCTTTCTGAAGGATGAGCTGTCATGAGCGGCCCCCGGATGATTAAAGATAAATCAGCCAGCCGCAAGCGCCGTTCCTCGTCTGGGCCGGACGGGCATAGCAGTTGCCCGACCTTCCCGCATGCACCTTAATTTCCAATTCCGGCAATTTATCCAACTCAACAGTATTCGCACGACCCTGCAGACCGCGGCAGCGGTGCTGCTTGCGTATCTTTGCGCCGTGCTTTTAAGCCTGGAAGATCCATCTTGGGCCGTTTTTTCAGCGCTGTTCGTGGTCCAGGCGAATGTGGGTGGCACGATTGGTAGTGCTCTTTGGCGTATTTCCGGTGCGCTGATCGGTGCCATCATTGCCGTCTTATTAGTGTGGCTGTTACCGGAGGCAGGCTGGCATACCGTTGTTGCCATGCTTGCCGGGGTGAGCCTCATGAGCCTGGTATCCCTGAGGTACCCGGAGCTTTCTTATGGGCTGGTGACCGTTGCAATCATTACGGTGGCGCCGGATTTCCAACTTGTCGAAGGCGCGCTCAGCAAGGTCGCGGCAATTGCTGTGGGTTCATGCAGTGCAATTCTGGCTTGCATGGTGGTATTGCCAGTGAGTGCCCACCGCAGTGCAGAGGCAAAGGTAGCAGAAGCCATACGTTTATGCGGACACGCCGTCGCCGATTGCCTGCATTGCACGATTGGTACTTCAGAACGCAAGCAACACGAATCGGAATACCACGTTTCGAAGCGACTGCGGGACGCATGGCTGACCTGGCATCAATCGACCATGGAGGACGTGCCGGCACGTTTTACAGGGCGACGCTCTGGGCGTTGCACGCGGGCGCTATTCAGCCATGCCCGGCGCTTGCAAGAGGATTTGGCGCTGGTGGAACGAATCGGTGATCGGCGATTATCGGACCCTGTGTCGGCGCAACATAGGGAGTGCCTTGAGGCCCTTGCCAAAGAAATCGAATTGCGCTTGCATGACATCAGCGTAGCCCTGACGCAGCGCGGGGCGAAAATTGATACCCAAGCAATATGGAGCCTCTACAAGCGTTTCGCCGACGAGGTCGACCGTTCAGCTGCAGAAGCTGAAGACCCACAGGACCGCGAACAATTGTGGGCGATCAAGTGGTCGTGCAGCGTTGTACTGAACAGCGTGGAGGCAATCAACGGAGAATTGGAACCGGCTCGTTGACCGAACGTTGCGCCGGGCAGTCGTGATTGGCGGAACGTGATTGCCGTGACAGGTTCGGAGTTCGGAGCGCCGGATAAAGCGCCCAGTTCACTATTCCATCTGCCTAATAAACGCATAATGTGCATTATGTAAAGTCGGATTGTAGCCGCGCATTTAGATAGCAGTCACTAGGAGTCAGTGGATGAGCCAGAAAAACCATCGTGTGGTAATTGTCGGAGGCGGCGCGGGAGGCCTGGAGCTGGCTGCCCGCCTCGGGCGCCAATTCGGCCCAAAACATGTTCTGCTCGTCGACATGGTCGACACCCATATATGGAAGCCATCACTGCATGAAGTTGCAGCCGGCACGCTGGATATC
>JAJUJD010000083.1 GCA_029267315.1 Alcaligenaceae bacterium
CCGCGGCGTACTTTGCGAAGCAGTCCCTATGAAGTACGCCTTTATTCGGGACCACGCGGAACAATATCCCGTTCGTCGACTGTGTTCAGTACTGAAGGTCCATCCCAGCGGATACTATGCGTGGCGACGCAATCCTGAGAGTCGCCGGGCCAGAGAAGATGGTCGGTTACTGAGTCTGATTCGGCAAAGCTGGGAAGACAGTGGCCGTATCTACGGCTACCGTAAGGTCACCCATGATTTGCGTGACATAGGCGAGCGTTGCGGTCGGCATCGCGTCGCCCGACTCATGCGCCAAAACAGAATACGCTCCCAAACGGGATATCGACGTCGTCCTGGACACAAATACGGTCGGCCCAGTGCTGTAGCGCCCAACCACCTGCAACAGCAGTTTGATGTGCCAGCGCCCAATAAGGCATGGGTAACCGACATCACCTATATCCGTACACATGAAGGCTGGCTGTATTTGTCGGTGGTGCTGGATCTGTTCTCCCGTCAGGTGGTGGGATGGTCCATGAGCAACACGATCAGCAAAGAGCTCGTGCTGAATGCATTACTCAGTGCCGTCTGGCGTCGACGCCCTGCCGGGGAGGTGATCATTCATTCCGACCAAGGCAGTCAGTTTGGCAGCCACGACTGGCGTGACTTCCTGCGCGATCACAAGCTGACGCCCAGCATGAGTCGCCGTGGCAATTGCTTTGATAATGCGGTCGCAGAAAGCTTCTTTCAGTTGCTCAAACGCGAGCGTATTCGTCGAAAAGTCTATCCCACGCGGGAACAGGCCAGGGCTGACGTCTTTGACTACATTGAAATGTTTTACAACCGTAAACGACGACATGGCTATGTGCAGCAGCTACCGCCGGTGGAATACGAAAAGCGTTATTTTTTGAAGAACGGGACTGTCTAGAAAACCGGGGTCGATTCAGGGCGCTGACTTGCGATGACAAATATAAGATGAAGCCCTTCTTTGCCTTGTCGCATTCAGCGGGTATCGATAAGGTCCCGCGTGAGGCATCAAACCATGCCCATTTCATAGTTAGCACGTTTTCCCGGCGTAGGCCGGTGGCGCCCATCACGCGAATGATGTCCGGGAGATCGCGATTCAATGATAGTTCGGCCGCGTGCAGCAGTTGCGCTAGCTGCTCGCTATTCAGAAATCTGCCGGTCACCTTGCGCACCGTTTTGAGTCGTAGCACGTGCGTTGGGTTCCGGGCCAGGGCGGTACCTTGATGGCGCAACGCTTCATTGAAGATATGCCGCAGCAAGATCAAAATGCGTTTTACTGTGGCGTCGGCCAGCTTCCGGCGTTCCGTATTGGTATTGTTATGGAAGGCGATGGGCGTATCAGCCAGCGCAAGGTTGAACGCGAGTACGTCTTCTTCCGTGATGTCGTCCAGCCGCCTCGCTCCAAAGGTGGCCTGCAGATGCGTCCGATAAATGCCGGCGTGAGTTTTATACGAGCGACTTTGCGTCTTAATTAATGGCAGAAAGGTGCCATAAAAGAAATCGTCCATGGTGAGGCATAGGCTGCGGCGCCAATGCCTAGAAGGTTTCATGGCCTCGATCGTATCCAGCCTTGCTTTGGCGACTGCGCGGGCGGCATGCACCGACATCGCGCCAAAATCGGCCAGCTTTTCTTGTCGCTGTTTGTCCGCGGCATCGCGGTACACGATGACATAGCTTTTGACGCCGTGAGCGGTCACGCTGACGGCAAAGCCGGGTAATTCAAAATCGAAAAGTAATGTCTGCTTTTTTCCGGTCGGTACTTTAAAGTCCCGAACCAATTTCTCCGTGAGATTGAGCTTCATCGCCATTGTCCTGAACCGCACTTCCGGCCAAGGCGGCCGAAGGAAGGGTGGCCTTCCTTCGGGCTGGGCGGTGCGAAAACGCCAAACCTAGCGTTTTTGGACGACGATTCGGGTCAGCGAGTATGAGGCCGCGTAGAAGTTAATGCAGCGGGTGTCGGTTGCCCGGGGAGCAGCGCTCAACGATCCGTGGAAGCCTCAACGACCGGTGAAAACGGGCTCGCGCTTTTCCAGGAAAGCCGACAGTGCTTCCTTGGCATCGTCCGTCTTGGCAATGGCCGCAGTCATGTCTTGCTCATAGCGATAGCCATCGCGCAGGCTCATTTCTTCGATGGCATTCAGGGTGCGCTTGGCTAAACGGACGGATATCGGGCTCTTCGAGGCGATTTCTTGCGCGATTTCCAGCGCGCGATCGACTAATTGGTCAGCCGGCACGCAGTCTTCCACAACGCCAAGGCGGTAGAGTTCATTGCCGTCCATGCGCATCCCGGTCAGCATCATTCTTCTTACACGGGAATGTCCAAACAAGCGCATGGCATGGCGGCCGCCACCCAGCAGGCCGACATTGATCTCCGGCAAGCCAACGGACGTGTTATCTGCCGCCACCACAATGTCGCAAGAGGCCATGATCGCCAGGCCCGCGCCGAGAGCCGGCCCATTGATGGCACCGACCACCGGTTTGGTGCATTCGCGGATGGCATGAAAGCATTCACGGGTCCGACGCGAATGCTGGGGCAGATCTCCCGGCCCCTTAATCGTATCTTTACGGGATTTCAGGTCGGCGCCAGCGCAAAACGCTCTGCCTTCACCGGTCAACACCACCGCGCGGACGTTGTCGTCCTCCGAGATTCGGTCGAGCTCAAAGGTGAGCTCGTTCATCATGGCCGTACTCAAGGCGTTAACCGGCGGGTTGGCCAACTGAATGAGGGCGACATGCCCGCGCATCTCCACTTTGATGGCTGTGTAATTGTTCTGCACTCTATTCCTCACTTTATCGTTAATAGGGTAGCGGTTGGCAGTGTGCGTCAGATAACACCTTGGTCTTTGAGTGCCTGAATCTTCGTCGTATCGAAGCCAAGGCCCTGTAGCACTTCGTCTGTATGCTGACCGAGAGTTGGCGGGGCAACGTCAGGTTGCGTTTCCGCGTTGGCAAACCGGAATGGGCTGCGTACTTGAGGCACCGTACCCGCAATGGGATGGGGCAAATGTTGCAGCATTTCGCGGTGCACGACTTGCGGGTCCTCGAAGACTTCCGGCACGCTATTGATGGGGCCGGCCGGGATACCCGCAGCCAACAACCGTTCCAGCCAGACCTCTCTATCCTCGGTGATGAGGATTTCGTCCAAGATGGGGTCCAGTATCTCTTGATTAACCACGCGTGCGCCGTTCGTCGCGAAGCGTTCGTCATCTTTGAGCTCGGGCCGGCCCAACACTTCGCATAACTGAGCGAACTGCCCATCGTTGCCCACCACGATGATGATTTGGCCGTTACGGCAATCAAAGATGCGCTGTGGCTGGATGTTGGGATGCGCCGTACCGGTACGCCGCGGCGTCTTGCCCGACAACAAGTAGTTCATGGCCTGGTTGGCCAATAAGCTGACCTGTACATCTAGCATGGCAAGGTCGATGTAATCGCCCCTACCAGTCTCGTTACGGGCGACCAGCGCTGATACGATGGCAAGTGCCCCGTAAACGCCCGTCACCAGGTCGACAATGGGCACCCCCACCTTTTGGGGGCCGCCACCGGGCCGGTCGTCGCGTTCACCCGTCACGCTCATTAAGCCGCCCATGGCCTGGATCAAAAAGTCATAGGCGGGCTGCGTCGCGCGCGGACCGTCCTGCCCGAAACCCGTGACAGAACAATAAATCAGTGATGGGTTAATGGCAGACAAGTCTTCGTAGCCCAGACCCAGCCGCTGCAGCGTGCCGACTTTGTAGTTCTCAATAACGACGTCGGCATCCTTAGCTAAGCGTTTGATGATCTCCTGCCCCTCGGGAGTTTGCAGGTTGACGGTGATCGACTTTTTGCCGCGGTTGGCAGCGATGAAATAGCCACCGTCCTGCGTTGCGCTGCCGTCGGGCCGCTTCAGGAAGGGTGGCCCCCACGCGCGCGTATCATCCCCTTGGCCGGGGCGCTCCACTTTGATGACCTCAGCACCCAGATCGGCGAGTAACTGGGTCGTCCACGGACCTGCCAAGACTCGGCTCAGATCGAGCACTCGAATGTGTGACAACAGTTTCTGCATTGTTCCTCCAACGTCACCGCATGCTTTTGCGGCTGGCGCCTTTCAATAACGCAGTCTATGTCCTTCCAGTGTGGCCTGGGGTGCTCGACCCGGTAATCCAGATATACCCGCCTCGGCATCACGGCGACCGAACAGCCTGGGATTGTCCAAAATCACAAGTCTGTATTACCCGCAAGGCCCTATTTGACGTCGTTGTAACTCCATACACTATCTCGCAGACATAACGAATACGAGCATGGGTATGACGATTTCCACGATGGAACACGATAAAGAGATGGAGACAGCCATCCGCGAAAGTGCACATGGAATTCTGCGCTCCGTTTCTCCGATCACGCGGTTACGGGAATGGCGGGGCAGTGACCCCGGGTATGAGCGTAGCGTCTGGGCCAAATTAGCGGAAGCGGGTTGGCCTGGAGTGTTTGTGGACGAGGCCTATGACGGCATGGGCCTCGGCCTGCGTGCGGCGTGCGCGATCGCGATAGAGGTGGGGCGTCATCCGCTGCCCGAACCCTATATGGCAGGCGCGTGGCACGCCAGCCTCCTCTTGAATGCCTTGCCTGAATCGGCCCTACGCGACGAGCTGCTAAGCAGTCTCGCGACAGGCAGCGCCGTCATTGGCGTTGCGTGGCAAAACGCCAGTGGCGCAGCCGCGCTGACACAAGAGGATAGTGGTGGAGAGCTAAGCCTTAATGGGGAGCGGCATTGGGTTTATCCGGCACGCGCCGATGGGTGGCTCGTGTTGAGCGACGATGATGCGCTCTTCTGGGTACCCGCTGACACAGCTAACGTCGTGACCACCCCCCATACTCGTGTGGACGGGTCGCTGTGTGCCACGCTGCGCTTTGAAAACGTGCGTATCGCAGGCGAGCAGCGACTTGCTCAAGGCGCCAGCGTTCAGTCTGCCATCGGCCATGCGCATGCATTGCTGCGCGTATTGCAAGCGGCCGAACTGTTGGGCATCGCTCAAGAATCTTTCGATACGACGTTGGCCTACCTGAAAACCCGCGTGCAGTTTGGTAAGCCCATCGGTGCCAATCAGGCCCTGCAACACCGCATGGTGGACGCTTACTTGCAGCTACGGTTGGCGCAAGCGGTGCTGGAAGAGTTTCTGGCCAAGTACGATGCGGCTACGCTCGAGGATCCGGCGCTGTTTGAAGCCGAATGCGCGCGCACCAAAGCGCGTTGCGCTTATGCGGCCCAGCACATCACGCGCTTGGCGATTCAGTTTCATGGGGCAATCGGCTACACCGACGAGCTGGACGTGGGCTTGTATCTGAAGCGTATGCTGCATTTGACGAGTTGGTTGGGCGGCATTCGCGAGAACCGGCGACTCGCGGGCCGTCATCGCAGTACGGAAAGCGCGGCGAGTACGCGCATTGCCTACGATACTTATCCGCTCGACACCGATTGGAACGCTTTGCCAGAAGACGAGTTCCGGGCAGTGGTGCGGGACTTCACTGCAAGAAACTATCCGTCGCAGTACCGCCACCCATCGCAGCGCTTGCATTGGGATGAAATCAAAGACTGGTACTTTGCGCTGTCCAAGCAAGGATGGATTGCACCTGCATGGCCACGAGAACATGGTGGGATGGGCCTGTCTCCCGATAAGCTCATTGCCTTCATTGAGGAAATGGAGGCCCATGGCGTGGCCCGTACGCCGGACCAAGGCATCATCAATATCGGGCCTGTGCTGATTCGTTATGGAACGGACGAGCAGCGCCAGCGGTTCCTGCCGAAGATTCTGTCCGGCGAACATGTTTGGTGTCAGGGGTATTCAGAGCCGAATGCCGGGTCGGACCTTGCTTCGCTTCGTACCGTAGCGGTATTGGATGGTGACGAGTTCGTGGTCAATGGCCAAAAGATTTGGACGACGCTGGCTCAGGACGCTACCCACATTTTCCTGCTGGTCCGTACGGATAAGACCGTCAAGAAGCAGGCCGGTATCAGCTTCTTGCTGGCCGATATGAGCACCCCCGGCATCACCGTTAGGCCGATACGCAATATTGCTGGTGAAGAAGAGTTCTGCGAAGTCTTTTTCGACAACGTCCGCGTACCGAAAGACAACCTTGTGGGTCAGTTGAACGAAGGCTGGACCATCGCCAAGGCTCTGCTGGATTTCGAAAGGCTCTTTGTCGGTAGCCCGAGCCAGGCACAGTATGCGCTGAACCAGTTGCGCGCCATTGGTGAACAGCGAGGGCTGTTCGCCGATGCGGCGTTCCAGGATCGCTATGTCGAAGCGATGTTGGACGTCATGGACCTGCAATCGCTCTATGGCGAATACGCTGACATCGTCAGACGGGGCGAGCCCCTGCCGCCCAGTGTGTCACTGCTGAAGATCTGGGCGACCGAAACGTATAGCCGTCTGTGCATGGAATCGGTCGAAGCTGCTGGTGAGCAAGGGGGAGACGACGTACCGATCGAGGCCGGCGACATGTTGCTGCATCCGGCAAGACGCCTCTTTAATTCTTCCATTACGACGATTTATGGCGGCAGCAATGAGATCCAGCGCAATATCCTGGCCAAGGTCGTGCTGGAGTTGCCCACCGGTTGATGAACGATCACGAGTCATGAAGGCGTGGGGCCACACTTAACCATAAAAAGGAGACGATAATGAAAATATCGACAATGCTGACGATGGCGTTGACATGCGCGGCGATTACCGCGGCGCCACAAGCCACTGCACAAACTGAATATCCGAGCAAGCAGCCGATCACGCTGATCGTGCCCTTCGCACCGGGCGGTGGTGCCGACCTAACGGCACGCCTGGTCAGTGAGCCGCTTGCCAAGGAGCTGGGGCAAAGCATCGTCATCGAAAACAAACCCGGTGGCGGAGGAACAGTCGGCGCGCGTATTGTCGCGACGTCTGAGCCGGACGGCTATACCTTGCTCTATACGACGCCGGGCCCCCAGCTGACCAACCCGTTTCTGATGGAGAGCCTGCCTTACGACCCCGTCAACGACCTGGCGCCCATTTCCACCATTGCGGTGGTGCCCAGCGTCCTCGTTGTCAATAAGACGGTGCCCGTCGATTCCTTCCCGGAGCTCATCGAACTCGCCAAGAAGAAGCCCGGTGAGATTCGGTTCGCGAGCGCAGGCATTGGCGCTTCCAGCCATTTGTCTGGTGAATTGCTCAAGGTGATGGCTGACGTTGAAATCGAGCACGTGCCGTATCGGGGTACGGGTCCAGCCGTGCAGGACGTGGTTGGCGGGCGCGTTGAAATGGCGATCGACAGCTTGACTGTCTATCAGCCCTTCATTGATTCCGGTGCGGTAAAGGCCCTTGCCGTCACGACGGCGGAGCGGCTCGAAGCGCTGCCGGATGTGCCGGCCGTTGCCGAATTCCTACCCGGTTTTGAATCCTCACCGGTGAACTATTTGAGCGCGCCGGGCGGTACGCCAGAGCCCATCCAGGCCAAACTCAATGCCGCACTCAATAAGGTGTTGGCGGATCCTGCCGTGCAGAAGCGCATGAAGGATGCCGGCTTGCTGCCTGGGGGCAACTCCATCGAAGAGATGCGTCAACTTGTGGCGAGCGAGCAAGAAAAGTGGAAGAAGGTGATTGAGGCCTCTGGCGCGAAGGCGGGCGGTTAACGCACCGACTTTAGCATTCGTGTGCTTGAATGGTTTTGGAGTTTTCAATGACTTCTTTGACCACTTTTGCCACGCAGCGGGTGGCATAAGACGGCGGGTGGGCGCTGGATAATGCCAACGTGATGTGCCGCTCGATCACTGGCTCGATGATCCGCGCCGCCTGCAACTCGCCTCGATCCAACCATTCCGTGATCGCTAATTCCGGCAATACGGTGTAGGCCCCGCCTTGCGCCACAATGGTGGTTTGAAGTTGCGTGGAATCCGCTTCCACCACAATATTCAATTCAATCTTTTGTTCCCGAGCCAGGCGATCTAAGGTCGTGCGTACACCGCTAGGTGCGCTCGGAAGGATCAACGGCAGGCCGTCGAGCGCCCTGAAAGGAACTGAATCCGCTGAAGTCAGGCGGTCCCTTGCCGGCCCCACCAAACAGGAGTCGGCTGAAATGACCGGATCGCCTTCCGGCCCAGTGCTGGTTTCGTAGCGATACGGCAAGCCTAAATCAAGGTCGCCAAGGCTCAGCCACTGGTCAATTTGCCCAGCCGATCCTTCAAAGAATCTCAGACGGACGCCCGGGAACCGTTCCCGCACCGCGAAAAACAGCGGTACACCGACATGGCGATAAAGAGACGGCAACATGCCGATACGCACATCCCCAAACGGCATACCAGCCGTTGTGGCAATGCTTTCCGTCAAGGCATCTGCTTTTGCCAGAATGCGCTCGACCAGCGGAAGGGTCTTGCTTCCCAGTTCCGTCAAAACCATGCCGCGGCCTGTGCGATCAAACAGCCGGCCCTTGCACTCACTTTCCAGTCGAGCTATCTGGCGACTAATGGCCGGCTGCGGAATCCCCAGCTTCAGCGCAGCTGCTTTCAGGCTGCCACTTTTAGCAACCTCGACGAATGTATGAAGCCGGTTGAGATTCCAAAGATGTTTTTCCGTGGACATGTCGTTGAGTGCAATCCTGATTTGCACATAAGTAGGTAGTGCAGAGCCGGGCCGCTTTCTATACTAAACCAAACGCGAAGCACATTATCACAACATGAGGAGGATCAAATGGTAAAGCGTTGGCTAGGAGGTCTATTTTTGGCAGTCAGCGCGTCCGTGGCGGTCGCTGCATCGTTTCCGGAACGACCAGTCAATTTAGTCGTTCCCTATTCACCGGGAGGGCTGACTGATCAGCTGGCCCGTCTCTACGCAGATAGGCTTTCCAAGGTATGGGATCAGCCCGTCGTCGTCGAAAACCGCCCCGGAGCGGGGTCCTCCATCGGAGCCGCCTATGTTGCTCGGTCCAAACCCGACGGCCACACGGTTCTGCTGGGCAGTGTTGGCATGGTGACTAACGCCATGATGCTGCCGTCGATGCCGTACAAGACGGAAGAGCTGACGCCGCTAACTCGCTTGGCCGTGGCGCCGAACGTTCTGTATGTACATTCGTCCGTCCCGGCGACTAACGTACAGGAGCTCGTTGATTATGCTAAGAAGAATCCGGGCTCATTAAGTTTTGCTTCGTCGGGCGTAGGCTCCAGCCCCCACCTGGCTGCTGAACTGTTCGCAGCGAAAACTGGCATTGACGTGATCCAGGTTCCATACAAAGGAACCGGCGCTGCAATCGCTGACTTCCTGGGCGGCCAAGTCAATGCCTATTTCGACACGATGCAATCGATGCGCTATACCAAGGACGGTTCCATCCGCGCATTGGCCGTGACGACGACCGAAAGACTGAAAGAAGCCCCGGATCTACCGACCATTGAAGAGTCGGGCGTCGCCAGCGGCGTGATCTCCGGCAGCTGGTTTGGGATTTTTGTGCCCAGCGATGTGCCTGCCAAAACGCAAACCCAGCTCGAACAGGCCTTCAATCAAATTGCCAGCGATCCGGCAGTCCAAGAAGAAGTCGCCAAACTTGGCTTGATACCGGATCATCAGCCTCAGCAAGCGTTTAAAGCATTCATTGAAAGCGAGACTGAAAAGTGGGGTGACGTGATCCGCACTCAGAATATTCGCATTCAATAAGCGAAGTAGCAGAGAAGTACCAGCTCCGCCCGCGACGGTGAAATCTCACAAGCGTCGTGGGCGCTTTCGCTGCTAGCGTCTATACTCAATGGCTATTCGAAGCTTCACGCGTGTCGTTATTCAGCCGTATCAATGAGAATTCTCGCTTCCGATTTAAACCCCGAAGATAGTTATAAGTTGATGACCGGGGTCGTCGTACCGCGCCCTATCGCATGGATCACGAGCCAGGGCGACAGCGGCGTTATCAACGCAGCGCCCTTCAGTTGTTACACCATCGTTGCGCATAAACCGCCACTCATTGGCGTCAATATCGGGAGCCGGGCCGGTGTGAGAAAAGACACTGCGCGCAATATCCAAGAACGCAAAGAGTTCGTCGTAAATATCGCCGACGAAAATCTTTTGCTGCCCATGCACGAGAGTGCCGCCGAATATGAGCCGGATGTCAGTGAAGTCGAGCTTTTAGGCCTAGAGGCAGTGGCCAGCGATCTAATTAGCGTTCCACGCTTGGCGCAGGCACCCGTGAGCTTGGAGTGCAAACTGCATTCCGTGACGCCCTACGGCGAGACCGGCGCCGAATTCTATGTGGGCGAGGTGGTGGCGATACACGTCCGAGACGATGTGATCGACGATGGAAAAATCGACAGCGCCAAACTGCGTCCGGTATGCCGTCTGGCCGGCCCGAACTACGCCTCCCTCGGTGACATCATTACGTTGAAGCCCATCAAGCAAACGGAAAGAACGGTCGTCGCGACATAGGGCGCGGAGCGCCATTCCTACCACTTTCACCCTATTCTCCCTGGACTTTTCGTAAGAGGGAACGCCGGTCTTGGATCATTTCCTCGGTCGTCTCAACCAAAGCGCGTGCAAACGCGCGCGCCACTAGCGGCACTGCTTTGGTTTGCGAGAAAACAATGCTGGGCTGAGTCGCTATCACGGGACGGAAAGCACGAATCGTCAGATCATCGAAGTCGCCCGATAGTATGGGGAAAGAATCAACCAACGCTACGCCGAGCCCACGCCGTACCAGTCCGTATGCCATCATCGTGTTGTTGAGCGAGCATTGCAGCTTCAAAGGAGTGTTCGCGGCATAAAACGCATTACGAATGTTGACCCCGGTGAAAGTGTCATCGCCAAATGTGATGATTGGAACGTCTTGCAAGTCGGTCGGTCGAATGTATCGCTTACTACCCAGCGGATGATCCCGCTTCATGACGCAACCCACTTCTGAGCGGCACAATGGGATGACTTCCATCCCACTTAATGCCGCCGGTGCATCCAATACCCCCATATCTACATGGTTGGTGAGCACATG
Organism: Alcaligenaceae bacterium; assembly: GCA_029267315.1. Taxonomy (GTDB): domain Bacteria; phylum Pseudomonadota; class Gammaproteobacteria; order Burkholderiales; family Burkholderiaceae_B; genus Yanghanlia. The sequence continues at coordinate 10,963 of JAJUJD010000083.1, forward strand.
TTGGGCAGCGAGCGTGGTAGATAAAGCCGTCAGTTCGAATCGTACATTGGGATACTCGAGAGAGAAGTGCTCGATGGCTTTGCTCACCAGCGAAAGTGATAGTGTTGTAACGGCGGCGATGGTCATGCTTCCAGCATGGCCTTCACGTAGCTCCTCGGCCAGACCCTTAATACCGCTCAGGACACCAAAAAGCCGTTCTACTTCGGGTGCAAGCCGTTGGGCTTCCGGGGTAATGACGAGGCGTCCGTTCACGCGCTCAAACAGAGCAATGCCCAAATCATCTTCGAGCATACGTAAGGACTTTGTGACCGCAGGCTGAGTAACGTTCAGGGACCGCGCCGCTCCGGACACTGAGCCGGACTTAACGATGGCGCGAAACACCCTGAGATAACGTACGTTTAGCATTCCCCTCCTCCAGCAAGCGAGTTCATCGTGGTTCCAGATTTTCTATATTTGAGCCGTGGAACCCATAACTAAAAGTTAATTACATAGCCGTTTAATTCTATTAGATTTAATGCCCTCGACCCAATAGAATGAAAAAACTGCGGTATCGCGCCAATTCATAACAATGGAGAGAGACAAGAATGCGAAGAGAGCAGTTGCTCCAAGTACCGGTGCCTGGGCTCGAAGACCGAATTGCAAAAATAGAGGCCGAAGCGCTGCCGGCTAATATCGGCGCCTTATTGGAGAGCGCTGCGGCCGACGTGCCTGACCGCACAGCTTGGATAACTAAGAAAAGTTTTCCGCAGGCCTATCCCCGTAAGGGGGTAGGCCCGGCTCGAAAGAACGGAAATCTCTTAGTGACAAGGGGCTGAAGTAGCCGAATTTCTTCTGCAGCGCTGTCGAATGAAGCCCAGACAGGTATTCTGAGTCTCAGCGCAAATGGAATAGCGAAGTTGCTTTAGCTTTAGAAGCCTCACAATCGCAAGGTTGTGGGGCTTTTTAACGGGGTGACGGTGGAATGGTTCGTATTAGTATTCGTATTTGTTTGCGGTAAAATGACGATCACTAAAATCATGCCGTCTTTTCTGTAAGATCCCGGGCGTCCGGGTTCACTCAGAATCAGCTCCTCAGGAGTCATCGCCATCGCTACCACCACACCCACACTTGATCCCGCCCTGATCGCCGTGCTCATCAACCGCGAGCACAGCCGCCTGTCGAGCCAGGTCAAGACGCTGGAGAAGGTGCTGCTCGGGCCGTA
>JAJUJD010000191.1 GCA_029267315.1 Alcaligenaceae bacterium
CCATTCACCGTCACGCTTTTCCATGCGGTCGAGATAGCGGGAGGAGGTGAACATGTCTATTGCGCTATCCGGCGCGCCGCTGGGGCCCCCGGTGAGCTGCGCCAGTTCATTCTTCGCGGCGGCGGGGTATTGCTGGATCGTCCTGATATAGGACTCCACAAGCGCGACATCCGGGGAAGCAAACTCAATGAGCATATTCCCGATGAAATGGCTGGAAAACGTGATGGGCTTGTGGCGCTCGAATACCCAGTCAACCAGCCCCTCGATTGGCCCGATATAGGCACCGTGGCTGTCATGCGCACCCGGATGAAACACATCCAGCATACCTTGGCGATCCAGGCGGTCAATCGCACGGCACCAGCGATAAATGACGTCCTGAATCATCGCGCGGTCAATCATGCGTTCCGGAGAATATTGATCAATCATTTTTTCTTCCCGAGTTCCTTGCACTCACGCTCGGACTGCCGCAAGCCCGCGTGAGCGCTTTCCTCGATCCGGGACGGATCGAGGACGTTGTCTCCAATTACTTCCTGCGATTGCTCATCGGGAACGATGACGTGGACATCCATTCCTGTTGCACGCAGGGCGGCTTCCTCGCTGCGAAGATGGCCGGACACCGGATTGCCTTCGGAATAGCCAAGAGGTGCGAGAATCAGCGCATGCGTTGATCCCAGAGCAAGATCAGCGTTGGTCATGGAATGCAGTCCGCCGTCCATGAGCCCCCGGTCATCAAAAGGCACCACAGGCCAGACTCCTGGCACGGCACAACTGGCCATTACCGCATCCAGTAATGTCAGGCCGCTCGCACGCTGCAATACCACCCGCTCTCCGGTCACGACGTCCACCGCCGTCAATAGCAATGAGGCGTCCGGCCATTCCGGCATCGACAAGCGAGACTGAATAATGTCCCGCCGGGTTGCGAGATCAGGCGTTTCCGACCGAAGGGCGAATGCGCCGATTCGTTGCCGAGCCGCACGCAGATCGCCCCCGGTCTTGTTTACGAGCACCACGTTCTTCGCGTCGGCCTCACGCTGGGAATAAGGGCGATACTGCTCCCCCCGGGTCTGCGGTGGCATCAGCTGGCGAGCCAGCAGTTCTTCCGCCGGCACGCCGTTCGAGAGCTCGGCCGCCACGACAGAGCCTGCCGACGTGCCGACGAAGCGCGTCTGCCCCGGAAGTCGCCAGCCGGCACGAACCAGCCCCGCCAGTACGCCGGTGAGCCAGGCGATTCCCGTGACTCCGCCGCCACCGAGCACCAGTGAAAATGAGGGGTGACCCGGCATCAGATCACCTCTTCAGCCGACAACCGTTCCAACTCCTGCGCACTCAGTCCGAGCATCCCGGAGTAAATCTCCTCGTTGCAGTCGCCCAGATCCGGCGCAGGTGAAATGGGTTTTGCCGGCGCATTCGAGAACCGCGGAACGACGCCGGTCATGCGTATCGGACCGATCTTCGGGTCCTGCACCTCGGTGATCGTGCCACGGGCCTTGTAATGCTCGTCTTCCAGCATGTCGGCCACGCTGTAGATGAACGAGTAGGCGAGCTTGGCCTCGTCGAGCAATCGGCAGATCTCTTCAACGGGTTTGCTGAGAATCCAGTCTGCAACTCCCTTGTTGAGTTCATCCACATGCTCCCAGCGCGACTCATGTGACCGAAACCGTGGATCCGCTGCCCAATCAGGCCGGTTCATGGCCTCACAGAGCCTTTGGAATCCCGCATTCGCAGAAATGGTCAGGATGAGATAGCGCCCGTCACTGGTCAGGAAGTGCTCGCCGGGTGCCGAGGCAAAATGCGTGTTCCCTCGTCGCTGGCGGGCAATGCCAAGCCGGTCGTACGTGGGAATCAGGACATCGGTGAACCGGGCAATCGCCTCATACATGGCGAGGTCGATTTCCTGCCCGCCCCCGCCGTGCTGATCGCGATGATAAATCGCCATGAGCAGTGCGAACGCTCCCAATATGGCCGACTGATAATCGGCCACTGAAGTACCGATCTTCACGGGCGGCCGGTCCGGAAAACCGGTGATGCCCATCACGCCACCGAATGCGAGCGCGATACGGTCGTAGCCCGCCCGCTCCCGGTACGGACCGGTCTGCCCGAATCCGGAAATGCGCAACAAAATCAGGTCGGGGTTGTGCTTCTTCATCTCGTCATACGACAAGCCCCACCGCTCCAGTGTGCCGGGTCTGAAATTCTCGACCACGGCATCCGCATGCTCGACCAGCCGAAGCAGAAGCTCCCTTCCCTTCGGCTTGCGAAGGTCGAGCGTGATCGATTTCTTGTTGCGATTCTCGACGCTCCAGTAAAGACACACGTCATCAACGTAAGGTCCGATATCACGTACGGTGTCGCCCCGACGCGGTACCTCCACCTTGATGACTTCGGCCCCGAAGTCACCGAAAAGGGTGCATGCAACCGGGCCAGCCACCATGGTGCCAAGATCAAGAATGCGCAACCCGCTCAGAAGATGCTTCGGCGCATCGCCAGTCTGTTTCGTCATTTCAGAACCGCTCACTAAGAAATGCTTTCTTCCAGGGCCGCATCGGCGCCGATGCGAACGATGAAGTCCTCGAGCCGCGTTGCGCGCAACATGTGCCAGTAATCGTCATTCCGGAAGGGTGTCGGGGCAACGATCTTGCCTTGGTCATTTCGGTACCAGTTCGACATACCCCGATGCGACCAGATCATCTTCTGATGGGCACTCTGAACGCGCTCGTTGTAGTCGTCGTGAATATCGCGACGAACTTCAATTTCGAAGCGCTGGCCCTCGGCGTTTCGCATGACCTGCTTCAGAAGGCCCATAACGTAGCGCACCTGAATCTCCAGATTCGCCACCACACTGCCGCCATGCCCCAGAGCCGTGTTCGGGCCGGCCAGAACGAACAAATTCGGAAAGCCGGGAATCGTGACGCCGAGATAGGCTTCCGCCCCCGTCTTCGCCCAGCGGTCGGCCAGCCGTTCTGCATTGCGGCCAACCACCTCCAGTGAGGAGAGGAAATTCACTGCGTTGAAGCCGGTCGCAATAATGAGCGTGTCGAGTTCATGGCGCTTGCCATCCTTCGTCACCACTGCATTGCCATCGACATGATCAATATGGGTATTGACCAGCGACACATTGGGCTTGATCAAGGTGCGGTACCAGCCGTTGTCGAGCAGCATGCGCTTGCCGAACGGGGGGTAATCCGGAAGCACTTCGCTCAGGAGATCCTGGCGCGGACCCAGCTCTTCCTTGATATAGCGCTCGAAGAACTCCCGGTGCTTGTCGTTGCGCCGGTTGATGGCACGCTCCGGATGCGGCCACTCCGGGTCGATCTGCAACGACGAATGGATGCGATCGTTGAACACCCAGGCCAGGCGCTGGCGATACCATTCCTGATAGAACGGAATCTCGCGCAACAGAAACCGCACGCCTGACGGCACGTCTTTGTGAAAACGCTCGAATGGTGCAGCCCACTGTTTCGAACGCTGAAACACGGTAAGGTGCTTCGTGGAATCAGCGACCGCGGGAACAATCTGCATGGCGCTGGCGCCGTTACCGATCACGCCCACCCGTTTACCTTCAACCGAGTAACCGTCGGGCCACCGCGCCGTATGGAAGCAATCGCCGGTGAAAGAGTCGAGGCCCGGAATGTTCGGGTACTTCGGCACGTTGAGAATGCCGACTGCGCTGATGACCACGTCGGCTTCCAGCATCTCGTGCCGGCCGCTGTCTGCGGTGATTTCAACCTTCCAGCGGCTCGACGATTCGTCAAACACGAGTGAGTCGCAGCGCGTATTGAAGCGAATGTTCGAACGAATATCGAAATCGTCGACAACCTTTAGGAAATAGTCCTGAATCTCATCGCGCAATGCGAAGTATTTCGTCCAGTCGCCCTTCGCGAAAGAAAACGAATAAATGTGGTTGGGTGTATCAACACCCGCGCCGGGGTACTTGTTCTCGTACCAGGTGCCCCCGGCATCGGAGTTCTTCTCGATCACCACGTAAGAAATCCCGGCCGCCTTGAGTCGAATGGCGGCACAGATTCCCGCTACCCCTGCTCCGATAATCACCACCTTGAAATCCGGCCGCATGGCGAATTCGCCACGCTGGTCGAGCCTGAACTCGGGGTCCAGGCCGAGCCAGGAGGAGATCATGGGACCATAGGAATCCGGTATGGTTTCGCCTACGCTACGCTCCAGCATCAGCACCAGTTCCTTCTCTTGCGGCCCCGGCAAGGCGGGTGCAACACCATTCTTCCACTGCATCACCGCCGCAATGAACTCGGAACGGATTTCGTTCTGCACGTCCTCTGGCAAGCCGCCCGAATCGTTGTCATCGAGACCCATGATGCGGCTGCACTGGTAGCGCTCGGAAAGCCATTTGCGATCGCCTGTCAGATGGTAGAGAACCATCAGGAGCGTGGGCACATTGGCTTGTGGCAGAGCCTGTTCCAGCATCCGGCTCCAATCATCATCTTGCTGAACTTGTGTAGTAGGCATGTCGTGCATCCAAAAAAGGCAATACTTCACCGACGCCGTGCTCAAAGAACGCACGTCGACAAAAATAATGCGTGAGAGGAAATTTGGTGGTGCCGCAGAACGCGGCACCCGTTGACGAAGACTAATTGACGCTCAGGCCGGCAACCCGGACAACCTCGCCCCACTTGTCATACTCGGCGCTTATCGTTGCCTGCAACTCGTCAGGACTGCTTGCGCTCGGTTCAAACCCCAGCGATTCCAGCTTTTCCCTGAAGTTCGCGCTGTTCACGATCTTTCGTATCTGGTCGTTCAACTTCGACACGATCGGATCGGGCGTGCCCTTGGGGGCGACGAGCGCAATCCAGCCAACCGCCTCGTAATCTTCGACCCCCGCTTCCTTCATGGTGGGCACATCCGGAAGGACCGGCGACCGCACACTGTCGAGAACAGCCAGAGGCCGCAATTTTCCATCCTGGATATTGGCTTTCTGGGCGCCAATACTGTCTACCATGATCGGCACGCGACCCGCGATTACGTCAATTGACGCCGCCGCACCGCCTTTGTACGAAACGGAGGAGGTTTCGATCTGGGCTCGGCTGTTCAAAAGCTGCATTGCCAATTCGAACGCCTGTGCCCCTGACGCAAAATGGATATCACCCGGGTTGGCGCGGGCGGCCTTGATCAGCCCCGCAACCGAATCTTCCTTGAATGCGGGCCCCGCCAGCAGCACCATCGGCACCTTTGCGACCATGCCGATCGGAGTGAAGTCGGCCTTCACATCGTAGGGCGTGTTCTTCTGCAAATGAGGGCCGGTCACCAAGGTTCCACTTACACCGAGGCCAAGAACGTAACCGTCCGGATCACTCTTGGCGACAGAGTAAAGACTCAGCATGCCGC
>JAJUJD010000060.1 GCA_029267315.1 Alcaligenaceae bacterium
ATGTGGCTCCTAAGAGTAGGTAGTTATTTTTTCTTGGTTCCATTTAAACGTGAAACATTTTGTGCTTCTTTGCTTCAGAGCAAACTCTCAGGCAGATATTTTCATGCTCTGCATATAATTGGATAACTACCAACACTTTTCTTTCAGGATTTGCCATGGCATCGGCTGCGGATACGCGGATTAAAGTCGGAATCGTCGGGGGTACAGGGTATACAGGCGTAGAGCTCTTGCGCCTTCTGTCCCAGCACCCCAATGTTGAACTGCGCGCCATCACTTCTCGCAAGGAAGACGGCATGCATGTGGCCGACATGTATCCCAGCCTGCGAGGTCGCGTTGACATCAAGTTCCAGACGCCCGATTCGGCGGGCTTGGAGCAATGCGATGTGGTGTTTTTTGCCACGCCCCATGGTGTGGCAATGGCCCAGGCAGAAACGCTGCTGGCCGCTGGCGTGCGCATCATTGACCTGGCTGCAGACTTCCGTCTGCAGAATCTGGAGAATTTCGAGCGCTGGTACAAAATGCCTCATACCTGCCCTGACATCCTCAAGGATTCTGCCTATGGCCTTCCGGAGCTGCACCGCGAGCGCATTGCCAAGGCGCGGGTAGTGGGCAACCCAGGCTGTTACCCCACCACCGTATTGCTAGGGCTTGCTCCGCTGTTCAAGGGTGGACAGGCATTGATCGATACCGACACCATCATTGCCGACTGCAAGTCGGGCGTGTCAGGCGCAGGTCGGAAGGCCGAAGTGGCTACGCTATTTTCCGAAGCGGGCGACAACTTCAAAGCCTATGGTGTCATGGGCCACCGCCATCATCCGGAAATTTCCGAGCAGTTGGCTCTGTTGGCAGGCGGGCCCGTTGGCTTGACCTTCACGCCCCATCTGGTGCCCATGATTCGCGGCATGTTCTCCACCTTGTACCTGCGCATCAAGCCCGAAGCCCTGGAAACCGACTTTCAAGGGTTGTACGAACAGTTCTATTCGGGCGAGGCATTCGTTGATGTCATGCCGGCAGGCAGCCTACCCGAAACGCGCAGCGTTCGGGCATCCAACTTCCTGCGCATTGCCGTACATCGCCCTGAGGGCGGGAACCAGCTCGTGGTTCTGGTGGTTCAGGACAATCTGACCAAGGGAGCTTCCGGACAAGCGGTGCAGAACATGAACCTTATGTTCGGCCTGCCCGAAACTGCCGGCCTGGAACAGGTCGCCATCCTTCCATAAGGCAAGGTTCGCGGGAACTCCTGTTTCGGTTCTGGGTCTGACCAGACTATGGAGCAGCCTCAGCAAGCGCATACGGCCGAGAACCCCGCGAACGACCATGGGCATAAGCGCGCGCCTGCGCGGCTGCTATGGGTACGACTCGTTTCGAGTATGGCCTTGCTGGGCTGCGGTATGTTGATCGGCGGGCTGGCGGCCCACTTTGCGTTTGAAAGGCCCGCCCTCGATGCCGCGAATGCCAGGCTGCTGGCAGTCGAACAGGAAAATGCCCGCTTGCGAGAAAGCATTATCGAGGCGGATCGTGCAGCGGTTGTTCTGGAAGGGCAATTGCGCGTCGAAGAAAGCACTCGTCGCGGGCTGGAAGCAGTTCTGCGGTCCAATCAGGAAGAGCTAGGGCGTACAAAAGACGCACTGGCCTTCTACGAGCAGATGATTCCTCCCGGCCCCAAAGGCGCTGTTACGATACGGAGCCTTGACGCTGAGCAGATCGGCCCCCATCTGGCATATAGGCTGTTGTTAATGCGCAGTGGCTCGAACGAGAAACCCTTCGAGGGAAAACTGCAGTTTATTGCCCAAGGTTTGCGCGATGGCCAACACGTCACCCTCGAACTTCAGCCAACGCTTCTGGAAGGCTCGGAAGAGGGCGACGTTGGTGCAGAAGAGCTACTGACATTGAGGCTGGAGAATTTTCAGCGTGGAAGCGGTGTACTCGCCATGCCGGAAGGCTTTGAGCCCCGCGTCCTTACAGTGAATGTGCTGGAGGGCCGCAATATCCGCGCCACGCGCCAGGTGGAATTCACTACTGGTGACTAAAGCTAACCTAGGCCACTTGGGCCGGGTGCTATAGTATTAAACGAATCTGTTTGTGCAGGCGTAAACCCTGCCGGAGTTGTCCATGAGCAATATCATCGAATCCGTCGATCTTCAAGCGCCGCCTTCGCCAATTATGTTTTCCGATGCTGCAGCTGCCAAGGTGAAGGAGCTGCTGGCAGAAGAAGCCAATCCCGAGCTGAAGCTGCGCGTATTCGTTCAGGGCGGAGGCTGTTCGGGTTTTCAGTACGGTTTTACCTTTGACGAAACCGTTAACGATGACGACACTACCATTGTGAAAGAAGGCGTGGAGCTGCTGGTCGACCCAATGAGCTTCCAGTATCTGGTCGGTGCGGAAATCGACTACAAGGACGACCTCGATGGCGCCCAGTTCGTCATCCGCAATCCTAACGCGACCACTACCTGCGGCTGCGGTTCCTCCTTCGCGCCCTGAGCTCAAGGTCGTCGGGTCGCAAATGAGCGCGTTATAGGCACTGGCGCGCCCACATAGTTTTACTGACTGTCTGCCTTATGCCGGGTACTTGCAGCCAAGTACCCGCGGCTGGCGCGCGCCTGTCACATCTGGCAGGCCGGCCGGCACGCGATTGTCATGACACCAGGCCAACCATGCAAAGGCGGCGGCCTCCACCCATTGAGAGGGCAGACCGTAGTTGTCAGTGGGGGCGACATGGCATTGAAGGTGTTGAGCCAGCGCTGCCATCAGTGCGCCATTGCGGGAACCCCCACCACATACCAGAACTTCCTGAACGCCTGCGGCATATTCGCGTATGGCTGCTGCCACACTGCGGGCAGTGAGCTGCAACAACGTCGCTTGAATATCCTGTGCTGCGGGCCACAGTTCAGGGTCAGTTCCAAAAACATCCGTAAGCTTTTCCACCAGCCACTGCATGTTGAAATCATCTCGGCCGGTGGATTTCGGTGGCTGCCGACGGAACCAGCTGTCCGCAAGCATGTGGGCCAATAGTGCCTCATTGGCCTGACCCGAGGCCGCCCACGCGCCGTCGGCATCGAAGGAAAGACCCTTCGTGCGTAGCACCCAGGCATCCATCAACATATTTGCGGGGCCAGTATCAAAGCCGCTGATGTGAGCGTCTTGGTCCAGTATGGTGATGTTCGCGATCCCACCCAGATTCAGTACCACACGTGTGTGAGAAGCCTGGAATTGTGCAGCGTGGAAGGCCGGAACCAACGGGGCGCCCTGGCCGCCGGCTGCGATATCGCGGCTGCGGAAGTCGGAAACGACGTCGATGCCACAGCGCTCTGCCAGCAGAGCAGGGGCGTTCAGCTGAATGGTGTAGCCCAGCTCGGGGCGGTGTCGCACCGTCTGGCCGTGTGCTCCTATGGCGCGTACGTCTGCGGCCGATACTGCGCAGCTGGTCAGAACGTTGTCCACTGCTGTGGCATAGAGTTCTGCCAAGCGCTGAGAAGCCAGCGCGGCGCGAGCCAGCTCATCATGACCCGGAGTGTTCAATGCCAACAACTCTTCCCGCAGCGATGTTTGCAGGGGAAGCGATTCGCCTCCAAGCACGCGCCCGTGACCGTCTTCACTTACATCGAATACCACGGCATCCACCGCGTCCAGGCTGGTGCCGGACATCAGCCCGACATACAGGCCGCCAAGCGAACTGCCCATCTTCCGTCAGTTACTGGCGACGAGGGTGGAGTCGCCTTCTGAGGAATAGGCTACCCCGGTGTCGCCACGCAGCAGTTGGATGTGGTCCCGGTACTGGGCGAGGACCGTGTCGAACTGCTTGCGTTCGGCGGGGCTGAGCGTCCGCGCAACGGGCAAGTCAACGGAGAGCGGATCCACTGCCTTATTGTTTACGCGGAATTCGTAATGCAAGTGCGGGCCGGTGGACCAGCCGGTGGAACCGACATAGCCGATGTGATCGCCCTGGCGAACTTTCACGCCATTCTTGATACCTTTGGCGAAGCCTTTTTGGTGGGCATACAGCGTGGTGATGTTGTTGTGGTGTTCAATGATGATGGTGTTGCCGTAGCCGCGCTGCCAGCCCGCAAACTTGATAACACCGTCGGCCGTTGCGTGGATGGGTGTACCACTGGGGGCAGCGTAGTCCACACCGTTATGCCGGCGCCAGCCGCCGTGCACTGGGTGGCGGCGACCACCGAAGGTTGAGCTAATACGGGTAAATTTCAGGGCATTGCGTAGGAAAGCGCCCTGCAGGCTACGGCCGTCGAAGTCGTAATAGGCGCCGGAGGACGATTCCGGAGCGAACCAGACGGCATCATAGGTTTCGTCCTTGTTCATGAACTCCACCGCAAGCACTCGGCCGGCGCCAACATCGCGGCCTTCGCTCGCATAGGTTTCATAAACAACGCGGAAGCGATCACCCTTGCGCAGATCACGCATGAAATCAATCTTGCTGCTGAGGATTTCCGCCATTTGAAGGGTGATGTGGTCCGGAATGCCTGCCGCATCGGTTGCGCCAAACAGCGAATTGACAATTTCGCCTTGGGCTACGCGGATTTGGGTGTCCGCCACCTGCTCGCGCTCGTTGGCCTGGAAGCCGCCTTTGCCATCCGGCGTGACTTCAAGCCAACGGCTGACGTAGCGACCTTCATCACGCGTGCCTGGTGTGTGGTCGTACCGCAAGTACACCAGCTTGCCTTCGTGATCAAGCGCGGCGCGGACGACCCGCCCCGGGTAGAGCTTGTAAATCGAGCGTGCGTCGGGTTCTTGTATAAGGAAAGATTGCAGGCCTGCTTCTTGCACATGCAGCCGTTGCAACAGGGCTGCCAGCGTGTCACCCCGGCGAATCACGGTTTCGCTGATGAAGGGGTCACTGCTCGTGGTTTCCGAAAGCACTTCTATTTCCGGAAGAGCCAGAACGCTCTGCTCGGTATAGACCACCGGTTTCTCGGCGGGCTCAACGACCGCAAGAGCGCCTGCGGCTGCAAACAGGCCAAGTGACACAAGCATGAGAGTCTTGCGAACAAAATGGAATGGTTTGCGATGAGCGCGCATTGCCGCACGCAAGGAGGGGGCTTCGGGGATCCCTTTCTCTGACATGGGTGGAAAACCTGGATGATAAGATGCTGCGTTGCCGGCGTGCAGGACCCTGGCCGAATGCAGGGTTGCATTTAGCACGCTATGCTATCCGATTACCGGAAGGTTTTCGAGACTTTTTGCACTTTTTAGCCTCACTTCGCTATTCTTTCCATCTGTCTACCCAGACTTTTCATTATGGCGCCAAACGAAGCCCCCATCACCCCGGAAGTGGAACACGATCTTAAAGTGGTCAAGCGCGGTTGCGACGAACTGCTGGTAGAGTCCGAGTTCGTACGAAAGCTTGCCCGCAGCCGAGCGGAAAAACAGCCGCTGCGCATCAAGCTCGGCCTCGACCCCACCGCGCCTGACATCCATCTGGGCCACACCGTGGTGCTGAACAAGATGCGCCAATTGCAAGATCTGGGTCATACCGTGATCTTCCTCATCGGTGACTTCACTGCTTTGATTGGCGACCCCAGCGGGCGCAACACCACTCGCCCGCCGCTGACGGCGGAACAGATACACGAAAACGCCAAGACCTACTACGAGCAGGCGAGCATGATCCTCGATCCCGCCCGTACCGAGATCCGCTACAACTCGGAATGGTGTGACAAGCTGGGCTCGCGCGGCATGATCAAACTCGCGTCGCGTTATACGGTGGCGCGGATGATGGAACGCGAAGATTTCACGCGGCGCTTCAAGGGCGGCGTTCCTATTTCCATTCACGAGTTCCTTTACCCTCTGCTGCAGGGCTACGACTCTGTCGCGCTCAAGGCCGACCTCGAAATGGGCGGGACTGACCAGAAGTTCAATCTGCTGGTCGGGCGCGAGCTGCAGAAGGAATATGGTATGGAGTCGCAGTGCATCCTGACGATGCCTCTCCTGGAAGGAACAGACGGCGTCGACAAGATGTCCAAATCGAAGGGCAACTATATCGGCATCACTGAATCGCCCGACTCCATGTTCGGCAAGCTGATGTCGATCTCCGATACGCTCATGTGGCGTTACTACGAGCTCCTGTCCTTCAGGCCGATGGAGGAAATCGATGCGCTCCAGCAGCAGGTCCAGGAAGGTTTGAACCCGCGTGAAGCCAAGGTGGCGCTGGCGCAGGAAATTGTGGAGCGCTTCCACTCGCGCAAGGCGGCGGTCGACGCGCTGGCCTCGTTCGAAGCCCGTTTCCGCGACGGAGCCATTCCGGAAGATATGCCTGAAGTGACGGCGGGCAAGGGGCCTATGGGTATACTCAAGGTGTTGCGGGAAGCCGGTTTGTCCGCCTCTGGTTCCGAGGCTCAGCGCAACGTGGAACAGGGCGGCGTGCGGGTCGATGGCACCCGCATTGAAGACAAATCCTTGCAGCTGCCGGCCGGAACTTACGTTGTTCAGGTGGGCAAGCGCAAATTTGCCCGCGTTACGCTAACAGAGTGATTCTTCAGGAGTTCGCGATGAAGCTAATCAGTGAGTCGTTTACCGATCAGGGTTATATCTCCGAGCGCAATGCCTTCGCAAAGCCCGATGGACATACGCACGTGGCCCTGGCCGGCAATGCGAATCCACATCTTGCATGGTCTGACGCACCGGAAGCCACGAAATCCTTCGTGGTCATCTGTCACGACCCTGACGTCCCCAGCAAACCTGACGACGTCAACCAGGAAGGCCGCGAGATACCGGATACCTTGCCACGGGTGGACTTCTATCACTGGGTGCTCATCGACGTTCCCTCTCATACCGCTCAGATAGCCGAGGGCTCATACTCCAATGGCATTACGCCTCGAGGTAAGGCCGGTCCTTTGGCGTTGGACGGCACGCGCCAGGGTCTGAACGATTACACCGGTTGGTTCGCCAGTGACCGCGACATGAACGGGGACTACTTCGGCTACGACGGCCCTTGCCCGCCCTGGAATGATTCCATCGTTCACCGTTATGTCTTCACCGTGTATGCGCTCGACATTCAGGAACTTCCAGTAGAAGGCCGCTTTACGGCAAAGGAAGTCCTGGACGCCATGCAGGGGCATATTCTCGATCAAGCCTCCATCACCGGCCTCTATACCCTGAACCCGCGGCTGATCCCGCGATAATTTCGCTACCGCTATCAAGCGGACGGGAGCTGATTGCAGGGGAAAAGGCTAAAATGGCCTATTCATGTCTTGTATTGCAAGGATCGCCCCATGTTTGACCGCTCCCGAACCCTCGACCAGGTCGATGCCGATGTCTGGGCCGCCGTTCAAAAAGAAAACGTGCGCCAGGAACAGCATATCGAGCTGATTGCTTCCGAGAACTACACCAGCCCGGCCGTTATGCAGGCTCAGGGCACGCAGCTCACCAACAAATACGCGGAAGGGTATCCGGGCAAGCGCTATTACGGCGGTTGCGAATACGTCGACATCGTCGAACAGTTGGCCATCGACCGTCTGAAGGAAATTTTCGGCGCGGAAGCGGCAAACGTGCAGCCTAATTCCGGCTCGCAAGCCAACCAGGGTGTGTATATGGCTGTGCTGAAGCCGGGTGACACCGTTCTGGGCATGAGCCTGGCAGAGGGCGGTCACCTCACGCACGGTTCGCCGGTGAACGCCTCCGGCAAGCTGTACAACTTCGTATCCTACGGCCTGAACGACAAGGAAGAGCTTGACTACGAACAGCTCGAACGCCTGGCTCGCGAGCACAAGCCCAAGCTGATCGTTGGTGGCGCATCGGCCTATGCCCTGCGCATTGACTTCGAGCGCATGGCACGCATCGCCCGTGAAAACGGCGCATTGTTCATGGTCGACATCGCCCACTATGCGGGCCTGGTTGCCGGCGGTGTCTACCCCAACCCGGTTCCTCATGCCGACTTCGTCACATCTACTACGCACAAATCCCTGCGCGGGCCCCGTGGTGGCGTGATCATGATGAAGGCCGAGCACGAGAAAATCATCAACTCCGCCATCTTCCCTGGCATTCAGGGTGGCCCGCTAATGCACGTCATTGCCGCAAAGGCCGTTTCCTTCAAGGAAGCGCTGTCGCCGGAATTCAAAGACTACGCACAGCAAGTTGTGAAGAACGCCAAAGTGCTGGCTGAAACACTGGTCAAGCGCGGCCTGCGCATTGTGTCTGGTCGTACCGAAAGCCACGTGATGTTGGTTGACCTGCGCGCCAAGGGCATTACCGGCAAGGATGCAGAAATTGCGCTGGGCAAGGCACACATTACGGTCAACAAGAACTCCATTCCCAACGACCCCGAGAAGCCTTTCGTCACCAGCGGTGTCCGTCTGGGCTCGCCTGCCATGACTACTCGCGGTTTCAAGGAAGCGGAAGCCGAGCTTACTGCCAATCTGATCGCTGACGTACTCGACAATCCGCATGACGAAGCCAACCTGGCCGCCGTGCGGGAAAAGGTCAACGAACTGACGGCGCGTTTCCCCGTCTACCGTTGATTCATACTGCGGCGGCCCGGCCATGAGATGCCCTTACTGCAATCGCGCCGACACTCAAGTGATCGATACTCGAGTGCAGGACGAGGGCGACGTCATTCGACGTCGGCGCCGCTGCCCGGCCTGTGAGCGCCGCTTCACCACTTACGAGCGAGCTGAACTGCTCATGCCGGCGGTGGTGAAGCGCAACGGCACACGGGTCGAATTTGATCTCGCCAAGCTGCAGGCCAGTTTCAAACTGGCCCTGCGCAAGCGGCCGGTCAGTACTGACCGCATGGACTCCGCCGTCGAGCGCATTTGCGACCGCCTGCTGCACAGTGGTCAGAAGGAAGTCACCTCTCGTTTCATTGGCGATCTCGTCATGGCAGAACTGCGCGAGCTCGACCAAGTCGCGTATGTGCGCTTCGCTTCGGTGTATCGCAGCTTCGAGGACGTCGGTGAATTCGTGAAAGCCATTTCGGAATTTCAGGCTCCAGGAGTCGAGGAATGACCGCTCTCGTGGATGACGATGCGCGCTGGATGCGTCATGCACTGGCGCTGGCGGAAACCTCGCTTTACCTCACTGCGCCCAACCCGCGCGTTGGCTGCGTCATTGTTCGCGACGAAGCCATACTGGGGCAAGGCGCCACACAGCAAGTCGGTGGCCCCCACGCAGAGGTCGTTGCCCTGCACGACGCACTCGCGAAGGGCAACGACATTGAAGGGGCGGTGGTCTACGTCACACTTGAGCCCTGCAGCCATCATGGGCGAACCCCACCGTGCGTGGATGCACTCATTAAAGCGAAAGTCGGCCGGGTGGTCATAGCCCTGTGTGATCCCAATCCTCTGGTCGGCGGGCAAGGCATTGTCCGTCTCCGGGAGGCCGGCATTCCCGTCACCCTGGGGGTGTGCGCAGAAGAAGCAATGGCCCTCAATGTTGGCTTCGTGTCGCGCATGACGCGTGGGCTGCCATGGGTCTGGATGAAAGCCGGGGTATCGCTAGATGGCCACAGCGCCTTGCCCGGCGGGGAATCACAATGGATAACCGGCCCTCTGGCACGTGCTGACGGCCATCACTGGCGCGCCCGCAGCTGCGTTGTGCTGACGGGTATCGGAACGGTACGCTCGGATAACCCACAGCTGAATGTGCGCGAAGTCGACACACCGCGGCAACCCATACGCGCCATCATCGACGCCCGCTTCGAAGTGAAAGAAGACGTACGACTGTTCGATGGAGGCAAGGTGTACCTGTTTGTCTGCCGCATCGATGAAGAGAAAGCGGCGAGACTGGCCAGTCGCAATGTCGAAGTTGTTGTCCTGCCGAGCACCCCGGCCGGCGTGGATCTTCCCAGTGTCATGCGCTGGCTGGCAGCTCATGAAGTGAATGAGGTGCATGTTGAGGCTGGTGCCCGACTTTCAGGCGCATTACTGCAAGCCGGCTGCGTTGACGAGCTTCTGGTGTACATGGCGCCGCTGTTGCTGGGGCAGGGCAGGGGCATGGCAGATATGCCTGCCGTGGCCAAGCTCGATGCTGCTGAGCGTTTCGAATTTATTGATTCACTGCCTGTGGGCACCGATATGCGGTTGCGTCTGCGCAACCCTGGCCATTGGGCTGAACTGGCCCAAGCGGTGGGCCGGATTACCCAAAAGCATATTGCGCACTGATCCCCGAATCACCCAAGGAAGTACATGTTTACTGGCATTGTCACGGCTATTGGCCGCATTACACAGGTTACCCCGCTCGCTCAGGGCAATGAGGACGCGGGGGTAAGGCTGCATATTCACGCTCCCGGCTTTCTTCGGGCAGACAGCAAACTGGGGGATTCCATCGCGATTCAGGGCGCGTGCATGACGGTGGTGGCCATGGAAAATGACGGCTTCCAAGTGGATGTATCGAGGGAAAGCCTGAACCGCACAGTGGGATTGGACGCGCCGGGGGATGTGAACCTCGAACATGCTATGCGCCTGGGCGACACGCTAGATGGGCATATGGTTTCGGGACACGTCGATGGAACGGCCACCGTAACGCAGTTCGAACAGGTGGGCGAATCCTGGAAACTGCAGATACTTGTGCCGACGGAGCTGGGCCGCTACATGGCGTACAAAGGCTCGGTCACGGTCAATGGCGTGAGCCTGACGGTGAATAACGTGAGCGACACGCCAGACGGCTGTGAAATCGGCATTAATCTGATCCCACATACGGTTGAAGTCACGACTTTGAAGGGGCTGCAGCCGGGGAAGCGTGTCAATATCGAGATCGACATGATTGCACGGTACTGCGAACGCCTGCTGGGCGCGCGCGCCTTTCCTGCCTGAGCGCTCAAACGTGGGGGGCGCTACCTGAAAAATAAAAAACTCAAATTGATTTTAGGTGAGCATAAAAGTACTGTGACAAATTGCCTCATAGTTCAAACGCTCGAAATGTCCAGTTAGTTCCTCACCTAGTCCCTCCTCCAGGAGCTCCTCACCATGCAGAGTTGTCACGCGTCGTCTCCTTCCATTCTTTCATACGCTCGTCGCAGTTTTCTCAAGACCACCTACGGCCTGGCCATGGCATCGACATTGGCGTGGTCCGGTGCCGCGCATGCCGCCTATCCGGACAAGCCGATTCAGGTGATCATTTCATTCCCCACTGCGGGGGCGACTGACGTGCTTGCACGGGCGGTCACGCAGCGTATGTCCCAGGAGCTTGGGCAAAGTATCGTCGTGGACAACAAGCCGGGTGCGGGCGGCGCGATTGGCCTTTCCGCGGGTGCGCGAGCCAAGCCCGACGGCTATGGACTCTATTTGGCGGCCACCACGAATCAGGCCATCGCTGCGAATATCTACCAGAACCAAAGCGCCCATCTGAGCAAGGACTTTGAGCCGATTGGTTTGGTGGGCTTCGTGCCGCACATTCTGGTTGTGCCGGAGCAGGAAAAAATCAACTCAGTGACTGAGCTGTTGGAACGCGTGCGTGCGAAGCCCGGTGCCTATAACTTCGCTTCGCAGGGCGTCGGCACCTTGTCGCATTTGGAATCCGAACTATTTGTGGCGCAGAACAAGCTGGATATCACCCACGTTCCTTACAAGGGAAGCTCGCAAGCGTTGCCCAGCCTCGTCAGCGGCGACTCGATCATGATGTTCGACAGCGTGACAGGCTCCATGCCGCTCATCAAGGGAGGCCGTTTGAAAGTATTGGCCGTGGCGTCAAGTAACCGCTTGACCCTGCTACCGGAGGTGCCCACCTTGGCTCAGGCAGGTGTCGATAACGTGGTGGCTGACAACGCCTTTGCGCTCTTCGCGCCAAAGGGCACACCCTCTGAAATCATTGAAACGCTGGCGAATGCGCTCAAGGTCGCCGTGGAAGATCCGACTCTCAAATCCGACCTGGCTCAGCAAGGCGTTGAATTGAAGTTCGTGCCGGGCGCTGAGCTGGCAAAATTAGTCGAGGACGAGCACGAATCTTGGGGCAAGGTGGTACGTGCCGCCAACGTTCAAGCGCAGTAAGCCGCCAGCTTGAGGAAATATTTTTGCGTGCTATAATGGCTGACTTCGCATGGTTCAACTATGCCTGCCCCGGGGATACAGTTACGTGGGCGGCATTTTTTTGTGAGCCGTGTAGTAGGACAGGTGGCCGAGTGGTTGAAGGCGCACGCCTGGAAAGCGTGTATACGTGAATAGCGTATCGGGGGTTCGAATCCCCCCCTGTCCGCCAAAGAATTTCCGCAGTTAAAAAGAAGCCCGTACCATTGTGTGCGGGCTTTTCGCGTTTTGGGCCGGGGTCTGCGCTGGAAGGGCGCCGCCATTGCAGCGCCCCCTTGAAGACCTAAACCGCCTTGATATGCCCCATGGCTTGCCCAGCATTCAGCATATCGCCTTCCTTCGCCGAGCACTCGAGCACGCCGGCACATTCAGCATGAATGGGGGTTTCCATCTTCATTGCTTCCATGACGGCAATGACTTCACCTTCGGTAACGGTGTCGCCATCCGCCTTGTTCCAGCGGACTAGGCTGCCGGTCAAAGGGGCCTCAATAGTGCCGGGCTCCTTGGCCTTGGCGGCTGAGCCTGCAGAGGAGTCGGCGTTGGTACCAATGGGGCCGGCTGGGCCAGACATGAATAGGTTCGGCGGCAATCCCAGGCTTACACGTTTGCCGTCAATTTCCACGAAAGTGCGCAGCAGGCTGGATTCGCCAGCCGAAACGGGGCGCGCGTCGGCTTCGAAATCGGCCTTCATTTCTGTTTCGATCCAGCGGGTGTGCACCTTGAAGGCGTCCTCGGCGGTGAAGGCGGGGTCGTTCACCACCGCGCGATGGAAGGGTAATACGGTGGCAACCCCTTCGATACTGAACTCTTGCAGAGCACGGCGTGCACGGGCCAACGCCTGCTGGCGGGTGGCGCCGGTTACGATGAGCTTGGCCATCAAGGAATCGAAGCTGCCCGGAATGGTGGAGCCGGCCGCCACGCCTGTATCGAGTCGAACACCCGGCCCGCTTGGGGGGTCGAAGTGGCTAATGTGCCCGGGTGTGGGCAAGAAACCTCGGCCAGGGTCCTCGGCATTAATGCGGAACTCCAGGCTATGGCCGCGCGGTACGGGCGTCTCTGTGATGGAAAGCGGCAGGCCGTCGGCAATGCGCAACTGTTCGACGACCAGGTCGACGCCTGCGGTCTCTTCCGTAACAGGGTGCTCGACCTGTAGCCGCGTATTGACCTCCAGAAAGGAGATCTGGCCGCTGCGACTGAGCAGGAATTCTACTGTGCCTGCGCCCACGTAGCCCGCGGCGGCGCAGATCTTGCGCGCGGCGTCGTGGATGTCTTGCCGTTGAGCGTCGGTGAGGAAGGGTGCAGGCGCTTCTTCCACCAGTTTCTGATTACGGCGTTGCAGAGAGCAGTCGCGCGTGCCAACCACCACGACATTGCCATGCTGGTCAGCCAGCACCTGCGCTTCGATATGGCGCGGCCGGTCAAGAAACTGTTCCAGGAAGCACTCGCCTCGCCCGAAGGCAACAGTGGCTTCGCGAACCGCTGATTCATACAGTTCGGCCACTTCTTCCATTTTCCATGCCACCTTCAGCCCGCGGCCACCGCCGCCAAAGGCGGCCTTGATGGCAATGGGCAGCCCGTGCTGTTCGGCAAACGCCAACACTTCCGCGCTGGTTTTCACCGGCTCCGCCGTACCGGCCACCATGGGGGCTCCAACCTGCTGGGCAATACGCCGGGCAGCGACCTTGTCGCCCAAAGCTTCGATGGCCTCGGGAGGGGGGCCAATCCAGCGCAAACCAGCATCAATGACTGCTCGGGCAAACTCCGCGCGCTCGGAGAGGAAACCATATCCTGGGTGGACCGCGTCGGCTCCGCTGCGTTGTGCAATATCCAGGAGTTTTGGGATGTTCAGATAGGTGTCCGCGGGCCGGCTACCTTCCAGCGCCCAGGCTTCGTCGGCGGTCCGCACGTGCAGGGCGTCGGCGTCCGAATCGGCGTAGACAGCGATGGACTGGATGCCGGTGTCACGGCACGCCCGGGCAATACGGACGGCAATTTCACCGCGGTTGGCAATGAGTACTTTCTTGATCATGTTGGCAAACTCTTTATAGGCGTGCTGGCGTATGTAAACGCTTCAGGCCTGTGCAGAAATTGGGGGAGCGATGACGTTGAACCGGATACGGCAGCCGATGGGAATTTGAGCGGCGAGCGCCAGGTGGTGGCCCGCCACGCCAGCAATCACTGGATATCCGCCTGTCAAGGGATGATCAGCCAGGAAAAGCACGGGCTGGCCGCTGATCGGCACCTGTATGGCACCACTGACCGTACCTTCACTGGGCAGCTCATCATTTCGTATGCGTGTCAGGGGCACATCGCTTTCCAAGCGCATTCCGATGCGGTTGGACTGCGGGGTAACGACCCACTCCTGCTGCGCAAAGCGCTGTAGAGCGTCCTCAGTGAACCAGTCGTCGCGCGGCCCCATGATCACATCGAGGGTGACGAGTTCACCTGCAGCGGGCAAAGGCAGTTTGATATCTGGCTCAGCCAGTTCCACCGCCCGTAGCGACTCGCGAGGCACGGCGGTGCCGACTTCGAAACGCATGCCAGCCTGGAGGGCGGGAGGCCCTATGCGTGCCAGTGTGTCAGTGGCGCAGCTGCCCAATACGGGTTCCACCTGCCAGCCCCCGCGCACGGCGATATAAGTGCGTACTCCTCGCGCGGGGTTGCCCAGAATGAGGACATCGCCGTCGTCCAGTGCAATAGCCTGGTGACTAGCCTGGGGAAGCGCCCGGCCCTCTGCATCGCGTAAAGTCAGAGGGACATCGGCACCTGTTACTGCGATAACTGTCCGCCCGAACGACCGAAGCTGCAGGCCACCCAGAACGTTTTCAAGTACAGGCGTGTCGGAGGGGTTCCCAACTAATCGGTTGGCCTGACGCATGGAAGGTAGATCAAGCGCGCCCGAGGGCGAAACGCCCAAGCCCGCCATGCCGACCCGGCCAGTGTCCTGGAACAAAGTCTGGATGCCGCTTTGCAGAGTCTCAAGCTGCGCGCCAGACTGGATTGGGGCGGAAGGCTCGTCAGCATCTGCTCGGACCTCGGCCGCAAGCGAACCAGCTTTCACCGACTGCGGGTCGGTGCCGCCCGCAAGCGAATCCGCATTCACCAACTGCGTTTCGGTGCCGCCCGCAAGCGAATCCGCATTCACCAACTGCGTTTCGGTGCCGCCCGCAAGCGCGGCGGGCATGCTGACTGGCACCGAGACCGTATCTGCGTTGCGGAATTGGACCCGGAAGCCCGGCTGAATGTAGGCCGGTTCAGGTCGGCTGAGATCCCACATGGGAATGTCGGTCACGCCCAGCAGCTGCCAGCCACCGGGGCTGTCACTGGGGTAAACGGCACTGAAGTCGCCCGCCACGGCGACCGAGCCGGCCGGAACCTTGGTGCGAGGCGACGTACGGCGTGGCAATTGAAAGCTGGGATGGCCGCCGGCCAGGTATACAAAACCTGGTGCGAACCCCGCGAAAGCCGCGAGGTAGGGGCGTTCGGTATGCCGGGCAACGACTTCCCTCACGGTGATGCCAAGCAATTCGGCTACTTCCGGGAGGTCTTCGCCGTTGTAATGCACAGGAATTTCGACGAGGCGGCCGGGCTCGGTTAGGTCGTTCTGACGTTCTTCCGCTGCAGCACCCCGTTCACGCAGTGCGGAGAGCAACTCAGTTGGCGTGATGGCGCTGGGACGATATTGCACCAGCACTGTTCGGGCGGCTGGGACGAGTTCCGTGACGCCTCGAATCGGGTGCTGGAGAAGCTGCCGGTACAGCGCCATGGCTTGTCCGAGATTGTCCAGTTCGACCAGCAGAGCGCTGTCACTGGCGGGCATGAAACGCATGAATCAACTCCGCTTCAGGCCTGCAAAGGGGGAAAGTCGCACACCGGCTTCATCGAACCGAGCACGGATGCGGCGTGCCATTTCCACGGCGCCGGGGCTATCGCCATGCACGCAGATGGAATCGGCATTCAGCCTTATGTTGTGGCCGCTGATGGATTCGAGTTCCCCAGTGCGCACCAGTTTGAGCATGCGTTCGGCGACTTGATCAGGGTCATGCAATACGGCGCCGGGCTCACGTCGGGAAACCAGCGAGCCATCGTCGTTGTAGGCGCGGTCAGCGAATGCTTCCGCGACCACTCGCAGTCCGCGCGACCGTGCAAGCTCGATCAAGGG
>JAJUJD010000188.1 GCA_029267315.1 Alcaligenaceae bacterium
ACAATGCATAGGCGAACTTCAGGTTCTTGGCCGCCACAGGCGTTGCAATGAAGGCGCCGGCTACGCAGGCGGCGGTCAACAATTTCGTGAGCCAGTTGGGACGCATAGGTGTTCCTTATTCAATTGGATATGCCATGTTTCAAAATGCATGGCGCACAACCCGGCGATTATGGCAAAGACTGCCAACCCAAGGAATACGGGTTTTCGCGGTGCACAGACCGCGAACCCTTATTCTTCCACGTACCAGGTGTCTTCCGAGAGCATGACCTGCTGGTGCCCGTACCCAGCTGGCATCATGGGGAAGCAGTTCTCTTGTGCCAGCACGGCGACGTCCAGAAAATAAGGCCCCTCTGCCGCCATGCACGCGGCCAGGGCGGCGTCCAACTCGGCAGGGTCTTCTACTCGGGCGGCCTGCCAGCCAAATGCTTTGGCCAAGGCGACAAAATCCGGCATGGAATCGTTATAGCTGTGGCTGTAGCGGCCATCGTGAATCAGTTCCTGCCACTGTCTGACCATACCCATATGGCGGTTGTTGCACAGCACCACCTTGACGGGCGTCCGGTGCTGAACGGCGGTGGCCATTTCCTGAATATTCATCAGCACGGAGGCATCGCCGCTCACACACACCACCAATTTTTCCGGGTGAGCGACCTGGGCACCGATGGCCGCGGGCAGGCCGTAACCCATGGTGCCGGCTCCGCCCGAAGTCAGCCACCGGTTGGGGCGGGAAAACCGCAAGTACTGCGCGGCCCACATCTGATGCTGACCGACATCGGTCGATACGATGGCGTCGTGCCCTTGCAAAGCCGTGTTCAGTCGTTGCAGCAGGTGTTGGGGAAGGATGTGATCCTCGGAGGGGGTTACAGCCAGGCAATCACGCTCGCGCCACACACCGATGCGGTCCCACCATGCCTGCAGACGGTCATGGGCCAGGTCCATGGCCGCTACTTCCTTACGTAGCGCCCGCAGCAGAGGGTAGCAATCGCCCACCATGGCGACATCGGCCCGCACCACCTTGTTGATGGAGGCCGGGTCTATGTCGATGTGAATCTTTGCCGCATGAGGACAGAAGTCGGAAAGTCGCCCCGTGATGCGGTCATCGAAGCGCGCGCCCACGCAGACGATGAGATCGGCATGGTGCATCGCCAGATTTGCTTCTAGCGTTCCGTGCATGCCGAGCATCCCGATGAAGCGAGGGTCGTCAGCGGGAAAGGCGCCCAGCCCCATGAGAGTGAGCGTGCACGGCGCGTTCAGATCCTGCACCAGACTTGTGAACGTTTCGCAAGCATCCACACCAGAATTGATCAGCCCGCCGCCACCGTAAAAGACCGGCCGCTTCGCGTTGGCGATCAAACCAGCCGCGCGTTTC
This sequence comes from Alcaligenaceae bacterium, assembly GCA_029267315.1. GTDB lineage: Bacteria > Pseudomonadota > Gammaproteobacteria > Burkholderiales > Burkholderiaceae_B > Yanghanlia. The sequence goes on from JAJUJD010000188.1 coordinate 1,370, forward strand.
ACCGCAGCCTCGGTTGTCGGGTTGGCCAAATCAGTGGCTGCTGGACCGGTTTCGGCCGGCTCTTCTTCTCCCAAGGCCGGTGCTTCGGCGATTTGCACGTCTTTGGGAAAATCGATGAGTACGGGGCCAGGCCTACCCTGGGTGGTCATGCGATATGCTTTGGCCGTGACCGACGCAATATCCGCGCCCCGGCGAATCTGCACATTCCATTTGGTAACAGGGCGGGAAATACCCACGGCATCACATTCCTGGAAGGCATCGGTGCCAATGGCGGTCGTCGCCACCTGACCACTGATGCACAACACGGGAATGGAATCGCACATGGCGTCCAGCAGACCCGACGTTGTATTTGCCATCCCCGGGCCCGAAGTCACAAGAACGACGCCGGGCTTGCCGGTTGAGCGGGCGTACCCTTCTGCGGCGTGGACCGCGCCCTGCTCGTGCCGCACCAGGATGTGGCGGATGCGCGGCTCGGAATACAGCGCGTCATACAAAGGCAGGACGGCCCCACCGGGGTAACCGAAAATGGTGTCGACACCCAGGTCAATGAGTGTTTGCAGCATGCGTTGTGCGCCATCGAGCCGATCGGGCCCGGTGTTTGCGGTGGTGTTCACGTTGCACCTATGGTCAGTTCTTTTGGAAATTGCGTAAAGTGTAGTGCTTTTGACCGTCGAGAGCCCTCCAAACATGTCACGCAGCAAAACACCACCCTGGCACGTCGTGCGTCCTTCCCCTCTGCATGGGAAGGGTGTGTTCGCCGCCTGCGACATCCCCGCAGATACCTGCATCATCGAATATCGGGGCAAACGCATTACTGCTGAAGAAGCTGATGAATTGCCGTCTTATAACCCCGAAGACCCCAACCACACCTTCTTTTTTTCGCTGAGCAGCGGCAAGATCATCGACGGGGGCCAGCGAGGCAACGATGCTCGTTGGATCAATCACTCATGCGACCCGAACTGCGAAGCCCGTGAGAACGAGGCTGGAACACGGCTCTGGATCTATGCCCTGCGCGAAATTGCCGAGGGTGAAGAACTGTTTTTTGATTACGCGTTGCAGATCGAGGGCCGCAAGACTAAAAAGCTCAAGGAACAGTACCGTTGCCTGTGCGGCGCGAAAAATTGCCGCGGTACTATGCTGGCCCTGCCGAAGCGCCGGTCAACTTCTGCAAATAAAGGCTGAACAATTCCGCAAGCAGGTCCGCAGAGGCAGAAGGCGGGGCATGGCGCAGGCGGAGTATGCCGACCTCCGCAGGTGGAAGCGGTATGTCGAATGGTGCCAGGCCGCTGGCCTGCGCGCCGACTGAGGGCGGCTCGAAGAATACGGCCGGCATGATGCTCAACATGTCGGTGCTGCGCAGCAATTGCCAGTTGGAAAGCGTGGAATTGCAGTCGACGATCCGCCTTGGACGCGCCATGCCCAGACTGGTCATCCAGTTCAACACCCGCTCGCTGTAACTGCCCAGATGCAGGCTGAATATCCATTCATGATCCTGTTCCAACAAGGTGGCCAGCTCCGATATGCCCCTGGAGGGATGGGCTTCCCGCCCCACCACCATGAAGCGCGTTTGCGTCAGCGGTTCGAACTGAAGCGTTGCGGGCAAAAGCTCGGGTTCCGCCATAACCACAGCGAAGTCCAGTTCGCCCTTGGTCAATGCCGGCGTGACCAGTGAGGGCAGGCCTTCCATCAGATTCAGCGTGACACCCGGACGCAGGCGGCGGAAATGGGTCCAGACATCGGGCAGTACGGAAAGGGCGACCATGGGGGTAACGCCAACTGACAGCGTTTCCTGGGTGCCTCCAGAGAGCGCTCGAATTTCCGCCTCGGCAATGCGCAGCTGATGGCGGGCCGCCCGAGCACGGTCGTGCAGAATGCGCCCGGCCTTGGTCAATCTGACACCGCGATAACTGCGGGCGAGCAGCTCGACCCCGACTTCCTGCTCCAGCTCCCGCAATGCTTTCGTCAGCGCTGCTTGAGACAAATTCATGGTACGTGCTGCACCTCGTATGGTGCCTGCCTCCACCACAGCCAGAAGGGCTTTTATCCAATGATCTTTCATGTGGCAATGATAACCAGAGGTTGTCACTCCAAAGCAAAAACCATTACTCGCACAGAGATGTTGCACTCAATAATGGGCATATGGATACCTTGCTTGACGCTCAATTGAATTGGCAGACTTACACAGAGCTGCGCCGTGACCTCCACCGCCACCCTGAACTGGGTTTTGAGGAATTCCGTACCTCAGACCTGGTGGCCACACGCCTGCAGGCGCTGGGCTATGAAGTCGTGCGCGGCATTGCGGGCACGGGCGTAGTGGCCAGTCTGAAGCTGGGCGGCTCTCGCCGCAGCATAGGATTGCGCGCAGATATGGACGCCCTGCCCATACAGGAAGCCACCGACGTGGACTGGGCAAGCCGTAATGAAGGCGTGATGCATGCCTGTGGCCACGACGGCCATACCGCCATTCTTCTTGCCGCCGCAGAGTTGATTGCGCGCCGACGCCAGTTCGACGGTACTGTCCATCTGATCTTCCAGCCTGCCGAAGAAATGGGCGGCGCCGGGGGCGCCCGCCGCATGATGGAAGAAGGGCTGTTCGAGCAGTTTCCCTGCGACGCCGTCTTTGCCATGCACAACATGCCTGGCTGGCCCGTAGGCGACTTCATGTTCCGCGACGGAGCCATGATGGCATCTTCAGACCGGGTGGTCATCACCCTCCACGGCAAAGGTGGACATGCGGCCATCCCTCAGCGCACGGTGGACCCCACCATCGTCGCAGCCAGCCTCATCATGGCGCTGCAAACCATCACCTCGCGCAATCTCGACCCCCTGGATAGCGCGGTGGTCAGTGTGGGCATGCTCCAGGCCGGCGCCACCTACAACGTCATCCCGGATACGGCCCACCTCGAGCTCAGTGTGCGCGCCTTTTCGCCCAGTGTGCGTGACGAGCTTGAAAAACGGATCCGTCATCTTTGCCAGACCCAGGCCGAAAGCTTCGGTGCGCGCGCCGAAGTCGTCTATGAGCGTGGCTACCCCATGCTCATTAACACCACTGCAGAAACCAAGGATGCCCGGCTCGTGGCGCAACAGCTGTTCGGTGCCGAGCGTGTGAAGGACAACATTGCCCCGTTGATGGGCAGCGAGGACTTTGCCTACATGCTGCAGGAGCGTCCCGGCTGCTATCTGCTGATTGGTAATGGTTGCATTGGCGAGCACAACGTAAGTACCGGCTTGACCCACTGCATGGTTCACAACCCTGGATACGACTTCAACGACACTTGTATCGCGCCGGCTGCCCGGTTCTGGGCTGCCCTCGTGGAGCACAGGTTGACGCCGACCTGACTCCGCCCTGGCGTAACAGAGCCGAGCAGTGAAGCAAAGCAATAGAACAATAGACCAAGGAGAGAGACATGAAACTGAGCAAGACACTTTTAGGATCCGCCTGTCTGCTTGCTGTGGGAGTCATGCAGCCGGTGGCGGCGCAAAGCGGCGGTCAGATGAGCATTGTCGTTCCCTACCCGCCAGGAGGTGGGTCCGACTTCGTTGCCCGCACGATCGCACCCGTCATGGCCCGGGCACTGAACCGCAACATCATCGTGGAAAACCTCAGCGGGGCCGGCGGCGCAGTCGGCAGCGCGCGCGTACTGCAGCGCCCGGCAGACGGTCAGACCCTATTGCTGGGCTCACCAAATGAGGTGATCCTTGCGCCGGAAGTCAATCCCGCGCTTGATTACCAGGCTGAAGATTTCCGATTGGTGGGTGCTGCAACCGTCACCAGCCAGGTTCTGGTTGCCCGCAGCAGCTTCGAACCCCAAGATGCTGCGGCCGTCCTGGAACACGCTCGCAAGCCCGAAACCGAAGCGGTGACCTACGGAAGCGTAGGTATTGGTTCGCTGTACCACGTGACAGGCGAGGTGCTGGCTTCCGAAACTAACACCAAGCTGCTGCATGTTCCTTACCGTGGCGTAGCCCCGCTAGTTCAAGACTTGATCGGGGGTCAAGTGGACATTTCTTTCCTGCCGATGGCGGGTAGCGTGCTCGGCCTAATTCGCGACAA
>JAJUJD010000064.1 GCA_029267315.1 Alcaligenaceae bacterium
CAAGCGCATGCCTTCCCAAGGTACGCGAGACGGCTTGACAGCCTTATATCGCGTCGTCCGCACCATACGCTGCGTCGAAACTAGCCTCATCAAGTTGTTCGCTGATGGCGAAGTCCCCGGTTTCATTCATCTGAGCATCGGTCAGGAGGCCGTGGCTGCGGGAATCTGTGCAGCCTTGGATGACAGGGATACCCTGGCAACCACGCACCGCGGTCATGGTCATGTGCTCGCACGCGGTCTGGATCTGGAACTCTTTTACAAAGAGGTCACCGGAAAGGCGGGAGGCGTATGTGGTGGGCGCGGTGGTTCCATGCACGTCGCCGATATGGACCTCGGGATTCTTGGCGCAAACGGCATCGTGGGTGCCGGTATCCCTATCGCTTTGGGAAGCGCGCTGGCGCATCAGGTACGCGACACACAGGGAGTCGCGGTCGCATTCTTTGGCGACGGCGCCATGGCCGAAGGCGTTCTGCACGAAACCCTGAACATGGCCTCCCTGTGGAAGCTTCCGTTGCTGCTGGTCTGCGAGAACAACGGCTGGTCGGAATTTTCTCCCACCAGCCGCCAGTTCGTCGCTCGCCTCGAAGACTTGGCCGGGGCGTTCAAACTGCAATACCGCCACGTCGATGGCAATGACGCCGTAAGTGTTGCTGAAGTCGCCCGTGACGTTGTGCAGCGCATCCGAGCCGGCGAAGGCCCCGCCATCATTGAATGCAGCACACAGAGAGTGCGCGGGCATTACGAGGGCGATGCGCAAAAGTATCGCGATCAGGACGAGCTGGCCAATCTCAGCAGTGTTGATCCGCTTAACCGGCTGGAAGCGCGTATGCGCGAGAACGGTTTCACGGCTGAGGAGATCGAGAGCATAGCCACCGAAGTTGAAGCACAGGTGGAAGCCGCGATTTTGGCAGCCCGCGCAGATGTGGAGCCTTCATTTGAAGCGGCCCTGCGTGACGTCTATACCGCCTGAGGAATTGACAGCCATGAAGGAAATGAAGTTCAACGAGGCGATCAATACAGCGCTTCACGATGCCATGGTCGACGACCCCTCGGTGATTATTCTGGGGGAAGACATTGCTGCAGCCGGGGGCTCGTTCAAGGTCACACGCGGCCTGATGGATAAATTCGGTGCTGACCGTGTGCGGGACACGCCCATCTCGGAAGCCAGTTTGGCATCGCTGGCAGTCGGCGCAGCCATGACAGGTCTCAAACCGGTGGTGGAAATCATGTTCATGGATTTCATCACCCTCACCATGGATGCCTTGGTCAATCAGGCGGCCAAGGCGCGATTCATGTTCGGCGGACGATCCCACGTGCCTATGGTATTGCGCACTCCTCACGGGGGCGGGCTGAACGCCGGCCCGCAGCACTCGCAGTGCCTGGAGGCATGGCTTGCTCATGTCCCCGGGCTGAAAGTCGTTTGTCCGAGCTCGCCCGCCGATGCCTATGGCCTTCTGCGTACCGCGATTACCGACCCTGATCCGGTCATTTTCATTGAGCACAAGGCCATGTATGGCCGCAAGGGTCAGGTCGACACATCGGCAGGCATTCCCATCGGCAAGGCCAATATTGTGCGGCCCGGGCGCGACGTCACGCTAGTGTCCTACGGGGCTGCAGTCCATACCTGTGTCCAGGCAGCGGAACGCCTGAAAGCAGAGGACATTGAGGCAGAAGTGCTGGACCTGCGCAGTATTCAGCCTTGGGACAAGGTGGCCGTCTTCGAATCACTGAGCCGTACGCATAGGCTCGTCATCGTGCACGAAGCAGTACAGGCTTTCGGCGTGGGTGCCGAGATCGCAGCGTGGGCAGCCGACGAAGCCTTTGACGAACTTGATGCCCCTATTTCTCGGGTGGCGGCGCCATTCATGCCGGTTCCGTTCGCACGCTCTCTGGAGCGTCATTACGCAGTCAGTGTCGACCGTATCTGTGAAGCTGTCCGTGGCACGGGCATCAATAAAGTTTAGAGAGGACATATGAGCCAGAAGAATGCCATTCGTGTGGATCGCAATGGAAAGATCGGTGTCTTGACCATTGACCGTCCCGACACGTTGAACGCGCTGGACATTCCCACGCTGCTGGAGCTTGAAGAAGCCCTCACCGCCCTGGAAAAAGACGATTCGGTCCGCGCGATAGTCGTCACCGGTAGTGGGAACCGCGCTTTTGTGGCTGGCGGGGATATCGCCGATCTGAACAGCCGCGAGGGCCTGGCGCACTACCAGGAATTTGCGGAAGTCATTCACCGGGTGTTCCGCCGTTTTGAAGACACCGACAAACCCACGCTGGCCGCCGTCAATGGCTGGGCTCTGGGCGGTGGAACCGAGCTGTTGCTGACGCTGGATATTCGCATTCTTTCAGAGAAAGCGCGTCTTGGCTTGCCAGAGATCAATCTGGGGCTGTTCCCGGGTGCCGGTGGTTCACAGCGCATCATCCGGCAAATCCCCCTTTGCCGTGCGAAAGAACTGATGTTCCTTGGGGACAATATCGACGCCAACGAAGCTGTGGCAATCGGTCTCGCCAATCGAGTCGTGCCTCATGAGCGGCTCATGGAGGAAACCATGGCGCTGGCGGGCAAGATCGCCGAGAAGTCTCCGCTAGTACTGAAGCTCCTCAAGCGCAATCTGCGCAACGGCTCCGAAATGCCTCTGGGCGCGGCACTCGCGCATGAGCAGGCAATGATTGGCCTGGTACTGGACACCCGTGATGCGCACGAGGGCTGCTCGGCATTCCTTGAGAAACGTGCGGCCGAGTTCAAGGGGATCTAGCCGTGCGGCAAGAACTGTTCATGCCGAAGCTCGGGCTGACCATGACCGAGGGAACCATTATCGAATGGCTGGCTCAGCCGGGAGCGCCGTTCAAGGAAGGGCAGGTGCTCTTCGTGGTTGAAACCGAGAAGATCGTTAACGAGATTGCCGCTGAAAGCGACGGCCTCTTTCTGGAAAGCGTGGTGCCTGCCGGCGAAACCGTGCCGGTCGGAGCGGTGATCGGATACTGGGATGACGGCAAGGCGCAGAGCGAGCAGGCGCCGGTGCTGAGTAGCCATTCTCAGGATGCATCGAATGCGTCATCTACCGTCGCAACGACCGCGTCGGCCCCTGCTCAGGCCACGAATGCGGCGGGAATGGAAGCTGCCGGGACAGGCCCGGCGCAGTACGCAGACGCATCCGCCCGGCCCCGGCCGGGTGCCCGGGTGGTTGCGTCTCCCTTGGCACGACGTCTAGCCATTCAGCGCGGCATAGCCCTGGAAACCATTCGGGGTAGTGGGCCCAAGGGGCGAATTGTTGCTCGGGATATTCCGGAGAGCGCCGCCCAGGATGCACATCTGGTCAAGGCGGCGAGCGTATCCACGGGAGCAACCGGGGCGCAGGCTGCCAGCCGCGTAGTTCAGACAGTTGCCGGGGCAGAAAACGGTGCGACTACAACTCAGCCCAGCGCCGGTGCTCAGGGCGCATATGCCGTTGTGGCTCCCAGCGCCACACAATCCACCATCGCCAAGCGTCTCACTCGCAGCAAACAGGAAACACCGCATTTCTATCTGGCGCTGGATGTTGACGTCACTCGGTTGACAGCCTTGCGTGAGGAAATTAAACGCGAGCGGCCGGATGTCCGGCTCACCTTCAATCATTTCATTGTGGCTGCCGTGGCGCGAGCACTCAAGTTGGTTCCCGCAGCCAACCGCGTCTGGAGTGATGCAGGAATCCTCACTTTCGATCAGATCGACATTGGCATAGCGGTAGACACCGAGCACGGGCTGCTGGCGCCGGCAGTACGCTCGGTCGGCAACATGTCCCTAGCAGAGCTAGCGCGCGCTGTCGACGCCGTGGTGGGGCGGGCTCGTTCAGGAAAGCTGACCGCCGACGACATGGGAATGCCGGCAATCACCGTGTCGAATGCGGGTATGTACAACGTCACCTATATGAGCTCCATCATCAGCCCGGGCCAAGCCATGATTTTAGGGGTGGGCAGCATCAAGGAAGTCTTCCGGCCCGATGCTAGCGGCCAGCCGGTATTGCGCAAGGAAATGGGGCTGGTGCTGTCTGCCGACCACCGCATCACCGACGGCGCTGGTGCGCTCAAGTTCCTGAATTGCATTGCTGACCAGCTGTCCAGGCCGGTTCAGCTCCTGGTGGGTTGAGCCTGCGCTGGTGCAGGCAGGTAAAAAATTAACGAAAGGGAAGGAAATGACGGTTACGCAGACACTGGCGAAATTCATCACCGGCCTGAACGATGCCTCGAACATCCCCGAGTGGGTGACTGAAAAGGCCAAACTCTGTCTCATCAATGGTTACGGCATTGGTTTGGCCAGTTTCAACACACCCTATGCACGCGTTGCCGCGCAAGCTGCCGCGAACCTGGATGGAGAGCGCAGCGACGGTGCCACGATTCTGGTCAACGGCAAGCGCAGTTCCCTCTTTGGCGCCGTGATCTCCAACTGTGCGCTTTTTCATGGCCGTGCTCAGGAGGACGCCAGCGGTGCGGCTCACCTCGGGGCGATTCTCATTCCCTTGCTGACGGCCGCTGCTGAAACCGGACGCATGCCTCTGGACAGGCTGCTGAGCGCGCTCATCGCCGGTTACGAAATTGGTGGACTGTTCGAAAAGACCTATGCAGGCAAAACTACGCCCGCCGGGCTGCGCGCATCTCCACTTTATGGTGTGCTTGCAGCGGCAGCAGCTGCAGCCTATGCCATGAAGCTGAACCAGGAACAGACTGCAGCTGCTCTCGCCAATGCTGCATCATTTGCCGGTGGCATCCTGCAGTCGTTCGCTGATGGCACGGACGAGTGGCGTTATCAGCTGGGTATGACGGCCCACCAGGGTTGGGTGGCCGCAGAACTTGCTCGCGCCGGTTCCATCTCCGCACCGCATGCCATTGAAGGGCGCTCCGGTTTCGTCCGCGCCTTCGCTCGCGTTGACTGTAATCTGGACGAAGTTCTCGGCCAGTTGGGGCACACGTGGTTCATTGATCGCGTGGTCTTCAAACCCTACCCCGTCTGTGCATTCAATCAGACCCCGGTGAATGCCGCGCTCAGTCTGAAAGAGCGTTTGCAGGGCAGGCCGCTGTCACGTGTGGTGGTCAGAATGAATCCCTACGAGACGGGATATGCCGGGATGGACAGCCGTGGTCCCTTCCATTCGATCTCTGGCACTCTCATGAGCATTCCCTTCTGCATTGCCAGAACACTGCAATATGGGGTGCCAACCCTAGCAGATATGACGGTTTACGACGATGAAGCAGTAAACCAGCTCATTGAGAAGACGGAACTCGTGAGCGACGAATCAGTGCCCAGCCTCAGCTGCATCATCGAAGCCTACATTGAAGGCGAGAATGAGCCCGTCGTCGAGAAGCTCAACATGACGACGACCGACTACAACTATAACCGCAGCCAGGTCATGGAACTGATCCGGCGCGTGTGCTCCGAGGTGGGTGTCGACCCCAAGAGCTGCGAGGCCATCGAGCGGTTTGCCGATGCGCCGCACGAAGAAGGTCTTGGCACAGTACTGGGGCAGTTTGCCAACCTTCGTGAAACAGCGGCGGCGAAATGAGTCAGCATAAGTCGCTCCTCATCATTGGTGGTGGCCCGGCCGGTTATGTCGCCGCCATTCGCGCCCGACAACTCGGGTTTGCGACCCAGTTGGTGGAACGCGAACATTTGGGGGGGATTTGCCTTAACTGGGGTTGCATTCCCACCAAGGCCTTGCTGCATGCAGCCGAAACACTGGCCGAGATCCGCTCCGCCTCCGAGCTGGGCATCCATGTTCCCGAAGGCGTCACCGTCGACTTGGGACGCATGGTGGAACGGTCGCGTAGCGTGGTTTCCCGGCTGACTCAGGGTGTCAGACACCTGATGAAGAAGAACGGTGTAGAAGTCATCAACGGCGAAGCGCGGCTGACCGGCCCCCACAGTGTGGAAGTGTCCGGTAAGGAAAAGCGGACGCTGTCAGCTGATTTCATCCTCATCGCGACGGGCGCACGTCCACGCCCACTGGACCAGATTTCAGTAGATGGGGAGCACATCTGGAATTATCGGCATGCACTTTCCCCCTCCGTCCTGCCCGAATCACTGCTTGTAGTGGGTGCCGGAGCAATCGGCATGGAGTTCGCCAGCTTCTACGCGGAACTCGGTACCAACGTGACGGTACTGGAAGCGGCCGAAAGGCCGCTGCCGGCTGAAGATCATGAAATTTCCACTTGGGTGATGGAGGCCTTCAAAAAGCGGGGAGTCCGTTTCCAACTCGGCAGCACGGTGCAGCAGGCAGTGGTGCAGGGCGACGCAGTCGCGGTCCGTACTAAGGACTCGCAAGGTCGCGAACAGACGCAGACATTTCATCGCGTCCTGGTTTGCGCCGGCGTCATCGGCAACCATGAAAACCTCGGTCTGGAAACGACCCGCGTAGAGATGAAGGCAGGCTTTATTTCCATCGACGCGACGGGCCGGACTGCGGAACCCAGCATATACGCGGCGGGCGACATCTGTGGCGCCCCCATGCTGGCGCACAAAGCAAGCCATGAAGCCATGCGCTGTGTCGAAGCCATGGCAGGGCGGGATGTGTCCGCGCATAAAGCCGCTATTCCGAGCTGCATTTATTCCCGCCCGCAGGTGGCCAGTGTCGGCATCACCGAACGGGAAGCCGAGAAACGCGGCCTTTCCGTGCGCATCGGCCGGTTTCCCTTCCAGGGCAACGGTAAAGCGCTGGCCACCAATCAGCCCGAAGGCTTCGTCAAAACCATATTCGATTCAAGTACCGGAGAGCTGCTGGGGGCCCACATGGCGGGCCCAAACGTAACGGAAATCAACCAGACCCTGGTTTTGGCCCAGAACATGGAGGCGGTGGAGGAGGACCTCATTGCCCACATGTTTGCGCATCCGACCTTGTCGGAGGCCATTGGCGAATCTGTCCTCGACGCCTACGGGCGGGCCATTCACATCTGAGTGCCACAGGACTTGACGGGACGTGCCAACCCGCAACAAACAATCACTTCGGAAGAGACAACTTGCAATGAACTTCGACCTCAATGAAGAACAACGGATGATCGCCACGGCGGCGAGACAGCTGGGAGAGCGATTCGGGCTTGATTACTGGAGGGAAATCGATGCCCAGAAGCGCTTTCCGTCGGAATGCTGGAAGGCAATCTGTGAAGCAGGCCTGTCCGGCGTGTCCTTGCCGAACGAACATGGTGGTGCCGGACTGGGCGTCCTGGAAATGGCACTCATTATCGAGAACCTGGCAGCAGCCGGCGCAGGTTCCACTGTCAGCCAGCTCTTCATGCTTAACCCCATCTTCGGCGGCGTGTCCATAAGCAAGTACGGCTCTGCACAGATGAAGCAGGAGCTGCTGCCGAAGTTGATTTCAGGTGAGGTCAATTTCTGTATGGCCTTGACGGAGCCGGATGCGGGCACCAACACACTGGAACTGCGCACCTTTGCCCGTCAAGAAGGCGAGGGCTGGATTCTGAATGGCCGCAAAGTCTGGATCACGGCAGTGGACAGCGCGCAGAAGATGCTGGTGGTCGCCCGGACCAAAAAAATTGACGAAGTGCGTTCCCGTACCGACGGGCTGACCATGTTCATCATCGACGTAGATCGCCCGGGGCTGACCTACACACCTATCGAAAAACTCGGCACCAATACGCTTTCTTCTTGCGCCGTATTCTTCGACAACGTCGAGATTTACCCGAATGAATTGGTCGGCACCCTGCATGGAGGCTGGCGCGAGCTGCTGGACGTTTTGAACACCGAGCGGATCGCGACCACTGCCGGGCTGATCGGTACATGTGAGCTCGCCCTGGATCTCGCTGTCAAGTATGCGAATGACCGCAAGGTGTTTGGCGATCAAGCCATCGGTGCCTATCAGGGGATTCAATTCCCCCTTGCCCAGTGTTTTGCCGAGCTGGAGGCAACACGGCTGCTGAACTACAAGGCGGCGGCCCGCTTTGATCAGGGTGCTTCATTCGGTAGCGAAGCTAATGCAGCTAAGCTGCTGGCCGCCCAGATGGCGGCGCGCACCACCGAACGTGCAATGCAGACCATGGGTGGCATGGGCTATTCCAAGGAATATCACGTCGAACGGCTCTGGCGTGATTGCAGGCTCTTCAGATTCGCGCCCATTTCCGAAGAAATGATCCTCAATTACATTGCCGTCCATGATCTTGGGATGCCGAGGTCTTACTAAAAGATTGCATGTGAGGCGAGAGCGAGAATGGCAAATTTGAGTTCCTCAGTTTTTCATTGGGCTTTGTCAGAGCCTGACCGTTTGGCGCTGGTTTATGGTGACAGCAGAATCACCTATGGCGAGCTGGCGGTACGGACACGACGTGTCGCGGCCCTTTTGCAGGAACGAGGCATTGGCGAGAACGATATCGTCGCGCTGTTGATGAAAAACAGCGCGGCCTTCATTGAGCTGGCCCTGGCCATAAGCCACCTGGGCGCAGTACTGCTGCCCGTGAACTATCGGCTGGGCGCTGAAGAGGTGGAATATATCCTGCAGCACTCGGGAGCGCGCCTGGTTTGCGTTGACGAAGAATTTCGGGAGAACGTCGGGTCTTTCAATGCTCTGGTGGTGACTGAGCGTGACCAACATGGCCTCGCCCAGGATACCGGTACGCCGCATGTCGATCTGCCGGCCCGACGCCGCAAGCCGAGCGACATTTTCCGCCTGATGTATACCTCAGGCACGACTGACCGGCCCAAGGGCGTCATCCACACTTATGAAAATTTCCATTGGAAGACGCTAGACCATATCTGCGAACTTGGGCTGACCAGGGAAGACCGCCTGCTGATGGTGGGGCCTCTCTACCACGTGGGCGCATTCGACCTTCCGGGCATTGCACTGATCCTTGTCGGCGGCACTCTGGTGGTGCTGCGCGATTTCGACGCTCATACCGTGCTCACCACCATGCAGGACGAAAAAATTACTGGAGCCTGGCTGGCTCCGGTGATGTTGAACCGGTTGCTCCTGCTGAACGACAGTACTAATTATGACCTCACGAGTGTCAAATGGATTGTGGGCGGCGGAGAGCGCACACCCGTCGAGCGTATCCGCAGTTTCAACCGCCTTTTCACCAAAGGGCGTTATGTCGATGCCTACGGGCTTACGGAAACTTGTTCTGGCGACACCATGATGCAGGCAGGGCGCGAGCTGGAAAAAATCGGTTCCGCGGGGCGCGCGCTGAGCCACGTCGATATCGAAATACGTGACCCGGATGGCAACCCGCTTCCACCGGGTGAGACGGGCGAGATCTGCTTGCGAGGGCCCAAGGTCACCAAGGGCTATTGGAAAGATCCAAAGCGTACGGAAGCCAGTTTTTTCGGAGAGTGGTTCCGCTCAGGCGACATGGGCTATCTGGATGAAGACGGTTTTCTATTCCTCGTCGACAGAAAGAAAGACATGATCATCAGCGGCGGTGAGAACATTGCGTCCTCCGAAGTCGAGCGGGTTATCTATCAACTGGACATCGTCGAAGAAGCGGCTGTCATCGGCTTGCCTGATGAGCAGTGGGGCGAAAGGGTGACCGCTGTCGTTGTCCTGCGCGAAGGCGCAAGCCTGACACTCGAGGAATTGAAATCGCATTGCCGCGGCAAACTTGGGTCATTCAAGATGCCGCGCGAACTGATCGTGACAGACGCATTACCACGCAATCCTTCCGGAAAGATTCTGAAGCGGTCCCTGAGGGATATCTACAACCCCAAGACATGAAACGGAGCTTTTTTCCGGGAGGATTTATAGCTACGAACTCACTTCAGGCAAGCAGGAAAAGGCAAGCTTTTTTCTTGCCGATAAAGACGCACAGCCAATACTTCCTATATAGAGGAGACAAACATGACTCACTTTACTGAAGACACCCTTGCACAGCCACAAAGAAGAAAACTGCTGAAAGGCGCCGCCGCCCTCACCGGTCTTGCCGCCTTCGGTGCACCAGCCATTTCTCTGGCGCAGAACAAACCCATCCGCGTCGGTGTGCCGACCATTCTCTCTGGTCGGGTGGCACAGCTGGGATTGTCGTCCCGTAACGCCATTGTCATGGAGGTGGAACGCTTCAATGCCGCCGGTGGCCTGGGTGGGCGCATGATCGAACTCGTCGTGCGTGATTCCAAGGGGCAGCCTCAGGAGGCCGCACGCGTGGCCCGGGAGCTGGTCAACAGCGATGGCTGCGAGATTCTGATTGATGCAGAAGCTTCGTCCGGTGCATTCGCCGTCCATGAAGTGGCGCGTGACCTCGGTGTGCTTTGCATCCACTCGAACTCGGAAACATCGTCACTGACTGCCGACCCGAAACTTCGCATTCCCAACGCCTTCCGTTGCGCTCGTCAGGGCATACATGACGCCATCGTTGGCGGTGCTTATGCTGCTGGCGTGGCCAAGGAAAAGGGTTTGACTCGCTGGATGAGCTGCTCGCCCGACTATGCGTATGGCCGCGACACGACGTCAGAATTTTTTCAGTACGCCCAGCATTTCAACAAGGACATCAAGATCGTGGGTGACGTCTGGGTCAAGCTGTTCCAGGCGGACTACAGCGAAGCCATCACCCGCCTCATCCAGGGACGCCCGCAAGCCGTGTATTCCTGCCTCTGGGGTGGCGACCTGAGTTCATTCATCGATCAGGGCAATATCTATGCCCTGTTCAAGGATCGCCACTTCTTTGCCGTCAATATGGCTGACTACACGGTGCTGTCGGTCCTCAAGAATGTCCCGTCAGACCTGCATTCCGGCAACCGTTACCTGCGCAGTGTGCCCAATTCTGCGGCCAACAATGCCTGGGCCGACGAATATCAGAAACGCTATAAGGAGCTTCCGACCAACTGGGCTTGGCAAAACGCGCTGGCCGTGAACTTCCTGGGCAGCGCCATGAAGGCTGCGAACAGCGCCGATGGTGCCAAGATCGCCGATGCGCTGCGCGGCCTGACAATTGAATCTCCATTTGGCGTCAACGGGAAGGTGACCATGCGTGCAGAAGACCAGACACTGGTCGACTACGCAATTGGTTGGGGTCTACTTAGCAATAAGGAGCCCTACATGCCGAATCCTTATCTGGGCAGCTGGGAAGACATTACCAAGCTCGAGACAGACTGGAAGAAAAGCAAGGGTTGGCAGTAACTAAAGGAGAACAGCCCGGCGGGGTGCACAGGGGCGCACCCTGCCGGTTCCTCCCTCGAATTAATAATTAGGAGACGTACTTGGACCCGCAGGCTCTCTTCGAGTGTGTAACGTCAGTATCGTGCATCGTTACTCAAACCAGTACCGGGTTGATTGTCGGGGCGCTGCTGTTTCTGGTGGCGACCGGGCTAACGCTGATTTTCGGCGTCCTGGGCATTGTCAATTTCGCGCATGGCTCCCTTTATATGCTGGGTGCATATGTCGCTCTGACGGCATATCGGTTTACCGAAAGCTTCATGGTGGCGACGCTGGTGGCGGGACTCCTCGTCGGCCTGTTTTCGCTGATTTTTGAACGTCTATTTATCCGGCGTGTATACAACGCGGACGTGCTTCTGCAGTTGCTCGTTTGCTATGCGTTCATTCTCATCCTGGATGACATGGTCAAAGTCATCTGGGGAGCGGAGTTCCAATCCATGGGCATGCCGGCAGCATTTCAGGCGCCACCGTTCTTCATCGGCGGCGGTATCGTCCCCGTGTTCTACGTCGTCCTGATTGCCGCTGCAGCGGTGATTGCGCTTGTGCTCTGGTATGTCCTGTCAAAAACCAAGATGGGCAAAACCGTGCGTGCAGCAGCTCACAACCCGACCATGACTGCGGCTTTGGGCATCAACCCCAACCTGATCTATGCGGGGGTATTTGCCTGTGGTGGCCTGCTGGCAGGCTTGGCTGGTGCACTTGCCGCGCCGGTGCGTTCGGTATCTCCCGGCATGGGCTTTTCCGTATTGATCGAATCCTTCATCGTCACAGTCATTGGCGGCATGGGGTCTGTCAGCGGTGCATTGATTGGCGCCTTGTTGATTGGCCTGGTGCGCTCCTTCGGCTCCATCGGGTTCCCTGACTTCGTCGAAGGCACCATGTTTATCGCCATGGCACTCATCCTCATTCTTAAACCCAGTGGTCTGATGGGCAAGGAGCCACGTGTATGAGCAGTAGCAGCTCCTTTGGCAAAGAAATTCTGGTCGCGGTTCTTGTGCTGGCGGTTCTACTTGCCATTCCGCATTTCACGTCCTCACGCATTGTGCTCGATTATGTGATCCGGCTGGCCGCGCTCGGCGTCTTCGCAACGTCGCTGAACATTCTGGTTGGTTATGGTGGTCTGGTTTCTTTCGGACATGCCATGTTCTTCGGAGGCGGCGCCTATGCCTTTGGTCTGCTGATGCAGAAGGCCGGTGCTTCCATTCCCGTTGCGATGCTGGGGGCGGTGGCCTTTTGTGCACTGCTCGGTCTGGTGGTAGGGGCCATCTGTGTACGGCTCAAGGAAATCTACTTCTCATTCCTGACGCTGGCCTTCGCCATGTTGGTACACACCATCATCCTCACATGGGTATCGCTGACCGGCGGTGACCAGGGTCTGATGGGGGGAATTCCCCGGCCCGTTTTTCTGGGCATCGATCTTTCCAAGACCGTGCACCTTTATGGGTTTGCGTGTGTCGTCGGCGTGTTGAGCTTAATGATCATGCGCTATATCCTGCAGTCGCCCTTCGGTTACACGCTCAGAATGGTTCGCGATAACTCCGATCGCGCGCGCTTCCTGGGTATTAATGTCTGGAAAGTGAAGCTGTATGCCTTCATTCTGGCTGCCTGCTTCGCCGGAGTTGGCGGCTCGATCATGACGCTGTTCGTCTCGGGTGCCTACCCTGAGTTCGCCTACTGGACGATGTCTGGCGAGGCCATCTTCATGATCATGATGGGCGGCCTGCACGTGTTCGTCGGCCCCGTGGTTGGAGCAGGACTTCTGTTGTTGTTCAACGACCTGGTCACCCGGTTCACCGAATTGCATGGCCTCGCGCTGGGCGTAATCGTCCTGATATTCGCCCTTGGGTTTAAACGTGGCATCAGCGACTTTATTCTGCAATTCGTTCGCACACTGAAGCATAGGAGTGCATCATGAGCGTTGGGGTTTTGAGTGTGGTTACCGGCGGTGCCAGCGGAATAGGGCTGGCGTGCGTTCAGCATCTGCTGGCGCGGGGTGACGTCGTGGTGGCGGTGGATCTGCCGGGCAAGTGGAATGACGACCTGGCGCCCGGTGCAATATTCCATGCCTGTGACATTGCCGACGAAGCCCAAGTGCAGCGTATGGTCAAAGAAGTGGAAGAAAAGCACGGGCCTGTCTCTGTGCTGGTCAACAGTGCGGGAGTCCTCCAACAGAAGCTGCCTCCTGAAAAACTCGACATGTCTGTTTGGGACAGGGTCATTGAAGTCGACCAGCGCGGTACCTATCTATGCGCGCGGGAATTCGGCGCCAGAATGGCGGCGCGCGGAAATGGCTCCATCGTGAACATTGCCTCCATCACCGGTTCTCGTTCGGTGCCGCTGCACGCCTATGCTCCCGCCAAAGCTGCAGTCATATCCATCACCCAGTGTCTGGCGGCGGAGTGGGGCCGCTCGGGTGTACGCGTCAATTCGGTATCACCAGGCTACACCCTGACCCCGGCTCTGCAGGACGCCATAGACAGGGGTGACCGTTGCGAGCGCGAGCTTTCTGAAGCCGCCGCATTGGGCCGTCTCGTACAGCCGTCCGAGGTGGCCAGCGTAGTGGGTTTTCTGACGTCCAGTGCGGCCAGTGCCGTCACCGGCATTGACGTGCCTGTCGATGCCGGCTGGATGGTGGGGACAAGCTGGCAGACCTATGGTGGCTTGCCCGGCCCGCGCGCCAGCGCAGGCGCGGAAGGAGTGCGCTGATGCTCAAGATAGAAAATCTTAGGAAGTCCTTCGGCGGTGTGGTTGCCACGGCAGGTGTCAGTGCGCACTTTCCCAAGGATTCGCTGACAGCTCTTATCGGGCCCAATGGCGCCGGCAAGACCACGCTGTTCAACCTAATTTCAGGTGCCATCCAAGCTGATTCGGGCAGCATCCTGCTCGAAGGTTCGGAGATCAGAGGTCTTCCAGGTCAGGAAATCGTCAAACGCGGCATAGGAAGGGCTTTTCAGGTCTCCAAACTGTTCAAGAGCCTGACGGTGGAAGAGTCCTTGCGTGCTGCGCTGATGTCGCCGTTGGGGCGGTCGGCGCGCATGTACGGCAAATTTCCGCTGGCACAGACTCGCGACCGCGCTTATGAAGTCATGGACCAACTGGGTCTGACGAACAAGGCCCATGTGGTCAGCGGGAATCTCTCGCACGGCGACCAGAAGCTACTGGATATTGCCCTTGCACTTGTGCTGGACCCGAAAGTGCTGTTGCTGGATGAACCGGTTGCCGGAATGGGCCCTGAAGAACGCGTACAGATGATCGACACGGTCTATGCCTTGTGGAAAAAGGGCGGGCTCACTGTCATCATCATCGAGCATGATATGGAGATCGTCTTCAGGATTTCGCAGAAGATTTACGTTCTTTCCTATGGAAGTGTGCTGGCGGAAGGGACACCCGAAGAAATACGGAACAATCCCGCCGTCGTCGAAGCCTATCTTGGTAAACCGCAGGAAGCGCACACATGAACGCGTCTACATCATCAGAAATGAATGCCGCTATTGAGGGCAATGCCCCTGTGGTTCTGGACGTGCAGGACCTTGATTCGGCCTACGGCTCAAGCCAGGTGCTGTTTGGCATGTCGTTGAGCGTCTATAAGGGTGAAACACTTGCACTACTTGGGCGCAACGGTGCCGGCAAGAGCACCACCATGAAGTCCATAGCGGGTGTCATGACGCCGAAAAAAGGCAGTGTCCGGTTCTTGGGCCGCGAGATGTGCGGTTGCAGCCCCCATGTGATCGCTAGGGCGGGCATCGGCTTTGTGCCCGAAGACCGCCAGATCTTTCCTGACCTCACCGTGGAAGACAATCTCTACATTGCTGAGAAACCCGGGCCTGACGGTGAACGGAACTGGGATCTAAAGCGGGTCTATGAAATGTTGCCTCTGCTCACCCCTCTGAAAGAAAGGCTGGGTGGGCAGTTATCCGGTGGCGAACAGCAGATGCTGACTATCGGTCGCGCGCTGATGGGCAATCCGAGCGTGATACTGCTCGACGAACCCAGCGAAGGGCTGGCACCCATCATGGTGCAGAAAATCGGAGAACTGATTCGCGGGCTCAAGGAGCTTGGCACCACAATCGTACTGGCCGAGCAGAACCTGAACTTCTGTCTAGGTCTGGCTGACAGGGCAGTCGTCATCGATATGGGTCGCAATGTATTTACCGGCTCCATCGACGACTTGAACCGGGACGAAGAAATCAAGCACCGTTATTTGTCGGTATGAGGGGAGCGCATGACTACACCGATGAATTCAGCACCCGGGCAACGGCACCATTCCCCAGGTGCTTCTCTTGAGGACACACGCTTGCTGGTGACCGGCGCCGCTGGCGGCATCGGCGCGGCGACGGCCCGCGTCTGTGCTTCCATGGGGGCACAGGTGGTGCTTTGCGATATTGCCAGCGAGCGCAAACTTGAGTCGGTGGCGGAAGGCATTCCGGGCGTCGTAGCCGTTCATAGCTGCGATGTCTCAA
>JAJUJD010000041.1 GCA_029267315.1 Alcaligenaceae bacterium
CCAACTGCAAAAGTGGAAATCACCACCCCCACGGTTGCAAGCAGGCCTATCGGCCAACGGAACTCCTTCAGATCAGCAAAGTTCACATGCAGCGCGCCCGCGAACAGCAAGGCGGGCAGGAACCAGGTCATCAGAATCTGCGAAAAATCGATGCCCTGAATGAGGTGCTGCATTTCCAGTTCGATCAGCGGGTACCCCGCCAAGGCGATCAAATGAATCAGCAGTGACAGCACCAGGGCGGTCGCCATGACGCCGATAGTGGCGGGCAGCTTGATGAAGCGGTAGTTCACATATGTGAGCAGGGTCGTGAGCCCGATGAAGGCGGCGACGAGATCGAACATGGTGGGTTCTCGAATGCCCGCCGATCAGAAGCCGTAATTCACAATAGCGACGGGATTACAGCGGCCGATGGCGAGGCCTGCAAAAGGAGAAAATTCTGAAGGATATTGCCCAGTTTGCATAGTGAAAACTACCGTGGACTCTTTAAGGATGGGATGCGTGCCAAAAAAAATTGGGCACTGCTCCCGGAGCGGCGCCCAATTCAAATTCGGTTTCGTCAGTGCACAGCCGTCAGTCGATGACACCGATCTTTTCGCGGAGGGCGAGCCACCAGCCATAGGACGGGGGCCACATCTTCCACTCGGGATCAGCTCCGAGACTATGTGCGGCGTTCAGCGCCCAATGCGGATCGCGCAGCGCTTGGCGACCGATTGCCACCAGGTCGGCTTGGCCGTTGGCAATAATGCGTTCTGCCTGCGGGCCATCAATAATGGCCCCAACGGCCATAGTGGGTACCTGGACCGTAGCGCGAATGGCTTCGGCGTATGGCACTTGGTGCCCTTTCCGAACCGGCTGTCGCTTCTTGACGTAATCCATCCCGGAATTCTCAGCCCGAATTCCGCCGGAGGAGCAATCAATGAGGTCGACCCCTCGCGCGGCCAGTTCGCGGGAAAGCACGAAACTGTCTTCAATTGTCCAGCCATCGGTTTCTGTGTCGATGTCTTTGCGGCGGTCCACGCAAGAAATACGCACGAACAAAGGTTTGTCGTCGGGCCATTCTTCGCGCACTGCTTCGACTACCTCAAGCAGAAATCGCATCCGTCCCTGAATGTTGCCACCGTACTCGTCTTGGCGAGTATTGGAAATCGGTGAGAGGAATGAATGCAGCAGATAACCGTGAGCGGAGTGAATGTCCAGAACGTCGAAGCCCGCCAGACGCACACGTTTGGCCGCCTCTCGGTATTTCTGCACCAGCTGCTTTATTTCCTCACTCGTCAGTTCGCGCGGCACATTCCATCCACTAATTGTGCTGGTTGCAACGCAGCTCACGGGCTGCCACCCTGGTTCTCCCTTTTGAGCTTCTGCGGCACCCAGGGGGCCCAGACCTTCCCATGGCCGCTGGCGTGAGGCTTTAGGGCCAGCGTGGTGGAGCTGGGCGGCGGCAACTCGGCCTTGCTCATGCAAGTAACTCGTAAGCCGTTTCAGTGGTTCGATCTGCGCATCATCCCAGATGCCCAGATCACCGTAGGTATTGCGACCGATTGGATCAACCATGAGCGCTTCAGTCATGATGGTTCCGAAGCCCCCAGATGCCCACTTCGCATAGTGCTGAAAGTGCCAGTCGGTCAGTTGCCCGTCCTTGCGCGCTCTATACATTTGCATGGGCGCTACGACAATGCGGTTGGGGAACGTGACACCGCGAAGGGTGTACGGCGAAAACAGGGCAAAAGTGGAAGAAGTGCTTACCGTGTCCATAGCTTAGTCTCTGTTGAAGATTTCAGTCAGTGTAGGAGTCGACAAGCAGCGTCACAATTGATGATTCTTCAGAACCGTATTCCAATCCGTCATGACCCCATACGAACGCGTATGCCGGAGTCACCGCCCACGAGAACGCCCTCAGAGCGACGAAGCGGGTCGCGACTGGTGCAGCAGCCAGTTCTTGAATGCAACGATGGATGGTTGCTCTGCATCATGTTGTGCATACATGAGCGAGTAGGGTGTGGGAACGCGATAGGCAGGCGTGGGTACCCGGCATAGCTTGCCTTCATCGACGGCCTGTTGTGTGACATAGTCGGGCAACAGCGCACATCCAAGGCCCGCCAGTGCCGCCTGGAGGCCAAGACTAAGTGTGGAATAGCGCGGCCCCTGTGCCGCATCATGGTTCGGTAGTCCGGCGGCCAAGAAATATTCCCGCCATGCATGAGGCAAGGTAGTCTGGTGCAGCAGAGGCAGGGAGGCGACGTCCGATGCTTGGGGCGAGCGTCTGAGTGACTGCGGCGACAATGATGTTGCGTATACCGCGTACGCATCGACGGTTAAGAATGGTTCATGGCGATACCGCTTGTCTGTCGGCAGCGCGTTTACTATCGCGGCATCGAAGCCGCCGCCAATGAGGTCGGGAATTCCACCCTGCGTTGTGATGTCGACAAGGATCTCGGGATGCCGTTGCTGAAACTCCGCCAGTCTGGGCAGAAGCCAGAAAGAAGCGAACGAAGGGGCCACACAAAGGCGCAGATGGCGTCCGTGCCCACGGTTGGTCATGAGCGCTACGGTGGCGTCTTCCAAGGCAATGAGCAGGGGTGCAACCTGCGCTAGGTATTGCTTACCAGCTGCAGTGGGGAGCACGCCAGTTGGGGTGCGTTGGATGAGCGATGTACCCACCTGGCATTCCAACTGAGAAATCTGTTTGCTGACGGCGCTCTGCGTCAAGCAAAGCTCGCGCGCTGCATCGGTGATGCTGCCATTGCGTATGGCCGCTTCCAGCGACAAAAGATGGCTGGTCGCCGGCAAACGCCGCAGCGGCAGGCGACGGTGTGTACCGTGCTCCGCCGCGGCGTCTGACCGGTTACTGCATCTTGATGTCATTGTCCTTGATAAACTGGCGCGTGTTGTTCAATTGCGTGGTGATGCGCTCGCGCAGCGCTTCCGAGCCGGCATCTGCCGTCAGGATGATGCCCATATCGTAGAACTTTTTATAAAACCCTTCGTTTCCAACCGCCTTGTTGATTGCCTGCTCAAGGCGTCGAACGACAGGCTCTGGTGTACCGGCAGGCGCGATGAGGCCATACCATGAAGGCGTATTAACGGCCGGAGCGCCTTGCGAAGAGAACGGTTGCACGCCAGGAAGAAGTGCCTGTTCCTTATCGGCCGCTATCCCTAAAGCTTTTAACTTGCCAGCACGCAGATTACCCAGGTGGCCGGAGATAGCGTCGAACATAAGATCGACTTGCCCGCCCAAAATATCCGTTACCGCCTGGCTGCCGCCGCGATAAGGAATTTGCCGGATTTCCGTCCCCAACGCTTTGTTCAATTGCTCGCCGAGTAAGTAGCCATAACCGCAGTAGCCGGTATTCCCATAGGCAAGATCATCCGGGTTCTTCGTGGCCAATGCTTTGAGTTCTTCGAGATTGTTTGCGGGAAAGTCGGCTCGAGTGACCAGGATATTGGGCACTTCTGCGAAGGCAGCAATGGGAGTGAAACTCTTGACGGGGTCATACCCGATTGATGAGTTGCAGGAAGGATTAACGACGTGCGTAGACACTGTGGCCAGTCCAATGGTGTAACCGTCTGGAACTGCCTGGGAAATTGCCTGGGCGCCGATCGCTCCGCCTGCCCCGGTGCGATTGTCGACCACAACGGGGACGTTCAAATCTTTGCTCAGTTCATCGGCGATTCCTCGTCCGACGATGTCAGTGATACCACCGACAGCAAATGGCACGATAAGCGTGATATTTCGCGACGGATAAGTTTCTGCGTGCACGGCGCCCGCAGAAACAAGTGAAGCAGCGACCAACAATTTCACCAGCAGTTTCATGTGCATCTCCAGCATGTTGCTTGTAGAAAAGGTAATCCTCAGATGTCGCCCAAGTGCATAAGTCGTCGGAGTTCTTGCCGAGTGGACCGCAGACGCGGGACGAGTTCATTTTTGATTCGATCATCAGGAAATGCGCTCAGGGATACCGAGATACCCAACGCGAGTGAGCGGGGTTCCCCACGAGTGACCGGTATGCCGACGGACACCAGATGATGGTCTGGATAGCGGTTTAACGACCAGCCTTCTTCTTCCTGATTGAGTGCCTGATAGAGCGCACTGGAACTGGGCAGCGTGTTACCTACCCGCTGGTTGAGGATGAACAGGCTGCGCTGTTCGCCGGCGCCAGTCGCCCGAGCAATGATGATGACTTCATCGTTGTTTTTTTCACCCAGGTTCGCGATGCCAGAAAACTCGTCAGCCAGCTCTTGCAATGCGCCTTGAACGAATTGATCAACCCCCATGCTATGCAAGGCTGCAAAGCCGATTTCGAGGATTTGAGGCGTCAGTGTCCACAGGCCCTGGTCGCGCCGGACATAACCTTCTTCCTCGAGCGTTGCAAGCATGCGAAGTACCGTGGGATGAGGCAACGCGGTTTCTGCGGCGATGCCCGTAAGCGTCTGTTTTGGTTCGCGACGAAAAGACCGCAACACTGCTAGACAGCGTTGTACCGACCTGTTAAGGTTACTCATGTGTTCACTTAGAGAAATCAATGTTCACTAGATGAACATTATACCGCAGAAGTGGCCGAGTTGTCCCTTTTTCTTATGGAGGGTTTACCCGACTTCCGCGCGAACCAATTTTTGGATTGATAAGCGAGTTGACGCATGGGTTATAGAGTTGGAGTGGATATCGGCGGATCCTTCACGGACTTCGCCGTTTTTGATGAGGACACGGGGCAGATCCACAGCCTGAAAGTGTTTTCTCGTCCTGATGAGCCAGGCTCCGAAGTCATCGCAGGCATTTCGAAGCTGAACGAACGCTACGGAATTTCCCCGGATCAAATCACCTACTTCACGCACGGAACGACCGTGGGCATCAACACGGTCATTCAACGCAGCGGATTGAAGCTTGCATTGTTTGCGACAGAGAATTTCTGCGACGTGCTAGAGATCGGCCGTTTGAAGACGGCAGACATGTATCACCTGCTGTCGCGACGTCCTGATCCGCTCATCACCCGCGACATGGTGTTTGGCATCACGGAACGGATGGCCGCTGATGGTTCGGTTCGCTCGCCCCTGGATGAAGACAGTGTGCGTCGCGCGGTCGCCGCTGCGGTTGAGGCGGGAGCCGAAGGCATCGTCATCTCTCTTCTGCATTCCTATCGGAACCCGGCGCACGAATTGCGCGTCAAGGAGTTGGTGCAAGAACTGGCGCCGGAGATGCCGGTCACCTGCTCTTGCGAGACCTGGCCCATCATTAGGGAATACGAACGCACGATCACAGCAGTCACTGGCGGATATGTGCAGCCGCGCGTCGCGCATTACCTGACGTCCTTGCAGAAGGCACTGAAGAATGCAGGCGTCAATCCGGAACCGCGCCTGACCAAATCCAACGGCGGTGTAATGACTGCCGAACAAGGCAAGCGCGACTGCGTGCAAATGATTCTGTCGGGAACTGCCGCTGGGGTAATCGGCGCGAGTCACGTGGCGGCTACCTGCGATATTCCACACTGCATGAGTCTGGATATTGGGGGCACGAGTGCCGACATCGCCGTCATTCTCGACGGAGAGCCGCAATACGGCGTCGGTGAACTCATCGGCGACTTCCAAATTTACATTCCCTCTGTTTCCGTATCGTCCATCGGGGATGGTGGTGGCTCAATCGCCTGGGTGGATAGCCTTGGTGTGCTTCAGGTTGGACCAGAGAGCGCGGGATCTCGGCCGGGCCCAGTTTGTTATGGACGCGGAGGGACACGGCCAACCATCACGGACGCTTTCGTGGCGTGCGGGTTCGTTGGCCATACAGGCTTGGGCTACGACGCCGTCTCCATCGACGTGGAAGCCGCCCGCCAAGCAATTGGGGGGCTGGCCGCGCAACTGGGTAGCACGGTGGAACAGACCGCAGAGGCCATTATTCAGATTGCGGTTTCAGGAATGTTTGCGGAAGTCAGCGGCCTGGTATCCCGCTACGGTATCGACCTCCGTGAGTTCTCCGTATTGGCCTTCGGGGGCGCAGGCCCAATGCTGGGTTGCCTGCTGTCCCGTGAGCTTGGCGTGAAAGAGATCGTCGTGCCCGCCAATCCGGGAACGCTCAGTGCATTGGGCGGGCTGATTGCCGACCTGAAGAACGATTTCATCAAGACGGTATATCTCGAACTGGCTGAGCAGAATCTTCCGACAATTCAGCGGGAATTCGCAGCGTTAGAAGAGCAGGCGAAAGCGTGGCTCATGCAGGAACAAGGTACGCTGCAACACGCCAAACTGCAGTTCTCAGCAGAACTGCGCTATCGCGGTCAGAGCTATGAGTTGGACACCTTGCTTGCGCAGGATGACGTATCGAGCCTGAGCGTGTCAGATATTGCTGCAGCGTTTCACGCCACACACCGCAAAATATATCAGCATGCTGACGAGCAGGCTGCGATACAGGTAATCAGTCTGCGCGTTCTGATCAGCGGCAGAAATGACAAGCCGCAGTTTGTGCGACATCCCATGCGGGAGGGAGTGCCGGCACCCGTGAAGCGTATTCGGGTGTGGCTCGACGGAGAGTTTGCCGAGGTGGATCTCTACAACCGGAAGGACTTCGTCGCGGGCCACCGCTTCCATGGGCCGGCGGTGGTGGCTCAAGACGACAGCACGACGGTGATCCCGGATGGCTACTTCTGCCAAGTGGACGAGTTCATGAATCTGCGCATCAGCAAGGAACAAACACAATGAGCATCGATAATCTGCGCCTGCAAGTACTGGCCAATCACTGCACGGCTGCCGCAGAAGCCATGGGCTACACCTTAATGCGGACGGCCTACTCAAGCTTCGTCAAGGAAACTGAAGACTTCTCGGCTCAACTGATGACGCCCGACGGCAAGACCTTCGCATCCCCCAAGACGTTCGGCGCGACCTGGTATACCGGTTTGAATTATCAGCCTGTCATCGACATGTTCGACGACTATCAAGAAGGCGATATTTACATTACGAACGACCCATACAGCGGTTTTGTGTCTACTCACACGCCCGACATCCATCTTTGGAAGCCGGTGTTCTGGGAGGGGAATTTGGTGTGTTTTGTGGGAAACCATATTCACCATACTGATATGGGGGGGGCTGTGCCGGCTTCCTTGTCCCGAACGCTCACGGAAGTGCATCAGGAAGGCGTGCGGATTCCTCCCATGCTACTGGCCCGCGGTGGGGTTCTCGACGAGAAAATACTGAGAATCCTTGAGGTGAACGTGCGTGCGCCTGAGCAGAACCACGGGGATCTCAACGCCCAGATTGCCGCGCTGAACGTTGGCGAACAGAAAGTGCACGAGATCATCAAGCGCTTTGGCGTCGATACCTTTATGGAAGGGTCTCAACGCATCCTCCACTACGCGGAGCAACAGGCACGTGAGCTGATCCGCGAGATCCCTGACGGGGAGTATGAGTTTTCGGAGTATGCCGACGAAGACTCGGTCGGGGGATACCCATGTCGGATTCATATCACCTTGCGCGTCAAGGGAGATGAACTAGAGCTGGACTTTACTGGCAGCGACCCTCAGGTGGCCTCCTCGCTGAATGTACCCACCGGGGGTGATGGCCACCATGCCGTGATCACTGTGGGCCTCATCTACGTACTGCACACCCTGCGCCCACAGAATGTGCTCAATGCGGGCACGGTATTCCCCTGCTCCGCAGTATTGCCGAAGGGTACGGTAGTTAACCCCGAGCATCCCGCCGCGGTGGGCATGCGGAGCCTCATGGCTGCCGTCATCCAGGCATGCACATTCGGTGTGTTCAGTCAGGCCCTGCCAGATCGTTTGCCGGCTTGTCCTGCGGGCGGTTCAACTCTGTTGAACGTGAAGACCAGTACCCGTGACGGGCGTCAGATACTCGCCTCCATCGGTCCATGTGGCGGTGGGGCGGGCGGTGGTCCCGTCCGCGACGGGGTTGAAGCTTGCGGTGCAAATAACGCCTTCCTCAAGAATACGCCGGTGGAAATCAATGAGGTCGAAGTTCCCATTGAGATCATCCGGTACGGGTTGGTGCCTGATACCGGGGGGGCTGGCCGTCTGCGTGGAGGCAATGCCACTACGATGGAATTTCGCTTGCTCACGCCCAACGCGGTCGTAACGGCACGGAATCGGAATCGCACAACGCTGGCCGCCTGGGGAGTCTTGGGTGGTCGGGCGGGTGCTAATTCGCGCTTTACGAAGAACCCGGATACACCACATGCAGTGGAATTGGCAAACACCGACGTAGTTCACTGCGCACCTGGCGATGTAATCCGCCTCGAAGGGCCGGCCGGTGGCGGCTATGGGCACCCATTCACTCGGCCCGTACAAGCCGTCTTGAATGATGTGCGTTGTGGTTTCGTGTCCCGGGAGCGCGCACGCTCCGCCTACGGAGTCGCGATTACAGACGACCTACAGATTGACGAAGCGGAAACAGCACAGTTGCGTGCCGAAATCCCGTCGGCCGATGAGACCCCGCATTTTCATTTCGGCTTGGGCCGCGAGCGCTTCGAAAGTGTGTGGACCGCGGAACGTTATGCCGCAATGACGACGATCATGGCCGCCATTCCCGTGACATGGCGGCATTTCGTCAAGCACAAAATTTTTGCTGCAATCGGTGATCGCGTCCCTCAAGAAGGACGGGAGGGTACCGATATCTGGGAGATTTATGCAGAACTGAGCGCTCAGTATGGGGAGCTCCCTAGGCTGGAAGCCCGCGAAAATAGTGTCGAGCAGGTCGCCTGACGGGCCGCGAGGAGGCTAAAGTGAGTATGGGAAAAGAGATATTCTCGTCGGATTACCGTCGCAGTCCGTACTGGTGGGAAGCCTTTTCCCCTCCAGCAGCAAGTGAGCTTGAGGCCTCCTCCCGCTTCGACGTCATTGTCATCGGCGCGGGTTACGCCGGCGTATGTTGTGCGCTGACCCTAGCTAAGGCTGGAGTCCGAGTGGGTGTGATCGAAGCGGGGGCGCTGGGGCAGGGTGCCAGTACTCGTAACGGCGGACAGGTCAGTGGCGGGGTCAATGTCCAAAAGAAGGCTTTGACCTCCGGCATTGAGAGCGATGCGCAGCGTGAAGCGCGCTTGGCGGCTCGAATGCGAGATGCAGCAGCGTCGATGAGCTATGTCGAGTCTCTCATCGCAGAGCATGCTATCGAATGCGGTTGGCATAAGACCGGGCGTCTCACTGCCATGTGGACGCCTGCGCACTATGAAGCGTGGAAGGAGAGGATTGCCCCGCTCAATGAATACACCAATGCGGGTGCCCGCATGGTGTCATCCGACAGCTTGGCAGACGAAATCGGATCACCTCTCTATCATGGAGCAGCGTTGATCGAACGTGCCGGGCATGTGCATCCCGCCTTGCTGTATCAGGGTTTGCTAGCCGCCGCTCGCGCGGCAGGAGCAAAATTTCTGAGTCATACGCCGGTGGAACGGCTGGATAGGGAACCGGGTGGATACCGGCTTAAAACAGCTAAAGGCGAATTTCACGCCGATTCGGTCGTAGTCGCGACTAACGGCTATACGGGTTCGCTCACGCCGTACTTGAAGCGACGAATCCTTCCTATTGCCAGTCACATGATTGCCACGGAAGAACTATCGTCCGATCTCGCACGCAGCATTCTGCCCACCAATCGTGCAGTCTCAGAATCACGCAGAGTCGTGAACCACTACCGCCTTTCGTCGGACGGCAGGCGTCTGGTGTTCGGGGGGCGCGCACGCTTCACACCGACCGGTGAAGACACCACCGCACGTCTGCTGTATCAGGCAATGGTCAAGCGTTTCCCGCAATTAAAGGGTGTGAAGATCAGCCATTCCTGGGGCGGAAATGTCGCCATGACCTTCGACTCCATGCCCCATTTAGGGGGTGTGGACGGGCTTTACTACGCCGTAGGATGCAACGGGAGTGGGGTTGCCATGATGAGTTACTTGGGCCATAGCGTCGCGAACAAGATGCTCGTGGCGAAAGACGAACCGGTGAATGCGTTCGATGACGGCGATATCCCAAGGCACCCTTTGTATTTCGGCAACACCTGGTTTTTGTTCGCGGTGGGCACTTGGTATCAGTACCTCGACGCGAAAGATCAAAAGAATGCTCGGAAATCCTGAATTTTTGCAGTGCCCGTAAACGATGCTGTTGCATGACATACAAACGGAGTTTCTATGGACAAACAAAGACGCCATGTTTTGAAACTACTGTCCGGGGCCTGTGCCGCGGCGGCAATTCCATGGGGCAAGTCAGCTCATGCCCTCAACTATCCCCAAGGCCCGGTTAACGTTATCGTGCCCTATGGGGCAGGCGGCAGCACCGATCTGATCGGTCGCCTGCTGGTGAGCGACATCAGCCAACGCCACGGTGGAAAGTTCTATGTCGAGAACAGGCCAGGTGCCGCAGGAAACATAGGGGTGCGGCACGTGGCAAATTCCCCCGCAGATGGGACCACCCTGCTCTATTCGACTGCCACGCCGTTCGCCATCAACCCCCACGTTTATAAGACTCTGCCATTCGACCCGGACAACGATCTCGTGCCAGTCGCGCGCACCGTTCAGTTGCCGCTGGTCTTGGTCGTTAACAAAGAAATTGGTGTGGCGACCTTCGATGAATTCGTCGCGTATTTGAAAGCGAACGAAGAAACCAGCAGTTTCAGCTCTTACGGTGTGGGCACCTCCAGCCATATCGCCGGCGCAAACTTTGTGCAGAAAGCCGGTGTCCCCAAGGTTCTGCACGTGCCTTACAAAGATATGAGAGCCATGCCGGACTTGGCCGCGGGGCGGAATACTTTTCATATTGACGCTTGGTCCACAGTTGCGCCCTTGGTTGAGTCCGGCAAACTGTTGGCGCTTGCCGTGTCCAGCAAAGAAAGGCTGCCGTGGGCTGAGAGTCTCCCGCCCATTGCTGAAGTGCTCGGCCAGGATTTCGAGATCGTGACGTGGCACGCGGTGTTCGCTCCGCGGGGCACACCGCCGGAAATCATTCAGTTTCTGAACGAGGAATTCCGGCTTGCCGGTCAGACGGATGCGGCACGTCAGGCCCTGCGCGACCAAGGTTTCCTTGAGTATCCGCCACTACCACCCGCGGAGATTGCCGAATTCTTAGCCCAAGAAAAACTTCGTTGGAAGGGCTATGTGGAAACGGCCGGCATACAGCCGATGTAAACCGCATTTTGCTCTTCCACAATCCACCCCTGCTCCACCCCATGGCAGGCCACCTCAGCCGAGCCGTCTTTAACCGTTGCAGGCATCGTCTGCCTGCAAATATCGCGAACGTAGGGGCAGCGCGGGTGGAAGGGGCACCCCGAAGGCGGGTTCAAGGGGTTGGGGACTTCGCCCGCCACGGGAATGCGCCGCTTGCCGGTGCCTGCGGTGTCGGGAATGGCCGAAAGCAGCATGCGGGTATACGGGTGACGCGGTTGCGAGAAGATGCTGTCGCGCGGGGCTAGTTCCACGATACGCCCCAGGTACATGACTGCGACGCGGTCAGCTACATGGTGAACGACCGCCAGGTTGTGCGATATGAAGAGATAGGTCAGCCCCAGATCGCGCTGAAGCTGTTTCATAAGATTCAGCACTTGCGCCTGAACAGATACATCCAGGGCCGACGTGGGTTCATCGCACACTAGGAATTCCGGGCGGGCGGCAAGTGCCCGCGCAATGGAAATTCGCTGCCTTTGCCCGCCAGAGAACTGGTGCGGGTATCGGTCGCGATCAGACGGCGAGAGCCCGACCTGCTGAAGCAGTTCGTTTACGCGGTGCTCTCGTTCCGCCCGGTTCAGCTGGCCATGTACTTTCAACGGTTCGGCGATGATGCGTGCCACTCTCCAACGGGGGTTGAGACTGGCGTAGGGGTCTTGAAAAATCATCTGCAGACGTTGCCGCAGCTGTCGACCTTCTCGCTTATGCAGCATCGAAACGGGATGGCCGTCGAATTCGATTTGCCCGCTGGTTGGGGGGTAAAGGCCCACGAGCAAACGTGCCACGGTGGACTTCCCGCAACCTGATTCTCCTACGAGGGCGAGCGTTTCGCCCTTGTTAACGGTGAACGACACGCCGTTGACTGCCTTAAGCTGAATGCGTGAGCGTCGTTTCAGTACGCGCTCAAGCCAAGGGCCCGAGACATCAAACCAGCAGCTGGCATCTTCAACTTTCACCAGAGGGCGTTCCGTCATAGCTCCACCTCTGCATCGTGCAGCCAGCAGGCAGCTCGGCTAGCGCCGGCATCCAGCAGTTCGGGCCGGTCAGTGAGGCAACGCGGCATGCGCTGGGGGCAGCGCGGATTGAAGGCACAACCCGACGGTATGGCGTTTAGGCGTGGCATGCTGCCATCGATCTGAGCCAGAAATTCGGTGCTGCGGTGAATTGACGGTATGGCGTCCATCAACCCACGCGTGTATGGATGTTGGGGTGTGCCAATGACAGAGGAAACCGGGCCTATTTCCGCAATGCGCCCCGCATACATGACAGCAACGCGGTCAGCGGTTTCGGCAATCACCCCCATGTCGTGAGTAATGAGCATGACTGCCGCACCGCGATCTCGGCAAATTGTCTTCAACAAATCGATGATCTGCGCCTGGATGGAGACATCCAGGGCGGTCGTGGGTTCATCTGCCACGATCAGCCGCGGCTCGGCCGCCAGGGCCAGCGCAATCACCACGCGTTGTCGCATTCCCCCGGAGAACTGGTGAGGGTAGTGGTCGATGCGTTGCGCGGCTGCGGGGATGCCGGTGGCTTCAAGCAGTTCCACGGCTCGCTTGCGCGCTTGCGCCGGCGTGAGCGGCAAATGGGTGAGTATGGTTTCGACGAGTTGCTGCCCTACTGTGTAGAGCGGGTTCAAGGATGTCAGCGGGTCCTGGAAAATGGCGCCAATTTCCTTGCCCCGGATCCTCCGGGAGGCCTCTTCGTTAAGAGTATCGATGCGCCGGCCGTTCAATAGGATTTGCCCGCTTGCGATTCGGCCGGGCGGTTCGAGCAGGCCGATGATGGCAGAGCCGGTGAGCGATTTGCCCGCGCCTGATTCGCCCACAACGCCGAGCACCTCGCCTCTGTCGATGTGAAATGAGACATCATCCAGCGCAGTCAGAATGCCACGGCGGGTGTGGAACTCGACGCGCAGGTTGCGGACTTCCAGAAGAGGCGGTGAATCGGCCATATCAGTTGAGTCGGGGGTTCAGGGCGTCTCGCAGCCAGTCCCCAAGCAGGTTGACTGAAAGGACAAGCAAGACGAGGGCTAGGCCGGGGAAGATGGTGATCCACCACTCGCCGGAGAAAAGAAAATCGTTGCCGACACGGATGAGGGTACCAAGCGAGGGTGAAGTAGGCGGTACACCCACCCCCAGGAAGGAGAGAGTGGCTTCGGTGATGATCGCTGTGGCGAGATGAACGGTGGCCAGCACCAGCACGGGCCCCAGCACATTGGGCAGCACATGCTGGAACAGAATGGCCGAGGACGACACTCCTGTGACGCGTGCAGCCTGCACATATTCCCGGTTCTTTTCGACCAGAGTGGAACCTCGAACCGTGCGCGCATATTGAGGCCAGCCAGCCAGGGCGATGGCGCCAATCAGAACCGGGAAAGCGATGTTTTCAAGAAGATGTGCGGGGACAGCGGCACGCACGACGCCGTCAATGAGCAACGCAATCAGAATGGCAGGAAATGAGAGCTGGACATCCGCTACACGCATGATGAAGGCATCAACCCTGCCACCAACGTACCCCGATACCAGCCCAAGGACGACCCCCATCGCCATGGCCAGAATCACGGATGAAACGCCGATGAAAAGGGATACGCGCATGCCATAAAGCAGCGAGGAATAGAGGTCGCGCCCCTGACTGTCTGTACCGAGCAGATATAGCGGGTTGCCCCCTTCCATCCAGATGGGCGGGGTGAGGGCGTCGATAAGGTTGATGGAGGCCAAGTCAAACGGGTTATGGGGGGCCACCCAATCGGCTCCTACGGAACCGACCAGCAAGAGGAGCAACATGACGCTCGCCAGCACGGCGATATTGGAGTTGCGCCAAGCGTAGGCGAGGTCGCTGTCCCACAACTGGTATAGCCTGCGTTTCATTTCAGTGAGCTCCCGTACGCGCGACCCGCAGGCGAGGGTCGACAACGAAATACAGCATGTCTACCACCAGGTTGATCACCACAAATATCAGTGCGATCAGGCACAGGTAAGCGGCCATGACCGGGATGTCGGCAAACTGCACGGCCTGAATAAAAAGCAGTCCCATCCCCGGCCACTGGAACACGGTTTCTGTGACGATGGCAAAGGCGATGATGCCACCCAACTGCAAGCCGGTGATGGTGATGACCGGCACCAGCGTGTTTTTCAAGGCATGGCCGAAATGAATAGCCCTGCGCGTCAGGCCGCGGGCCCGGGCGAACTTGATGTAGTCCTGGCGCAGGACTTCCAGCATTTCAGACCGGACCAGGCGCAGGATGAGAGTGAGCTGGAACAGCGACAGCGTGATGGCGGGAAGAATGAGATGTTCCCAGCCATCTGCAGTGAGCAGCCCGGTACTCCACCAGCCCAGCTGGACGGTTTCCCCTCGCCCGTAACTGGGCAGCCAGCCCAGCATGACGGCGAACACCAGTATGAGCAATATGCCGATCAGGAAGGTCGGAAGCGACACGCCGACCAGTGACAGGGTGAGCACCAACTGTGACAGCCGCGAGTGGCGGTTCAGTGCGGTATAGACCCCGAGGGGCAGGCCGACAATCAGTGCCAAACCCGCAGCGGCTACAGACAACTCCATTGTCGCCGGAAAGCGTTCGGCTAGCAGGGTGGAAACCTTCTGACCCTGGCGCAATGACAGCCCGAAATCCCCCTGTAGGGCATTGCCCACGAATCGGGCAAACTGTATGGGCGCAGGCTGGTCCAGCCCGAGTTGCTGACGCAGCTCGATGCGGTCCTGTTCTGTGGCGTCCTGCCCCAGCATGATGGTGACGGGGTCACCCACATACTGGAACAGGATGAAGGAAATCAGAGCGACGGATAACATGACGCCGACTGCCTGTAGCAGCCGGCGCAGAATGAAGAACACCATAAGGAATCAGCGTCGGCTTATTCGACGGTGACCCATTCCATCGTTAACCGGTTATCGGCGCGATGCACAACGTTCACGTTCTTGCGCATGGCCCACGGAATGACTTGATCATGCAGTGGGATATGACCAAATTCCTGAGCGTGAATGCTCAGAGCCTTCTGGATGGCTTCAGTCCGCTTAGCGTCGTCGGTTTCGGTCTTGACTTGGTCGATGAGCTTATCGACTTCAGGATTGGAATAACCGCCGTAGTTGAAGGAGCCGTCAGCCCCTTCGCCCTTGCTGCGAATCAGGCTTTGCAGGGTGTAGAGCGCATCGAATGTAGGAACGCCCCAGCCGAACAGGTAGGCGCTGGTGTCGAAGCTCTGCACCTTGGGGAAGTAGGTGGCGCGCGGCATGGCGTTGAGCTGGGCTTTCACGCCCACCCGGGCCCACA
Organism: Alcaligenaceae bacterium; assembly: GCA_029267315.1. GTDB lineage: Bacteria > Pseudomonadota > Gammaproteobacteria > Burkholderiales > Burkholderiaceae_B > Yanghanlia. The sequence goes on from JAJUJD010000041.1 coordinate 15,432, forward strand.
TGGCGACGATGGCTTGGCAGATGGCTTCATCGTTGATGTAGCGGTTGTTCGGACAATCTAGCGTGAAGTCGAGATTGTTCTCGTAGCCGGCTTCCTTCAACAGCTGCTTCGATTTTTCAGGGTCGTAGGGAACGCGTTTCACCAGTTCTTCCGACCAACCATTGACCTGCGGCGCAATCATGGTGCCGGTGGGGGCTGAGAGGCCACGCATGACGGCCTTTTTCAAGGCTTCAACATCGATGGCACGGTACAGCGCTTCACGTACCCGGACATCGGCAAAGGGATTCTTGCCCTTGACGGAGGAATACTTCAGCTCAGGGCTTTTTTGATCAAGGCCGATGTAAATGGTGCGGTATTCATTGCCTTCAACCACTTTTGCTTGCTGCCGCAGACGGTCGAGATCTTGAGCTGCAGGGTCGAGGACAAAGTCGATTTCACCCGAGAGCAATGCGGCTGTACGCGTTGCGCTCTGCTTGATCGGGGTGTAAGTGACCTTGGTGACGTTACCCTTCTTGTTGGTCGCACCCCACCAATCGGGGTTTTCTTCGAATACGGTGCGTACGTCGACTTCGCGTGATACCAGCTTATAAGGCCCGGTACCGTTGGTGTTGCGAGCCGAGAAGGTTTCTTCTTTTTTGGAGAAATCCTGCGGCTGGGTAGCATTGTTCTTTTCTGCCCAATCGCGGTTCATGATGAAGACGTTGGTGAGCTGTCGCAGCAGCACGGGGTTGGGGCCGGCCGTTTCAATTTCCACTGTATTGGGGCCGGTTTCACGAACGTCTTTGATACCGTTCACGTAGGCTTTGAAGTGGGAAGTCGGCGCCATGGCGCGCTTTACCGAAAATACGACGTCGTCAGCTTCGAAAGGTGTGCCGTCGTGGAATTTGACGTTTTCGCGCAGGGTGAATCGCCATACCGTGGGGGAAGCCTGTTCCCATGCAGTGGCCAGTGCCGGAACCAGTTCGAATTCCTGGTTGTACTGGACCAGTGGTTCGTAAACATAGCTGGAGGCCGCGATAGTGAGGCCTTCGTTCTGGGCGTGCGGGTCGAGTGTGAGGATATCGCCTTGACTTGCCCAGTGGAATGGCTTGGCATGGGACGACAGCGGCAGGAACAAAGCAGCTGCCATGGCAGTGGCGAGTAGCGTGCGGCGCATGTCAATTCCTTACATAATGTTGAATGAGGCGAATATAGGGACATGCAACGCAAGGGTCAACCATGTGTTTATACCTAGGCGATATGTCCCCCCTCATCCGTACATTCATCACATTGCGAGACCATGAGCCGACCCCAGCCCCAACACAGGAACGACTACAAGGTATTTCTTCCCATCCAGACGCGCTGGATGGATAACGATGTCTATGGCCATATCAACAATGTCACCTACTACTCCTACTTCGATACCGCAGTGAATCATTACCTGATTCAGCACGGTGTGCTGGATTTCGAAAAGGGGGAAACCATAGGCCTGGTGGTGGAAACCGGTTGCCAGTATTTCGCCTCACTGGCTTTTCCCGACGCGCTGGAAGCAGGATTAAGGGTGGCGCACATTGGCCGCTCAAGCGTGCGCTATGAAGTTGGCATCTTCAAGCTGGGCGAAGCGCATACCAGCGCTGCCGGGCATTTCATTCACGTTTATGTAGGCAGGGAAGACCGGCGGCCCCAACCCTTGGAGCCGGAGCTTCTGGCAGTGCTTGAGGCTCTGCGGCCGTGAAATCAGAACGAGCAGTAAAACGCGGGATCAAGGCGCTTGTTGCCCATACACCCAGCGGCCTTCAGGCCAATTACCTGCTTCAATCGCCTGCCGCGCCTCTTGAATCAGCGAATCCACGGCACACTGAACATGCCGCGGCGTCGGCCGATGAGCAGGCAGCGCAAGTACGATGCTGCGACTGATACCTGGGGCCGCCACGGGCGCGCCCACCAGCTTTCCGGTGCGCAGGTCGTCGGCTACGGCTATGGGCGGCAGTATCGTAAGCCCATGCCCACCCAGAACCAGGCTACGCTGGACGCTCAATGCATTGGTTTCTGCGGAGATACGCAAGCGGATATCCATTCCGGCCGTTGCCTGCTCTACCAGGGTGCGAATGCCGTGGGGGGCACTGGGCAGCACAAACGCTTTGCCTGCGAAATCGCGCAGGTGCACTGGGCGCTTGGGTGATAGTTCGCTTTCCGGCGGCCCAATCACCCATAGCGCCTCCTGCACCAGCGGGGTGTGCTGAACCTGCGCACTGCGCTCCGCGCCGTATAGCAGGGCGGCGTCTACTTCACCCGTTTGCAGCCATTGCAGCAAGGTGCCGGCATACCCCACCGTAATACGAACTTGAATTCCCGGGTAAGCCTGGGCAATTGCGTGGACGAGCGGGCCGGAAAGCAGATCCACCGTGCTGGGAAGCAGCCCCAAAGAGACCAGCCCCGTGACATTGCCCGCTGCGGTGCCGGAGATTTCCGCGCGTGCACGGTCCAGTTCCAATAGCACTCGGCGCGCGTATCCTAGAAGCGACTTCCCGGCATCCGTCAGGACCATGCCATGGCGGTGCCGCTCAAACAGTTCTGTGCCCACGTCCTCTTCCAGCAACTTGATATGGCGGGAGACGGCCGGTTGAACGAGGTTAAGAATCTCTGCAGCACGGGTCATGTTGCCGACGTCTGCAACGGTTAGAAAGGTACGCAGCTGTTTGAAGTCCATGGCATCAGCGTTCGTAATTGTGGTATCACAATTTATTATTGTACGGCTTCATAAATCATTTTCTATGATGGTGGCACGTTTAACTCTCACTCTCGTATGAATCCCATGACTACAGCACCCGAATGGCAGCACGCCGTATTCAACGTGCTCAAGAAAGGCGGTGTGAGGCAGGTCGCCTACGTGCCGGATGCAGGCCACTCCCAAGTAATTCGCAGCGCCATTGCCGATCCTGACATTCAGGACGTCGTCCTTACCACCGAAGAAGAAGGTGTTGCCCTTTGCTGCGGGGCATGGCTGGGCGGACAGCGCTCGGTCCTGCTGATGCAAAGCAGCGGCGTTGGCAACTGCGTGAATATGTTCTCGCTGTTGCAGGCGGGCGATTTCCCGTTTCTGACGGTCGTCACCATGCGCGGCGAATACGCCGAATTCAATCCCTGGCAAGGGCCGATGGGCAAAGCCACTCAGGCCGCCTTGGAGCTTATGGGCATTCGAGTATTGCGAGTGTCACGCCCCGAAGAGGTCGAGGAAGTGCTGGGCGCCGGGCTGGATGCCGCCTTCGAGGCTGGCGAAAAGGTTGCGGTGTTGCTGGGTCAGAATCTGATTGGTCGCAAGAAATGGGAGCGCAAGTGATGTCGTCTCAGGCTTCAAACTCAAATCCGAATTCCGCAGTCAATCGCCGGGATTTTGTGGCCGCACTCATGCAGGCCGTACCGGATGCACTGGTCGTCAGCGGTCTGGGCTCGCCGTCTTACGATCTTTTCGCCTCGGGAGACCGCGCCGGCAACTACTACTTGTGGGGAGCCATGGGAGGGGCGGCACCGCTTGGCCTTGGCCTGGCGCTGGCGCAACCGGAAAAGTCGGTGGTGGTGCTGACGGGGGACGGCGAACAGCTCATGGGCATAGGCAGCCTGGGCACCATTGGCGTGAAAAAGCCCGACAACTTGACCATCGTGGTGCTGGATAACGGCCATTATGGCGAAACCGGCATGCAGCGCAGCCATTCCAGCCTGGGAACCGACTTGGTGACAGTTGCACAGGGTTTCGGCATCGCGCACGCTTATCGTGTGGAAGAGATGAGCGCATGCGAAGACGTCGTTCGCGATATTACCCAGCGCAAGCAGACGACATTCGTGCAAGTGCGAATTCAGAACGATGAACCGCCGCGTATGTTGCCGCCGCGTGACGGCCCCTACATCAAGAACCGTTTCCGGGAGGCATTGGGCTTCCATCCTTTCTGACCCGCTCATTTTCATAACAAACAAGGGGGAGACACATGAGCATCCTTAAACGCAGCACCCATTCGCGTCGCCGCTTCGTGCAAACCGCCGCGGCAGCTTTCTGCAGTGTGATGATTCCCGTTTCTTTCGCACAGGCTCCCGCGTCTGCGCTGCCCAAAGGGCCGGTCACCATCGTCGTCCCCTTTGCAGCAGGCGGAGCTACCGACGTGGTGTCCCGCCTGATTGCGCAGCGGCTTGGTGAGCGCACCGGCATGACTGTGGTGGTGGAAAACGCTGGAGGCGCGGGTGGGACCATCGGAGCATCCCGCGTGGCCCGTGCAGCGCCGGACGGCACGACGCTGCTGATGGCGACCATTGCCACGCATGTGATCAACCCCTTGTCGATGAGCAATCTGTCTTACGACGCCAAGAAGGACTTCACACCGGTTTCCTTGATTGCCACCGTACCCAATGTGGTGCTGGTTCATCCCTCGGTGGAGGTGAAAAATATCCAGCAACTGCTGGATCTTCTCAAGAAGAACCCGGGCAAGTACAGCTACGGCACTTCTGGGGTCGCCACACCGCCGCATTTGTCGGGCGAGCTGTTGAAAGCCATGACTGGAGTGGAAATGGTTCACGCACCCTACAAGGGAGGCGGCCCCGCCATGGCCGATTTGGTAGCGGGCCATATTCCCATCCTGTTCGATGTTCTGTCTGGCGCCGCCTCGCATATTCGTGCGGGAACGGCCCGGGCCCTGGCGGTGACAACTCCGGAACGCGTCGCGTCCTTCCCTGACCTGCCTACCGTGGCGGAATCCGGTGTGCCGGGTTACGAAACGTGGACATGGAACGCTATTTTCGGGCCGGCGGGCATGCCAAAGGACACCACGGAGCAATTGAGCAAGGCATTCCAGG
>JAJUJD010000015.1 GCA_029267315.1 Alcaligenaceae bacterium
AGATCGGGCACAGCACTGCCGGCCCCTTCACGCACAACGCCCTCCTGCAGTACCGTATCGGCTGCATAAACGTTGTAGTCAACCAGGTCCGGAACCTGGTTGGTGACTTCGTGTGTGGTCCATCCCATGGCATGCCTCGGTGTTTTGCGGGGCCGCTCAGCCTGCTGCTGATGTGTGTGCGCGAAACCCTACTGGCAGCGGACGCACACAAGGTGTCAGAATGATACTACCTGAACAAAGTTCCGCTTAAGGAAAGTCCGTTTGAACGCTCGCTCCATTGTTATCACCGCTTCAGTGCTGCTCATGGTTGCTGTCGGTACGGGGGCATTCGGTGCCCACGGTTTGCGCGCCCACGTGACGCCTGAAATGCTCGCCGTCTGGCAGACCGCTGTTCTATATCAGATGGTCCATGCCCTGGGCCTGCTTGGCATTGCAGCTCTGTTACCGCGCCTGCATTCAGCACTGGCCTCCGCCGCATCATGGTTTCTGTTGGTGGGTATTCTTATTTTCAGTGGCAGTCTCTATGCCCTGGTATTGAGTGGTGTACGCAGCTTCGGGGCCGTTACTCCCGTGGGCGGAGTAAGCTTCATGATAGGCTGGGTGTTACTGGCCATTGCCGCCGCCCGAGGCAACTGGCCCCGCTAAGGGGTTACTGCCCCAACACTCCGAACTCGGGCAGAACTTCACGGGGAGTTCACCATGTGGCACGAGTATGCGAATCAAGTCAGTTGCATCACCACCCTGACTGAAAGCATTGCTAAACAGGTCAAAGCGCGGCTTGCTGAGGCCGATATCTTCACGCTTGCCGTGTCGGGCGGGCGTACGCCCATCCCACTTTTCGAACGACTCGCACAGATTGATCTTCCATGGAATCAAATTCGGGTTCGCCTGGTCGATGAACGATATGTGCCTGTAAACCATCCCGACAGCAACGAAGCGCTCGTGCGCCGCCATTTGTTGCAAGGCCCAGCTGAAGCGGCCAATTTTCGGGGCCTCTATATTGAAGGTGCCAATGTGGAAGACGCCGTGGACGCGGCAAATGCTGAGGCCGAGGCGATAGACTTGGCCATCCTCGGCATGGGGGAGGACGGCCACATGGCGTCAATCTTCCCAAACGCCACCCAGTTTTCCGCAGCTGTGGACCCGCACGCGGCCTGCTATTTGCATGTCACCCCGCCGGAAGCGCCGCATGAGCGTATTTCCCTCAGCTTGGCCGCATTGCGTGCGTGCCGTCAGTTGGCACTCTATATTGCTGGGGAGAACAAGAGAAAAATATGGCAGAAGGCAAACCAAGCAGCCACAGTCGCGCTGCCCATCAGCCTTCTGGCGGCAGATACGGGAGTTCCGCTAGATGTCCATTGGCACCCTTGAACAGCCTGTCAGAGTCGTTGGCGACATTGGCGGCACGCATATTCGCTTCGCACTATCTCGCACCGTCGGGGATATCAGCCACGTTTGGGTGAAGCATACCGCTGATTACGATGGCCTCGAAGCGCCCTTGCGCGAGTTCCTGTCGCAGGAGGGCATGCCGAAAGTCCATAGTGCCGTAATCGGTATCGCTAACCCTGTCACCGGTGACCGAATCACCATGACGAACGCGAACTGGTCCTTTTCCATAGCAGAGACCCGGCAGTCTCTGGGCCTGGAACGCCTGGTCCTCTTGAACGACTTCTCCGTACTTGCACTGTCACTGCCGCACTTGCCAGCCGCCGAACTGAAGTTGATTGGCATGGGGCAGGCGGTTGGCGGCGCAGCCATCGGCCTGCTGGGGCCGGGAACGGGTCTGGGCGTGTCGGGCCTCATTCCCGCTGGGGACGGCAAATGGATAGCGCTGGAAGGTGAAGGCGGCCACACCAGTTTTTCGCCCTGTGATGAAACAGAAACATGGCTGTGGGAAGAAGCACGTAAAGTCTACGGTCATGTATCGACCGAACGGTTTCTCTCTGGTGCGGGGCTGCAGTTCATCCATCAATGTCTGACTCGGCGCGCGGGGCTGGAGCGCGAGACCCTCACCCCGCCCGAGATTACCGGGCGCGCCCTAGAAGCCTCGTGCCCTCACAGCATGCGTACCCTGGATATTTTTTGCGCCATACTCGGTACCGCAGCCGCCAATCTCGCGCTTATCCTCGGCGCAAGAGGGGGCATCTATCTCGGTGGCGGCATCATTCCCAAATTAGGTGATTATTTCGAGCGTTCCCCGTTTCACGCCCGTTTCCATGACAAGGGCCGCTTCGGCGACTACCTGGCCGCAATTCCGGTGTATGTCATTACCAGCCCCTACCCTGGCCTCGTCGGGGCCTCGGCCCATTCCCTCAAGTCCCCAGGAGATAGCAAACCTGCATGATGACCCGTCTTCCGCGCAGTTTTTATCAGCGTCCTGCGACCGAAGTCGCACCCGATCTTCTCGGCAAGCTGTTGGTGCACCAGACCGAGCTGGGCCTGCGCATCGGCCGTATCGTGGAAGTGGAAGCGTACCTGGGCCGGGAGGATCTGGCAGCACATTCATCCAAAGGGCTTACCAAGCGCACCAGTGTGATGTTCGGTGAAGCCGGCCATGCGTATGTTTACCTGATCTACGGCATGCATCATTGCATGAACGTCGTGACCGGCCCCCAAGGCAGCGGCTCCGCTGTGCTGCTGCGCGCTTTGGAACCCATGCAAGGCTTGCAGCTCAATACGAGCGGCCCGGGAAGGCTCGCCAAGGCCATGGGAATAGACAAACGTTTCTATGGGAGCGACTTATGTTGTGCCACAAGCGCTCTATTTCTGGCCGATGACGGCCATAGCATTGACGCAATCCTCCGATCCCCACGAATCGGAGTGCATTACGCGGGAGAATGGGTGGAACGGCCCTTGCGCTACTATGTCGCTGATTCCAAATGGGTTTCCCGCGCCCCTGCTGTCAAAGCTGGTAGCTCCCCGCGGAAATGACCAAAGTTTTTTTTCATCATTTGTAGAAAAAAGTGGAAAAGGACTTGCACACCCGAAAAAAATCGTGCTATATTTACTTCTTCAGCGGCTGTAGCTCAGTTGGATAGAGTACTTGGCTACGAACCAAGGGGTCGTGGGTTCGAATCCTGCCAGCCGCGCCATATTCCTCAAAGGGTCAGTTCAGAAATGAACTGGCCCTTTGTGCTTTTGGTGGTGCGTAGGCTCGCCGAAGTGTCAGCGCAATGCCCTGCGCAGTATTTTCCCTGTAGCTGTTTTTGGCAGTTCATCCATAATCTGCACGATGCGCGGATACTTATAGGCCGCCAAGCGCTTCTTGCAGAACTCAATCAGTTCTTCTTCGCTTAGTTCCTGACCCGACTTCAGGCTGACGACAGCCTTCACGGTTTCTCCCCGATATTGGTCTGGCACGCCTACTACGGCCGCCTCCCTAACAGCGGGATGGCCGTACAGGACCTCTTCCACTTCCCTTGGCCAGACTTTGTAGCCGGAAGCATTGATCATGTCCTTCTTCCGGTCAACGATGAAGAACCAACCTTCTTCATTCATGTAGCCGACATCCCCGGTCCGCAAATAGCCATTTTTGAAGGCATCGTCACTGGCCTCTGGCTTATTCCAGTAGCCGGCTACGATCTGCGGACCTTTCAGCATGATCTCGCCGACCTGCCCTGCAGCAAGTGGTTCCCCGTTGTCGTCAGCGATAAAGGCATCCGTGTTATAGACCGGCACACCCACCGCGAGTGAACCGTGTTCGTCTACCGGCGTGGTCATGGTTCGCGGTACGGAAAGCGCGAGTGCAGTACTTTCCGTCAAGCCGTAGGTGCTGCGTATGGGATGTCCGAATTTCTGCTCGAACTGTCGCGTGACCGACAGCGGCACCGGGGCTCCACCAGTATATATTTTGGATATACTTTCAAAGTGATCTCGCTTCACTTCTCCGCTGTTCATCATGGCGATGAAGGCGGTAATTGCCCCGATAATGAAGGTTCCCCCGTATTCTTGCGCCGTTTCCGCCAGAACGACCGGATGAAAGCGCTTGCTCAGTATGACGGGCGCGCAGCAGGCAAACGCCAGAACAATGTTGGCCACCAGCCCGGTAATGTGGAATAGAGGTGCGAGACCGACGAGCGCCGCGCCGTCTTCCAACGCCATCCATTCCCGGAACAGCTCAGCGTCCACGGCGAGGTTCGAATGCGTAACGATCGCGCCCTTGGGTTGACCGGTGGTGCCAGATGTATAGACCAGCATCGCGGGGGTATTTGCTTGCGCCTTGGTTAGAAGCGTTTGAACAAGCGCTTCGTCCGGCACAGCACCAAGCATGTCAGCCAGATTCTGCACGCCAGTGCAGTCAACGTCGTCCTCCGCAGTGATGACTCTTTCATCGTTGCGGCTTTGAAATTCACGCGCGCTGGTCACTATGGGCACCACGGCCGGAAAGTCTGCCAGTACCTCCTGGGCGACCTCCTGGTAGAGCCCTTTCTGCAAGATCAAAACGCTGGCGCCACTGTCATCGAGTAGCAAGTGCAGCTCGCGCGCGCGGTTCATGGGGTTAATGGTGACTCCGATCGCTCCCGCCTTCCATATCCCCAAAGCACAGATAATGAACTGAGGAATATTCTGCATGTACAGGGCGACCCGATCACCTGGTTCAACACCCAGATGCCGCAACGCCAGCGCAAAACGCGTGGATAGCCGATTCAACTCCGCATAGCTGATTGTCTGGTCGAAGTAATGAATCGCGGCTAGAGTGCTTGCCCTCTGCAGGGCATGGTGAAAGACACTCAAGGTATCGGTATACCTAGCCTGAAAGGGATTGGATCCGAAAGCAGGATCAGGGGAGAACGTCTCCCAGGGGCGAATGCGTGCGCTCGTCGACGTCATTTTGTGTCGCTGGAAAGAGTGCAAAAACAAACTGGGGCACCAAGGCCCCAGCATGCTTGCTCAAATAGAAGACTGCGCACCTCCCGAAAGAGGTGCGCTCGCGTTCAGGGGAAACGTTCAGGGCTTGGCCGGACGCTTCATCTTGCACGTGGTGGGCAGTTCAGCTTCTTCAGCGGGAATTACTGCCTCCGTGCGCCAGCCGAAGCCAGTTCCTTCTTGCTCCAACTGCACATTGCTGTCGTTCGTCTTGGACCAAGTCGCCACATACAGCGGCTGCTGCAGCTGGTGATCCGTTGCCCGCATCTTGATGCGACCATTGAGGCTGTCGACCTCCAGATCTTCCAGAGCAAACGCCACATCGATCGGCTCGGCAGAGCCCGTTTCCTTCATGGCCTTGGAAAGCAATGCCACTGCGGAGTAGGCCTGCAGCCAGGTCAAGTCATCGTTGTATTTTTCCTTGAAGCCCTCGACCAGTTCCCGGCCCTTGTAGCCTTCATTATTGACGTTCCATACACCTACATATTTGACGCGTTCCAGACCACTTTCGCCCATGGCAGTCGGCGAGCCCTTGAGCACGGCATAGTAGGTATAAAAGTTGGCGTTCAGCCCGGATGCACGCGCCGAGCGGATGAGCAATGCCAGGTCGGACCCCCAGTTGCCGGTAATGACCGTATCCGCTCCCGAAGCAATGATCTTTGCCACATAGGGTGAGAAATCCTTTACTTCGCCAATGGGGTGAAGGTCATCGCCGACGATCTCTACATCGGGGCGCTTCTCGGCCAGCATCTCCTTGGCAGCCTTGCTCACTGCGCGACCAAAGGCGTAATTCTGACCAATGATATAGACCTTCTTCACGTCTTGATTGGTAGCCAAGTGATTGACCAGCGCCTGCATCTTCATGTTCACGTTGGAGTCCACGCTGAATTGCCAGAAGCTGCATTCCTCGTTGGTCAGGCCGGGGTCAATGGCCCCGTGGTTGATGTAGACCACCTCTTTGCCCGGGTTACGCGAATTGTGCTTGTTGATGGCATCGACCAACGCGAAGGCAGCGCCCGAGCCATTGGCCTGCGCAACATAGCGGTAACCTTGGTCAATGGCGCGCTTGAGCTGGCTGAGGCTGTCCTGAACTGCAGCCTTGTTGTCGAATCCAACGAACTCGAACTTGTATTTGCCGGCCCAGCCTTCCTTATTGGCAATGTCTCCTACATATTGCCAAGTTTTGAGCTGGTTTTCGCCCAAGGCGGCGAAGGAACCGGACAGAGGGTCGATGAGCGCAATCTTGACCGTTTCTGCATGTGCAACGGTGCCACCAAGCAGGCCCAGGGATAGGGCAAGTGTGCCCAATTTGAATCGCATGCTTTGTTTCATGTTGTCTCCTGTAGTTCACTCACTGTGATCAAACCTCCAGCCAGTCCTTGCGCACTTGGTGATTGCTGCGCAAGTCGTCGGGAGTACCCTCAAAAACAATGGTTCCGCGGCCCATGACATACAGCCGTTGGGAAATATCAAGTGCGATGGCCAGCTTCTGCTCCACCAGCAACACCGCCACGCCGCGCTGGCGCAAAGTGTCCAGATACTGGGCAACCTGTTCGACGATACGCGGCGCAAGCCCTTCTGTTGGTTCGTCGATCATGATGAGTTTGGGATTGCCCATGAGCGATCGACATAAGGTGAGCATTTGCTGCTCTCCACCGGACATCACCCCCGCAGGCGTGTGGCGGCGCTCCTTCAGGCGGGGGAACAGTTCATACATATCGTCAACAGTCCATTGAGACTGCTTTCCGCGCTGCTCGCCCAAGATGAGGTTTTGCTCGACGGTGAGCGCTGGGAACACATCGCGGTTCTCCGGCACGTAAGCCAGACCTCTGTTGGCAATCTCATAGGTCCTGAGCCCACCAATTGCCTGCCCCTCAAACTGAATGGAGCCGGTCGAATTCACCAGACCCATGATTGCCTTCACGGTCGTGGAGCGCCCTACCCCGTTACGCCCCAGCAGACTCACGATTTCGCCTTGTTCGATTCTCAGATTCACGCCTTGCAATACGTGGCTCTTGCCGTAATAGGCATGTAGGTCTTTGACATCAAGCAACGGCATTGTTCACCCCTTCTTCCTCTTTCTTGGCAACGCCCAAATAGGCTTCCTGCACCTTGGCGTTGGCCCGAATATTCTCTGGGGTGTCACACGCAATGACTTGGCCGTACACCACCACCGCAACCCGGTCAGCCAAACCGAACACCACCCCCATATCGTGTTCCACCATCATGAGTGTCTTGCCCACGGTGACCTTCTTGATGAGGTCGATGGCCGCGTCGCTTTCGCCCCGGCTCATGCCCGCAGTGGGTTCGTCCAGAAGAATGGTGTGACTGCCACCAATGACGGCGATACCAATTTCCAGCGCCCGTTGCTCGGCGTAGCTCAACAGACTCACCACCGTATCGCGCCGCGACTGCAGACCGACCAACTCTAATATTTCTTGTGCACGTTCGTGCAAGGGCTGCAATTGGCTGATTCGCTTCCAGAATGTGTAGCGATACCCAAGTGACCACATGGCAGCGGACAGCAGGTTTTCATAGACCGTTTGTCGCTGGAACAAGTTCGTGATCTGAAAACTGCGGCTCAAGCCACGGCGATAGATGGTCTGCGCATTCTCTTTATCAATGCGCTTGCCATCGAACCAGATCTCGCCCGAAGTGACTGGGATGCGCCCGGAGATAAGGTGGAATAGCGTTGATTTCCCGGCGCCGTTTGGCCCGATGACCGCCAGCCGCTCTCCCCTTCTCACCGAAAGGTCCGCACCACGGATGATTTCCGTGCGTCCAAACTGCTTGTGCACGTCTTTCAGTTTGAGAATGAAGTCAGTCATGCCGCGCTCCCAGTTTGCTCTTCATCTTCCACAAGGCATGCCAGCAGCGCGCGGCCTGCGCGCTTGATTGTCAGGATGCCTGCCAGCAGAATGGCGATGGACACCACCCAGGTAAGCACACTGTGCTGATCAAGGGACATACCTGCCAGCTGAAGCGGCGTATCGGAGCCGCTTGCGCGGTGGTACATCAGTTCGATGACAAGAACGGTTCCGATCAGCAGGGCCAGGCCACTGATCAACAGACGAATTGCTGGCCAGTACTGTTTCTGGGTGACCGTTTGCCGCAGCACCTCCTGCGTGGGCTTGAACAGGCTGGTCAACCCACCGGGTGCGTACACGACAACCAGCATGAATACCAGACCCAGGTACATCTGCCAGGCAGCGGTATAGTCCGGAAGGTATTTGGTCAGAAGAATGCCGACCACGGCCCCAACCATCGGCCCAATGAAACTGCTGGTGCCACCAATGAAGGTGAATAGCAGCACCATGCTGGATTCGTGCAGGCCGAGCACTTCAGCCGTGGCGATCTCGAAGTTGATGGCCATCAGCGAACCGCCCACCCCCGCGAAGAGTCCCGCCACCATCAAGGCCATGTATCGTAAAAGGTGGGGGTTAAAGCCAATGAAGGCTACCCGTTCCGGGTTATCGCGTACACCGTTCAACAGTCTGCCCAGGGGCGTCCGAGTGAGGTAGTACAAACCCACCACACAGAGGAACATCCAGGCAGCGACCAAGTAGTAGACCTGAATCTGCGGCCCGAAATTCCAGCCGAGCAACCCCTCACCATAGACACGGTCGGTAGAGACCCCCCCTTCCCCGCCAAAGAAAGCAGGAAACATCAGAGAACTGGCATAGACCATTTGGCCGATACCCAGGGTGATCATGGCAAAGGTCACGCCCGACGTACGTGTGATCACATAACCGACCAGGGCGGCGAATGCCAGACCAGTGAGTGCGCCCACCACCGGTACCAGCGGCAAGGGCAGCCATAGGAGCCCGTCTCCAGCAAAATTCATGGCGTGAATCGACATGAAGGCACCGAGACCGGAATAGGCGGCATGCCCGAAAGAAAGCATGCCAGACTGACCGAGCAATACGTTGTAGGACAGTGCCAGCACGATGGCCGTACCCATCTGCGTAAGATGCGACAGAGCCAGGGAGGAACTAAATACCAAAGGGGCGGCGACCAACACAACAGCAAAGGCGAGCCATATGAAGAGCATGCGGCCGGCATGCGGTGTGTTGATTCTTGCAGCGGACAAAGAATGTGTTGTCATGGTTTAGCTCTCCCGTTTGCCCAAGAGGCCACGTGGACGGAATATCAGCATCAGCACAAGGAGCGCATAAGGAAGAATGGGCGCCACGTCGGCGAGGGTGACGCTCAGTACGGCATGCCCGAAAACGTCGGGACCAACGTTCATCCCCACCACAGATAGGGCGTCGAGCAAGGAGGCGTCGATGGCAACGGCGAATGTCTGGACAATGCCAATCAGCAAGGAGGCCAGGAGCGCCCCCATCAATGAGCCCATACCGCCCACAACAACGACCACGAAAATGATGGTGCCCAATGTGGCCGCCATACTGGGTTCGGTGACAAATGCATTGCCGCCAATCACACCTGCCAGGCCCGCCAGCGCACATCCTCCACCAAACACCAGCATGAAAACGCGTGGCACGTTATGGCCCAGCGATTCCACCATTTCCGGGTGTGTGAGTGCTGCCTGGATGATGAGCCCGATTCGGGTGCGGGTGAGCACCAGGTAAAGCGCAACCAGGGTTAGCACCGCGATCAGCATCATGAAAGCCTGATACTTCGGGAAGGTCGTGGTGTAGAGCGTAAACAGCGAGCCTTGCAGGCTTTTAGGTATGCCATAGGGCACGGCTGAGCGCCCCCAGATGAGCTGTACAGCCTCTACCATCAGATAGGAGAGCCCAAAGGTGTACAGCAGCTCTGCCACGTGCCCATACTTGTGTACGGCTCGCAACCCATAACGCTCGACCAAAATGCCCGCAACCCCCACCAGCAAGGGCGCTACGAAGAAGGCGAACCAGTAGCCGGCTACTCCGCTGATGGTGTAGGCTAGGTAGGCACCCATCATATAGAAGCTGGCGTGAGCGAAATTCAACACCCCCATCATGCTGAAAATCAGTGTCAGCCCTGACGACAGCATGAAGAGAAGCAGCCCGTAGCTGAGGCTGTTCAAGAGCGAAATGAGGAAAAACTCCATTCATGTCTCCTTTGGTTTTTATCTGGATTCCCCTGTTATTCGTATCTCGTTCTTATATAGGGGGAATCTCAAACAAACCGGCTGCACCCATGCCGCCTCCAACGCACATGCTCACCACCGCGTAGCGCCCCCCACGCCGGCGGGTCTCAAGTAGGGCGTGGCCCACCAGCCGTGCGCCCGTCATGCCATATGGGTGCCCGATGGAAATGGCCCCGCCATTCACATTGCAACGTTCTGGATCGATTCCGAGATAATCGCGGCAATAAATCACCTGGCAGGCAAAAGCCTCATTGATTTCCCAGATGTCAATATCTTTGATTTCCAGCCCGTGGCGGCGCAATAGCTTGGGAATGGCATAGATAGGGCCAATACCCATCTCTTCCGGGGCGCACCCGGCCACAGCCATTCCCCGATAAATTCCCAGTGGCCCCAGACCGCGGCGCCGCGCTTCTTCGGCGCTCATCACCACGCACGCCGACGCACCGTCTGACAGCTGGCTTGCATTCCCTGCAGTGACCACGCCACCTTCGATGACTGGCTTCAGAGCTGCCAGGTTCTCGGCAGTCGTATCCGGTCGATTGCCTTCATCCCGCTCCAGCCGCCGTTCCTGATAGTGCGTTGCACCTGTCAATTTATCCTGCACCGTCTGAGTGACCGTGATCGGCACGATTTCATCATCGAAAAGTCCGCCCTGTTGGGCGCGAGCGGTTCGCATCTGCGATTCGAGTGAGTAGGCGTCCTGCGCTTCACGACTGATACCGAATTTGTTCGAGACATACTCGGCTGTTTGAAGCATGGGCATGTATGCGTGCTGCGCAGCTGCGGAAACGTTGGGATCCGCCTCCCGCGTTAGCCAGGAAAAATATTCATTCTGAACTGCCGAAATGTTGTCCTGCCCGCCGGCCACGACAATCTTCATTCCTTCCATGGACACCTGATGCGCCGCCATGGCGATTGCCATAAGACCGGATGAGCATTGGCGGTCGACAGTTTGACCGGGGACCGAAACTGGCAGGCCCGCCGCAAGGGCGGCGTACCGGGCCAGATTGCCGCCGCCCGTGCCAGCAGACAGGACGGTGCCAACCACGACATCCTCTACCTCAGCCGGTTCGACGCCCGCTCTCTGCATGGCGTGTCCAATCGCATGAGCCATCAACGTTGGAGATTTGACGTTGTTCAGCGAACCGCGGAATGCCTTGCCGATGGGGGTTCGTGCGGTAGAAACGATTACGGCTTCTTGCATGTCTCTGCTTACCAGACTGTATGTAGGGAAATATTTGCGAGTGACGTCAGCGGTCTACTGCAATGACCCGGAGAATTTGCTCTGCCATTTCGTCCGGGTCGTATTTGCCGTCAGGCTTGTACCAATTCATCATGCTTCTGAGCGTGCCTTCAATAATCTTCACACATACGCTTTGGTCGCCTTTCAAATGGCCAGCCTCGTGGCAGAGCCGAATGACTTCCTTCCATGACGCGATATACCGCTTGCGCAAGGCCACCAGTTCCTTCAGGTTTTCTCCAGTGACCTCACGCCAAACAAAATAAAGCACAGCGTGGTAATCACCTTCCTCATCAAAAAAAACGAGGTCAATCTCCTGCCATATAAAGCGCCGCAGTTTATCCATGGGAGATAAATCGGACGCGAGGGTACTTTCATGCCGCTGACAGATGGAAACGAACGCCGTTCGCAGTATTTCCATCAATATGTCTTCCTTGGTTTTGAAGTAATGGAAAAGACTGCCCGAATAGAGATCGACGGCTTCCGCTATTTCCCGCACCGTTGTTGCCCTGAAACCTTTCTCGCGAAAAAGCTCGGCTGAGGCGTCGAGAATTCGAGTGCGTGTCGTCTCTACTGCTATGGAAGAGTCAGCGTTTTTTTCCGTGGATGTTTTTTTTGCTGCGGCCATTTTTATGGTTCAAGTACTGGAATTGGTTCAAGTATAGGGATAGAATCCTTTACCAAGCAAGCGCTTGGTGCGTATCGTAAGTCAGTGTTATCCCTTGTTTTTTGTGCCAGCGCGAGCACGAACTCACACATAAAGAAGGCTGACCTGCCGCCATCGAAGATGGCGGTTGCGGCAACCCAGACTTGGAGGGCGAGACAAATGACTACAAGCCGTTTTTCCGAAATTCCTGGCGCTTCTGCACGACACCGATGCGGTCTGACACTGGACACCATCTTGGCCAGCGGAATCGAATCAGCGGGGGAAAATCAAATCATTACCGATGGCGGAATGGACTTGAGCTATCGCGATTTCGGTGTTCGTGTGCGGCAACTGGGCCACGCCCTCATGCAGCAAGGCATTAAGGCGGAATCCCGGGTGGCAGTCATGGAACGCGATACCCACCGTTACTTGGAGGCATACTTTGCGGTCCCGATGCTGGGTGCCACCCTCATGACCGTCAACATACGCCTGTCGCTTGAGCAGATTCGGTACACCCTGGAGCACAGCAAAACCGAGCTCATTATTGCCGCGGCAGAGTTTCTGCCCATGTTGGAACAGGTTTACCAAGGTGCTGACTCCATTCCGCCCATAGTCGTGATTGGTCATGCACCGACTGCCCTGCCGTTCGCGGGAGAATACGAAGCGCTGCTTGCAGAGGCGGATGCTTCCTTCGTCTTTCCAGCCGTGGATGAAGACGCGGTCGCCACCCATTTCTACACCACCGGTACCACAGGTCTGCCCAAAGGGGTGACCTACACCCACAGACAGTTGGTGGCGCACACGCTCGCCGTCGGATTTGCGTTTGGAACGACCGATGATTACCAGTCCTTCCGGCGTAATGACGTCTACATGCCCCTTACACCGATGTTCCATGTGCATGCCTGGGGCCTGCCCTATGTGGCCACTTTGCTCGGCGTGAAGCAGGTCTACCCGGGCAGGTATGAGCCGTCTGAAATCATTCGCCTTGTTCGGACGGAGAACGTGACGTTCTCACACTGCGTCCCGACCATCATGCAAATGCTGTTGGCGGAAGCGGAGAAAAACGGCACCAAACTACCGGGCTGGAAGGTCATCATTGGCGGCTCGGCCATGTCCCCCGCCCTGGCCAAACGCGCAATGGCATCCGACATCCAGGTGTTTGCTGCATACGGAATGTCGGAAACCTGCCCGGTAATCAGCTTTTCCAGGACCACTGCCGCTGAGGCGAAAGCGAACCCAGAAAAAATGTGTCGTGTTGGCCATGCCATACCGCTGACTGAGCTGAAGATTCATCACCCTCAGGAATCCGCCGCGCAGCGCCGCGGAGAGCTTGTAGCCCGATGCGCGTGGCTGACCGATGCCTACTTCGACGACCCGCACATGACTGCCCAGCTCTGGCGGGATGGTTACCTGCATACAGGCGATGTCGCCGTACAGGACGACGACGGTGCATTTCATATTGTCGATCGCACCAAGGACATCATCAAAACGGGGGGCGAGTGGCTTTCTTCTCTGGACCTGGAGGCATGTATCGCCGAGCACGCCGCCGTTGAGGAAGTCGCCGTCGTTGCCAAGCCGCATGAGAAATGGGGTGAACGCCCCTGCGCGTTTGTGAAGCCCCGGAATCCGGACATGGATCCGGAAACTTTGTTTTCCGAGATAAGGAATGCACTGCGTACGCGCATCGAAGAAGGCAAGCTGCCGCCGTACGCCATACCCGACGAAATTCATCTCGTGGACATGCTACCCAGGACGAGCGTCGGCAAGCTCAACAAGAAAGCCCTGAGGGAACAACTGAATACGGATTGATTCTGGCCCGGAAAAAACAGCCAACAGAAGAGGAGACAAAGATGAATAGCAGTTCCCCCAAGCCGGCAGCCCTGCCGGACCCAGCCCGCGACTTCAGTCTTCAAGGCAAGCTGGCACTCGTAACTGGCGCTTCCAGCGGCATCGGGCGTCACTTGGCAGCAGCGTTGGCCGGCGCGGGTGCATCCGTGGCCCTGTGTGCACGTCGCGGGGCACTGGTGGAAGAAGAAGCAAGCCGATTGCGGGCAGCTGGTGCAGCGGCACTAGGCGTGGCGCTTGACGTGGCAGACCTAACGTCTATTGAACAAGCATATTCCGCCATCCACGAGCATTTCGGGCGTTATCCGGACGTACTAGTCAACTGCGCCGGCGTCGCCTTGCTCAAACCATTTCTCGAACACACCCCTGACGACTTTGATTCCGTCATGGGCGTCAACCTGCGCGGCGCTTTCTTCATGGCGCAGCGGGCTG
This sequence comes from Alcaligenaceae bacterium, assembly GCA_029267315.1. Classification (GTDB taxonomy): domain Bacteria; phylum Pseudomonadota; class Gammaproteobacteria; order Burkholderiales; family Burkholderiaceae_B; genus Yanghanlia. The sequence continues at coordinate 14,125 of JAJUJD010000015.1, forward strand.
CTGCAGAAATGGTCAAGCAAGGTGGCGGGTCAATCGTGAATATCGCTTCAACGGCCGGGGTCAGGCCGGGCGGCTACCTCTCGTGCTACGGGGCCAGCAAGGCCGGCCTGGTGCATCTTTCAAAAATCATGGCCTATGAACTGGCCAGAAACCAGGTGCGCGTGAATGTGGTGTGTCCAGGCAATATCCAGACGGACATGCACAAGGATTTCGAAGATGCTGGTTTCACAGAAGCCCTGATCAAACGAATACCGCAACGCCGGTTTGGGCAGAGTGACGACCTTGTTGGAGCCGTTCTGCTGCTCGCGTCGGATGCGGGTCGCTATATGACGGGTTCAGTCATGGTGGTGGACGGCGGCCAGACCGTCAATTCTCTTTAACAGGAATCAGGTGAACCGCAGTGAGAGAGACTCTCGAATTCTTGATGTATGACTGGCTCAAGGTTGAAGAACTCAGCAGCCGCGACCGCTACGCCGCGCACAGCCGCGACGTGTTCGATTCGGTACTCGATGTCAGCGAAAAAATCGCAGCGGAGAAATTCGGACCTTTGAATCGCATGACCGATCTTGAGGAACCCGAATTTGTCGATGGTGAGGTCAAGTTGCCAGAGGGCGTTGGGGCAGCGCTGGCCGCCTACGCTGACGCCGGTCTGCTGGCAGCAGGCCACGATGAAGCGGTCGGTGGCATGCAATTGCCCTATGTGATCGACATGGCAGCCAATACCTTCTTCGCTTTCCACAGTATCAGCTTGTCCGCCTATGCCATGTTGACCTATGCCAACGCCAACCTGTTGATGGCTCATGGTAGCGATGCCCAAAAACGCGCATTCGCCCTTCCCCAGCTGGCGGGGCGGTATTTTGGCACCATGTGCCTGAGCGAGCCTTCTGCAGGTTCGAGCTTGGGGGACATCACGACTCGTGCCCTCCCCGATGGCGACGATTATCAAAGCTGTTCGTTGGGTCCGCGCTACCGGATCAAAGGCAGCAAGATGTGGATATCGGGCGCAGAGCACAGTCTGACGGACAACATCGTCCATCTGGTGCTGGCCAAGATCCCCAACGAGGACGGCGAACTGCCCCCTGGTCCAAAGGGTATCTCGCTATTTGTGGTCCCCAAGTACATGGTCGAGGATGATGGTCGATTGACCACCAGCCGCAATGACGTGGTTCTGACTGGCCTGAACCACAAGCTGGGTTATCGGGGCATTCCCAATACCTTGCTGAGTTTCGGCGAAAACGGCGGCGCGGTCGGATACCGCATCGGCCAACCTGGCCAAGGCCTAGCCCTGATGTTCCATATGATGAACGAAGCACGTATCAATATCGGAATGGGCGCCGCCATGTTGGGTTACGCGGGGTACAAGGCTTCCCTGGACTACGCGCGGGAACGCCGCCAGGGTCACAACCGCAGCACAGGCGGCACCGTCCGTGGCAAGCAGCAGGTACGAATTATCGAACACGCCGATGTGCGGCGCATGCTTCTGGCGCAGAAATCGTTCAGTGAAGGTGCATTGGCCCTGGTGCTGTACTGTGCCCGCCTGGTGGACGAAAAACGGACTGGCACCCAGGCAGACACAGACCGCGCAGCTACGTTGCTGGAGCTATTGACGCCCATTGCCAAGAGCTGGCCCAGTGAATGGTGTCTGGAGGCCAATAGTCTCGCCATTCAAGTATTGGGAGGCGCGGGCTACACGCGGGACTTCCCGGTAGAACAGTACTGGCGTGACAACCGCCTGAACATGATTCACGAAGGCACCCACGGTATTCAAGCCAACGACCTGCTTGGCCGAAAGATCCGCATGAACAACGGCGCAGGCTTCGAGCTCTGGGTTTCGGAAGTCCGAGTAACCATAGCCGCTGCCCAGACCGATGCCCGGCATCAGCGCTTTGCTGATCAACTCGCCACTCACCTGGAAACACTCATAGCCGCCACAGAGAAATCCCGGGACGAACGCTTCTTCGAGCTCGCGCTGTCCCACGCCACCCCGTATATGCAGGCCTTTGGACACATCGTGCTTGCCTGGCTTTGGCTTCAGGTTGCACTGGTTTGCCGGGAAGCCCAGCGCAGCGACGCCTTCGTGGCAGGCAAATATGCGGCCATGCAGTACTTCTTTGCACATGAACTTCCCAAGTGCGACTGCTGGCTGAAACTGATACTCGAGGCCGAAGACACCGTTCTTTCGATGTCGGAAGACTGGTTCTGAGCGGCGCGGCACCACCTTCAACTATCCAGGGACACACCGAGGAAACTAAGACATGGCGCAGTTAGTAACAGTGGCCCAGACAGGCCTGGTTGCAGTCGTGACTATCGCTAATCCGCCTGTGAACGCCAGTACGCAGGCTGTGCGGGTGCAGCTGCTTTCAACCCTCAGGCAACTCGAACAGGGAAGCGATATCCGCGCCGTGGTGATTCGCTGCGCTGGCCGTACCTTCATGGCTGGGGCCGACATCACGGAGTTCGATCTTCCCGAGTTGCCGGAACCTCATCCCAACGAGATTCATGCCTATCTTGACTCCATGAGCAAGCCGGTTGTCGCGGCCATGCACGGCACCACCCTGGGCGCAGGCCTGGAGCTCGCGCTGTCTTGTCACTACCGCGTCGCCGACGCAGGCGCCCGTTTCGGCTTGCCGGAGGTGAAGCTGGGGGTCATTCCGGGGGCAGGCGGTACGCAGCGGCTGCCACGCCTGGTCGGTCTCCTCACTGCTGTGCAGATGATATCCGGCGGCGAAATGGTGCCAGCCAGCCAGGCGCTTGAATCGGGGCTGATTGACGCCGTCTTCGAAGATGACCTTGCTGGCTCGGCCCTCCAGTATGCGTTGGAGCTCGCCGGTACAGAAACCGGCCCGCGTGTGCTCAGTCATCGGACTTTCTCTGCCGACGAGGCCCAACGGATATTCGCCAAACAGCATCTTGAGCAGCTGCCGCCTCCGGACCGGGGGGGACATGCACGGCGCCACGCTGTGGAAGCGACCATTCAGGCGGGACAGCTGCCCTTTCAGGAGGCGCTGGAAGAGGAACGGCGCCGTTTCCTGCTATGCCGTGACACTGACGAATCCAAAGCTCTCAGACACGCTTTCTTCGCTGAGCGCGCGGCGGCCCGGATTCCCAATATGCCCGCCAACGCGTCGCTCAGACCCATACAGTCTGTGGGAATCATTGGCGCCGGCACCATGGGGACAGGGATTGCCATGAGCTTCGCTAATGCAGGTTTACCCGTCATTTTGCAAGATCTCAGCGAAGAGACTTTGACGCGCGCCGGGGGCCTCATCCGTTCCACTTACGAAACGGCCGTGAAGAAACAACGCATGTCGGCCGCGGAAGCAGACCGACGCATTGCGTTGATTCATACCACGAACGACGACTTGCAATTGGCCGGCTGCGATCTCATTATCGAAGCCGTATTCGAAGACTTCGACATCAAGAAGGCCATCTTTCGCCGTCTCGGCGAAATTGCGCGCCCCGGTGCCATACTGGCCAGCAATACATCTTCGCTGGACGTCAACGTACTGGCTTCATGTTCGGGGCGTGCCGCCGATGTGCTTGGCATGCATTTTTTCAGCCCTGCCCATATCATGCGCCTGCTCGAAGTGGTACGTTGCGATACCACCGCGCCGGACGTATTGGCCACCATTATGCAGCTGGCAAAACGAATCAATAAGGTAGCTGCAGTGTCCGGTGTCTGCTTTGGCTTCATCGGCAACCGCATGTTGGAAGGCTATCTGCGCGAAACCGAATTTCTGCTCATGGAGGGAGCAACCCCCTCCTTCATTGACCAAGCTTTGGAAGGCTGGGGGATGGCCATGGGGCCTTGCCGCATGATTGACATGGCCGGCGTCGACGTCGCAGCAAAGGTTGTTCTAGAACAGCGTAAGGCTGGTCGCCTGCCCGATGACGACAGCTACCGCATTGTGGTTCAGAGGCTATATGAACGCGGCAGATTCGGCCAGAAAGCAGGGCATGGCTATTACCGCTACGAGGGTCGCCAACCCGTGGAAGACGAGTCCGCGCTGGAAATCTTCCGCGAGCAGGGCGAACAGTATGGTGTGAGACAGCGCCGCGACATCACGGCTCAGGAGGTGGTGGAACGTTGTCTTTACCCACTCATCGCCGAAGGCTACCGCATACTGGAAGAAGGCATAGCCTACCGAGCGGGTGACATTGACGTGGTCTGGCTCCACGGCTACGGTTTCCCCTCTTACCGTGGCGGCCCCATGTTTTACGCTCGCAGCGTGGGCGAGCACACCATTGCGGCAGCCATGGAGCGCTTCGCCTCGGCACGGGGTAACCGCTATGGTTACTGGGACATTCCGGAAAGCCTGGCCAAAGCGTTGATCGCGTGATTCCGCGTTGCCCGTGGCCAAAAACTAATGCATATCAAGGCCACGGGCGGCCGCCACGGCTACCCTATCTTCATCCCCGTCGTTCCGACGCCCCGCGACCGCTGCTTCCTCACAATCATTGATCAACTCTGTGTGCGAGATGCAGCGCCACAAGAGAGTGAAGCAGCCATGACCGACACCATCCTGGAAGCCGCCACCGAAGCAGGCAGCCCGCATAGCGCGCATTTTTCCAGACTCGCCTCCAACATTCCGACATGGCAACCACGTTCGGCAGAGGTGCAGCGCGACCAGATTGCCGCGTACGACGCGATGCGCCAACGGTGTCCTGTGGCTCGCAGTGACGCCGGCTATACCGCCGTATTCCGGCATGCCGACGCGCTGACCGTGGTGAATGACCATGCGACCTTCAGTAGCGCTGTATCCCGCTTTCCGTCTGTGCCCAATGGTATGGACCCGCCGGAACACACGCCCTTTCGCGCGCTGATCGAGCCCTACTTCGATGAACGCCACATGGCCGAGTTTGCGCCCACTTGTCACCAGGTGGCGCGGACCCTGGTGAGCAGCACGCCGACCAATATCAGCATTGAATTCATCAGTGAGTTCGCACAGATTTTTGCGCTGCAGATCCAGTGCGCGTGGCTGGGATGGCCGGAATCGCTGCACGAACCCCTGCGCCAATGGACACTGAAGAATCATCGGGCGACATTGTCGGGCGACCGAACTGAGCAAGCCGCCGTGGCAACTGAGTTTGATGACACCATCCGGCAATTGCTTGATGTGCGGCGCGCGGCGGGCGGTACCGTGCCGGAGGACATTACCGCGCATTTGATGCGCAATGAGTCCCTGGGCAGACGACTGAACGATGAAGAAATCGTCAGCATTCTGCGCAACTGGACGGTCGGCGAACTGGGCACCATCGCTGCCTCGGTCGGCATTCTGGTGCATTACTTGGCCGCCCACGCTTCCGTGCAATCGTTATTGCGCCAGGCTCCGGAGCATTTACCTGCCGCGATAGACGAGATTCTGCGCATTCATCCGCCCCTGATTCTCAACCGCCGCATCACCACGAGGGAAGTGAAATTGGGCGGCCACCTGCTGCCGCGAGGGACGCGCCTGGCGGTATTGTGGGCATCGGCCAATCGCGACGAATCGGTGTTTGGTGACCCCAATGAATTCCGCCTGGACAGGGATGCGTCGCACAACCTGCTTTACGGGGCGGGCATTCACGTCTGCCCCGGCGCACCACTGGCCCGGCTCGAACTTCATGCAGTGATGCAGGCACTCCTGCAGGGTACGGACTGGATTGCCCTGGACCCGACAAAGCCTGCCTGCAATGCCGCGTATCCCGGCAGCGGATTCACCAGCCTGCATATCGAACTGAGGAAACACGCTCCGGACTAAAGACCGCCAATGATGGTCGACAAGGCCACACTGGCCCGGCTGCCCGCATCGTGATTGACCCCGAGTGCGCACTGTCGCTGCATCAATTATTATCCCTGCAATCTGAAACAAATCGCGATTGCTTAGGAGACAGACAGTGCCCACACCCGAGAAGATAACCTGCGTAGAAGATTTCCGGCGGCTTGCCATGCGCCGTGTGCCGCGCATGTTCTATGACTACGCAGATTCCGGCTCCTGGACTGAAGGCACCTATCGATCCAACGAGGAAGACTTCCACAAGTTGAAGTTCCGGCAACGCGTGGCCGTCGACATTGAGAAGCGTAATTTGCGCACGACCATGGTCGGTGAACCTGTCGCCATGCCGGTTGCCCTTGCTCCCACAGGCCTGACCGGCATGCAGCACGCAGACGGCGAAATTCACGCTGCACGGGCGGCGGAGAAATTTGGCGTGCCCTTTACCCTCTCGACTATGAGCATCTGCTCCATTGAGGATATCGCCGCCCATACCAACAAGCCCTTCTGGTTTCAGCTGTACGTTATGCGCGACCGCGATTTCATGGAACGGCTGATCGACCGCGCCAAAGCCGCCAATTGCTCGGCTCTGGTGCTGACCCTCGACCTTCAAGTGCTAGGTCAGCGCCACAAGGACATCCGCAACGGCCTGACCGCTCCGCCCAAGCCAACGCTGGCGAACTTGATCAATCTGGCAACTAAGCCACGCTGGTGCCTCAATATGTTGGGCACCAACCGCCGCACTTTCGGCAATATCGTGGGCCACGCGAAGAACGTCACTGACGTCTCTTCGCTTTCTTCATGGACAGCAGAGCAGTTCGATCCCTCGCTCAGCTGGAAAGATCTGGAATGGATCAAGAAGCGCTGGGGCGGCAAGGTCGTGCTCAAGGGCATCATGGAACCGGAAGACGCCCGCCTGGCTGCGGAATGCGGCGCAGACGCCCTGATCGTATCCAACCACGGCGGTCGTCAACTGGATGGCGCACCCTCTTCCATTTCCGCCCTGCCCCGCGTGGTGCACGCCGCAGGCAAGGACATTGAAGTTTGGGTGGACGGTGGCATCCGTTCGGGCCAAGACGTGCTGCGCGCCAAGGCACTCGGCGCCAAGGGCACAATGATTGGCCGTGCCTTCCTCTACGCGCTTGGCGCAATGGGAGAACAGGGCGTGTATCGCTGTCTGCAGATCATTGCCAAGGAACTGGATATTTCCATGGCCTTCTGCGGCCATACCGACATCGAGCGGGTGGATCGCTCCATCCTGCTGAACCCCGATATTTTCGACTGAGCTCGAATTAGTCCAAGGGGTGAATCTGGTCCGCCCGCAAACGCGGGCGGCCCGCCTCGACTTCCCTGAGCGGTTCCACACTTTGCATGGTTTCCAGGCAGCGCGTCGTGAGCCGCTGGTATTGCCTCGTTCCGAAGCGCTTTCCGGCGATTTCCTTATCGGCCAATTCACGCTGGACGCGGGCCGGTGCACCCGTCACCAGACTGCGCGCAGGAATCTGCATGCCTGCTTTGACAAAGGCCATGGCCCCGACAATGCTGTCTTCCCCAACATGCGCGCCATCCATGACGACAGCGTTCATGCCCACCAGTGCATTGCGGCCGATATAGCACCCGTGCAACACGGCTGAATGGCCAATATGGCCGTCTTCTTCAATTATGGTGTCTTGTTCGGCCACGCCATGAATCACGCAGGAGTCCTGCACATTACTACCGCGGCCCATGATGATACGGCCGAAATCGCCTCGCAGGGATGCCATTGGCCCCACATAGGCACCCGGCCCGACGATGACGTCACCTATCAGCACGGCAGTGGGGTGTACGAAGGCGGTGGAGTCCACCACTGGTGTGATGCCGTCTATGGAATAGACCTTCAACATGTTTTGTCTCCTAGATGAAACCTGCGAGCTTCAGGCAAAGGGGCAGCAGCAAAGCGGTCAGAAGACCAGCCAGCCCCATGGCCAAGCCGGCGAACGCACCCATTTCCTGGCCTCCCTGCAGAGCCCGGGCCGTGCCTATGCCGTGCGCGACAACGCCCAAGGTGAAGCCGTTGATATGCGCTTCGCGCATGTGCATCAACGCCAGCAATGGCTGCGACAATGCGCCGCCAAGAATGCCGGTCAGCATCACCAAGGCCGAGGTGAGCGAGACCACGCCACCAAATTTTTCGGTAAGTCCGAGAGCAATCGGCATGGTCACGGACTTAACTGACATGGAAATTACCGTGTCCCGGGACGCATCAAGAAATGCCGCGCACAACATGCCTATGGATACGGCTGCGGCGGAACCGATGAGGGCGCCGGCGACCAGTGAAAACCAATCACGCTTTAGGCGCGCCAACTGGTGATAGAGTGGTACAGCCAAGGCAACGGTCGCCGGCCCCAACAGCACATGGATGTAGCGTCCGCCCTCGAAATAAGTCTCGTAATCCACACCGGTTAATAGCAGCAGACAGACGAGCAGCAGTGTGGCTACGGCTACCGGATGCATCCAGGCGCTGCCGCCGCTGCGCCGATGAACCATCAGCGCAAGCCGATAGGCGGCTAGTGTAGCTAGCAGCCAGGTGACCGGAAGACTGGCCAGATGTGACAAAAGCGCCATGGGGGTCGTCAACGCCTGAGCAAGCGAAGCGTGGCCGCCGTACTGATGATGGCCACCACCGTACTGGCGAGCAATGCCAGAGCGATTGCGAGCCATTCCTGGGCGATGCGGTCCAGATGTGCCACGATGCCAACTGCAGCCGGAATGAAGAGCAGGCTCAAATGGCGTAGAAACGCAGTGGTAAAGGTGTCCAGTGCGCAATCACCTTTACGAACCACCAGGAATATGAAGAGCAGCGCCATCCCGAGAACAGCGCCAGGTATAGGCAGATTCAGCAGGAAGACAACGACCTCTCCCACCAGCTGGAATGCCAGAAGCTTGATCAGTCCCTCGATCATTGCCCCCTCCCCGGGACATTGGGCGCCGCAGCCTGCGTGCCCTTGTGTTCTTATTATGCGGCCGCCGGGGTGGGAATGCCCCCCGAACTAGCCAACGTGGGGCAATTGTAGCGGCAGAGACTCAGCCCTGCCGAGTCCGTTTGACGATGTCGAGCGCCGATGTCAGGAGACCTTCCAGGCTTTCGAGCGCGTCAGCCTTACTGGAAACAGGCGGCTGAGGTCTGCCACCCTCGTCTTCGGAGGACATTGCGACCTGCACGTGTTCAGCTTCTGCGCCGACTTCCACGTCGAAGACCAATTGTTCGGGCCTATGCCAGGTGGTGAACCACTCCATGGGTCGACCCTGATGGTCCATGCCCTGCCCTTCCAGCATCAATAACGGAGCACCAAGCTGGGTTTCCAGATAATTTGCGAGGCTCTTGTCGGCTGCGACTGCGCGGATCCGGTTCCTGCCACGACCTGGCCGAATCCCGTATGCCTGCTCCATCACGGCGTGCAGCGACGCATCCTCCAGTTGGGCTTGGCTGATCCTAGGCACACGGTCCCGAGGCAACCACGTGCGCACGAAGGCAATGGGTGAATCATCGATGCGCCGCAGGCGCTCCAGCAACCATGTGTTGCGGGTGCCAAAGAAAGCCGCAACGTCTTCAGGCGGGGACGCCGGCTCGAGCCGCAGGACGCGGGTGCGCAGTTTCGTGCCCACCGATAAAAACTGCTGGTACAGACCTGTCGAGCGCTGAACCATGCGCCGGAGCTCGGTGCGCGGCTCAACAATAGCTGCCCGACCTTGTTCCTTGCGGATCAAGCCATCAGTCTGGAGCACGGAAAGTGCCTGGCGCACCACGCTGCGTGCAACGCCGAAGCGGGCGCAGAGTGAGGCTTCACTAGGCAGGGCTGCGCCTGGTCCCAGGCGCCCCGCAAGAATGTCTGCGCCTAACAAGCGGGCAATCTGGGCATAAAGGGGTTCCTGGCTAGAACGATCCAGCTGAGTTGGCTGAACTTGACCCCCGCCCACGGCCTCAGCCTCCGGTGGTATTGCGGGCTGTTTCCCAGACATGCGACCAACCCGGCGCCAGGGCGGCTGCCCGCTCGGCCGCCAGCACAAGACTGTCCTCCCGCGCGATGCCCTTGCCGGCAATATCAAAAGCTGTTCCGTGATCGACGGAGACACGCACCACAGGCAGGCCTACGGTGATGTTCACCCCATCGTCGCCATACACCGACTTGAACGGGGCGTGGCCCTGGTCGTGGTAGCAGGCAATGACAAACTTCCACTTTCCGCGAACCGCCTGTGGGAACAGTGCATCGGCCGGTATGGGGCCCGCGGCCTTGATACCCTGGGCATTGGCCTCAGCAACGGCGGGCTCCAGAATTTCCGCATCTTCGGTGCCAAAGATGCCGTTTTCGCCTGCATGCGGATTGAGCCCAGCGACTGCCACGGGTTCGTCACCACGGCCCAGGGCCTGGGCAAAAGCGCCCGCGAGCCGCAAGACCGCGCGCATACGTTGAGGGTTCACATCTTCAATCGCCTGGCGCAGGGATACGTGAGTGGTCGCGTGGAATATGTAAAGATCGCCGGCCGACAGCACCAGGGAAAACGTCTTCACGCCGAATTCGTGGGCCAGCAGTTCCGTGTGACCGGGCCATTTGTGGCCTGCCATATGCATGGCAGCCTTGTTGAGCGGCGCGGTGACAATACCCTGGATACGCCCTTCACGGGCCAGGGCGCAAGCCGTGGTCACGAATCGGACCGAGCCCGCCCCCCCATCGGCATGCAACTCACCCAGAGGAACATGCGCCAGCTCTGGCCCCGCTTGCATGACCTCGATCACGCCGGGTTCGTTGGTCACTTGTTCCGGGCCTTCCACCGTTCGGACACGGTCCTCGCTTTCGCCCAGTGCCCGCACGGCTCTACGCAGTACGGCCGCGTCGCCCACCACAAACAAGCGGGCACGCTGGCGCAGTTCATGGTGATTCATCAGCATCTTGGCCGTGATCTCCGGGCCAATTCCCGCCACATCGCCCAGGGTGACGGCGAGTGTGGGTATGGCTGGATTCTGAACGCTTTGAGTCGAGCTCATGCTGAAAATCTCCTTTCGCGGACCGCCTTCACGGCCCTGGTCAATACATCGGGAGCACCAAAGCCCCCCGCTTTCGTCACCACTGGCAGCCCGGCGGCCGGACCGCCGGTCAGGGTGCCCAGCGGCATACCTCCGGTGACTTCATCCACCAGCGCGATGCCGCCCGCCCCGAGTGCGTCGAGCACGGCACTGGCTCCGTCTCCACCCGTTGCCACGACACCCGCCGCCTTACATTCAATAATTAACCGGGCGGCCATCGCGCCCAGGCGTTCGGCTACAGCATCGGAATCCAAGCCAGGATAGCCGCCTTCCGGAGCCAACAGTACCCACGTCGCCTTCGGGGCCGTCTGCTGCGCTTCGGCAAGGACCTGATCAACATAGTCCGACCAGGCTTGCGGTTCAGCCAGCGTCCCCGGCTCCGGCGCCCATACGCGTGCACCCGCAGCGGCAAGGCTGGCCGCCTGGGCACGCGCGGAACTGTGCTGACTGGTGACGACCACCACTACAGCCCCGAGGCTTTCGGAGCCGGCCCAAATGCGCGCCAATGGCGTCGCCAGCCCACCCGAACCGACAGGCAATGCACGTTCGCCCAGCAAAGCGATGGCAGACGCCAGGGAATCCATTTCATCCGGAGTTTCCGCGTCCACCACCACGATTTCCCCCGCTGCCTCAATCCGTGCAGCCAGCTCCGCCGGGCTTTCCCCAGCGATTCGCCCCACATGGGAAGAGCCCAGCAACGAGGGCAAATGGCTTTCGGTGACCGGCGTAACGGGATCGTTTGCCGCCGAAGTCTCTGTCACAGGTCGACCATCAACGTAGAGTATGCCGTCCTTCAAGCTGCGCCCGGTGGCGGGAAAGGCGGGGCACACGACTGCAATGGCATCTTTCCGCCAGGCGCGACGTGCGGCGTCGATCTCGGCCAGGAAGGGCCCGCGCAGGGTGGAATCCACCTTCTTGTACAAGCGTTTGATGCCCGCAACGCGTAGCGCGGCAATATCTTCGCTGACCACCTGGCCAGCGATGCTGTCCGCCAGCGCGCGACTGTGTGTGGTAACGGCAATGACCTCTGCTTCCGCAATGCAGGGGTCGGCCAGCGCCTGAGCCGCACGCCCGACCGACAACTGGGTTCGCCATCCCGCACGGACAAACTGCACGGCAGTGTCACCCGAACCGGTGAGGTCATCCGCAACGATGGCGATGAAGGGCGCGGACATGATTACACCTTAGCGTCGGGAAGCGCATCTTCCGGTACAACGACGTCATCGGCGACCTTGAGTTCACCTGCACGCTTCAGGAACCAGGATGCGAGCACCGGTGCCAGAATCGAGCTGATCAACACGCAGGCGGCAACCTGCGCGGTAGCGGCGTCCACGTATTGCGCAAAGCTGGGGTCTGCCGCCGCAACCACGGCCGGTGTGGCAATGGCATTACCAGCAGTTGTGCCCGCAGCGAAGCCGATGCCACTCTTGCCGCCGCGGCGCAAGATGAAACGGTAACCCAGATAGACCAGAAAGCCAGTGACCGGGCTGATAAGCAGACCCAGCACCAGGCCTGTCATGCCGCCGGAAACGACCGCGCCGAGGTTGATGCCCGTTCCCAGCGCAAAGGCAAAGAAAGGAATCACAATATTCGGCACGGGTTTGAGGGCATTGCGCCAATCAACGTCCAGATTCCCAACCAGCACGCCGAGCAGGAAAGGTACCAGGGCCGCCACCAGTGCCACCACCGGAATGTCGGCGAGGCCTGAAGCGCCCAGGAAAAGTAGGGAGAAGAACGGACCATCGTTCACCGCGCTGGCCACGTATGCACCACGGTCGCGTGCATCCCCATATTGACCGGTGTAGGCCAACCACAGACCCCCATTGCTGTTATCGAAGGCCGCCAGCATGGCAAGGATCGATACCCCCAAGACGCCGTCCAGCCCAACGTAGTGGCCCAGAATGACGATCAAGGTGGCCGGAACAAGCGTCTTGGTCAACAGAATGGTTCCGGCAGTGGCCAAAATGGGGCCGCCCGTACGCATATTCACCTGAGTGCCAGTCGCGAAGATCAACAGGGCAATCAAAGGTAAAGCGCTGTTCTTGAAAAGCGCCGTGGTGAAGCCGCCGATGGCAAGCGCATCCGGGGCAAATGTCCCGATGATGGAACCGGCGATCAGAGGCAACAACATAAGGCCCCCAGGCACTTTCATCATGGCCTTGTACATGGGGAAGCGGGAAACTTCGTTATTCATGGGTTACTCCGTGGCTTCCGGGGCACCGGTTACAGCGCCCCGGAACGGGATGGTCGATGGGTGTATAGGACTTACACGGCCGCAAGTTTACAACCGATACGTACAACTTGTACGTACAAATTTGTATCTGTCACAAATCACCCGACAGCCGGCCCGCAACCTCCAGCTTCCCGCGCAATGATTCAGGAAGTAACATTTTGATGGCGAAAGTGGCAACGCCTTGATATACATAGCCCTCGTGGTGCGCCGTTCGAGTACATGGTGACACTACTGCTGTTCCCCCTGAACAAAAGGAGAAAAATATGGAGAGACCTGTACTGAACAAGGCAGGCCTGACCGCAGTCCTCGTATGCCTGGGAACGCTGGTGGCGTGCCAGGCTCCGTCCGGCACACAACATCGCTCGCAGAATGCCGAATTCAACTGCATTGCAGGCACCATCGGTGGCGCCGTGGTTGGAGGATTGCTGGGAAGCACTGTGGGGCGTGGGCGAGGACGCACGGCGGCCACTGCAGTCGGAATCGGTGCCGGCGGATACATCGGCAACACCATGGGCTGCAAGTAAGGAGCGGACATCATGAAAAAAAGTCTTTTGGCCTCCGCTCTGGTAGCCTTGGCTCCGGCAATGGTCATGGCACAGGCTGGCAACCAGGGTATGACCTACGAACAGTTCAACCACCTTGACACAGATGGCAGTGGCACCGTTAGTGAAGCGGAGTACTACCATTTCATGGAAGGTGCCTTCAAGGAACTCGACAAGAACCGGAACAACAGCCTCAGCCCCGACGAAACATCCCATATCCTCAGCCAGGAACAGTTCTCGCAAATGGATGCCAACGGCAACGGTCGGGTGAGCCGTCAGGAGTTTCTCGACCAGGTCATGGCGGATTTTCATCGCCACGACAGCGATGGTGACGGGCAGCTACGCCCCTGAATACAGGCAAGCCAGAAATCTGTCCACAACCAGATTTTGCCGTCGCCCCGTGCGGGTGACGGCAGCAATCGTTTCCTTGAAACTCATTTTGTCTGGCGCAATGGCTGCCAACACGCCCTTTTCCACCCAGGCATCGGCGTAGTGATCTGGCAGAAATCCAATGTATTCGCCGGTAAGAATGAGGAAGGCAATGGCTTCACGATCGGTCGCCTTGGCGACACATGACAGGGCTCGATGCAGGCCCAGCGCTTCAGCACTCATACGGTATGAAGGCACGACAGCCGGAATCTCGGCCAGCGCTTCCACCTTCGCATGTTCAGCCTGTTCAAACAACGGGTGCTCGCGACTACAGTAGAGAAGCGAACGTTCTTCGTACAAAGGCTGGTAGTCCAGCCCGCTCAGGCGGTTGGTCAGCGGCAATGCCCCCACATGCAGCCGGCCATCGAACAACCCGCGTTCGATCTCACCCGGTGTGCTCATACTGATATTGATATGAACTTCTTCGCTCATCTTGCGTAATTCTCGCAAGGCAGCGGTAATACGCATGCGCGGCTGCGTGACAAGATTATTCATCAGGCCGATGTTCAACTCCCCGCGCAGACGCTTGTGCATGAGGTTGATCTCGCTGCGGAAGTCTTCGATGGCCGCCATCAGGGCTTCACTGGCGCGCAACACTTCTCTGCCCTGATCAGTCAGTGCGAAGCCGGCCCGGCCACGCTGGCAAAGCCGCATGCCGAGACGCTTTTCCAGGTCGCTCATGTGCAGGCTGATTGCAGAGCGGGTAATGCCCAGTGCGCTCTCAGCCGCCGCGAAACTCCCATACTCCGCCACCGTGCGAAAGACCCGGAGCAGACGGAGGTCGAAGTCCGACACCTGCGCCAGCGCATTGCGTCTCATAGGTGAGCATTCCTATAAGTAAAGTTGAATGAATGCCAATTCTACTCATGCAAAACATTGGGCCATAATAGGCCGATAACCTGCCATGATGGAGACGCTCATGAACTATCCTGCATTTCAAACCGTGGGCCTGGTGGAGTCGCTCAACCTGAAGGCGCACTGGATGCCTTTCACGGCCAACCGGGCGCTGCACAAAGACCCCCGCATCATCGTAGGGGCCCAGGGCAACTGGCTGTACGACGATAAGGGTCGCAAGATCTTCGACAGTCTGTCCGGCCTGTGGTGTTGCGGTGCTGGTCACGCCCGCGAAGAAATCCAGCAGGCCGTGTCGCGCCAGCTGGGTACGCTCGACTACGCGCCGGCTTTTCAGTTCGCCCACCCGCTCTCATTCCAGCTGGCGGAGAAAATCACCGCGTATACGCCTGCTCGCTTGAATCACGTGTTCTTCACTAACTCGGGCTCGGAAGCGGCGGATACGGCCGTGAAGATTGCCCGCGCGTATTGGCGCTTGAAGGGTCAGCCCAGCAAGACCAAACTCATTGGCCGAGCCCGCGGCTACCACGGGGTGAACATCGGTGGCACCAGCGTGGGCGGCATAGGTGGCAACCGCAAGCTGTTTGGCTCCATGATGGATGTCGACCATCTGCCGCATACCTTGCAGCCCGATCTCGCCTTCACTCGCGGTCAGGCC
Organism: Alcaligenaceae bacterium; assembly: GCA_029267315.1. Lineage (GTDB taxonomy): Bacteria > Pseudomonadota > Gammaproteobacteria > Burkholderiales > Burkholderiaceae_B > Yanghanlia. Next base: position 29,654 of record JAJUJD010000015.1, read on the forward strand.
GAAACAGGCGGCGTGGAACTCGCGAACGAGTTGCTCAAGCTCATCGAACTGCACGACGCCTCCAACATTGCAGCAGTGATCGTAGAACCCATGTCCGGGTCGGCCGGGGTGCTTATCCCGCCCAAGGGTTATCTGCAGCGTCTTCGCGAGATCTGCGACCAGCACAACATCCTGCTCATCTTTGACGAAGTCATTACGGCCTTCGGGCGCATGGGCACCAACACTGGCGCTGATTTCTTCGGCGTCACGCCCGACATGATGAACATCGCCAAGCAGGTGACTAACGGTGCCGTACCCATGGGCGCCGTCGTCGTCGATACTGAAATCTACGACACCTTCATGAACCAGCCTCTGCCCGAGCACGCAGTCGAGTTCACGCACGGCTACACCTACTCGGCTCACCCGGTGGCCTGCGCGGCAGGAATTGCGGCACTTGACCTGCTCGACCGTGACGGCCTTATTCAGCGCTCAGCCGAACTGATCCCGCACTTCGAAAACGCCCTGCATGGTGTTAAAGGCAGCAGTTCCCACATCATCGACATTCGGAATTGTGGGCTGGCCGGTGCCATCCAGCTGGCAGCCCGCGATGGCGACCCAGCCATCCGCCCCTTCGAAGCGGGGCTCAAGCTCTGGAACAAGGGGTTCTATGTTCGCTTCGGCGGAGACACGCTCCAGTTCGGCCCCACCTTCACCAGCACACCAGCCGAGCTCGACAGCCTCTTCAACGCCGTGGCGGAAACACTGAAGGAAATCGACTGAGCTCGCCGTCCCTCCACTGGCTACCGATCGCCCCACCTGTAGCACCTCGCATTCATCACGAGGTGTCGCAGCTGGGGCGCGTGCGTGTGGATGCCTACGCATGGATGAAGTACATACCCGAGGAAGGCATGCGCACAATGGAAACGCTTCCAGCCATACTGCGAGAACATCTCAAAGCGGAGATGCATTATGCCGATCAGCTGTTGCACCCGCTGGAATCAGATATACGCAGTATCTATGAACGGATGTTGGCACGAGTGCCCGAACCACCTGCATTACCGGCTTTGCCGTCGCAGGGCTGGCAGTACGAATCCACGGTCTCAAAAACGCACGGCCACCGGGTATTCAGCAGAAACAGGGCTGACGGCTACGCAGAGATCTTGCTGGATGAGTCTCTAAGGGCTCGTGAGCACGCCTACTACCGTGCGACAGGCTACCAAGCCAGTCCGGATCATCGCTATTTCGCCTGGGCTGAAGACATACGCGGGGACGACCGCCACCAAATCTGCGTGCTGAATATCGAACGCGGAACCGTGCAAATAGTGGCCCGGGCGGATGCCTTCGGCTACGGCGGGTTTGCATTCTCAGCAAGTGGCAATCATATTTTCTGGATTTGGTTGGACGAATGTAGCCGGCCTCGTCGACTGTATTGCTCCCCCGTACAGGGTGGGCCGCCTGAGCTGCTGCACGAGGAGGCGGACCCAGCCATGTTCATGAAATTGACGCGCACCGCTGCCGGCAATTACCTTGCGCTCAACATATTTGGGCCCGATACCAGCGAAGTGTTTTTGCTTGAAGCGCACGCGGAAACCGCCTCTCTTCGACTGGTACGAGCGCGCCAGACGGGTATTCGTTACGAAGTCGACGAATGGAATGGTGGCCTGCTGTTATTGACCAATGAAGGCAATGCGCCAGACCGGCAACTGTTGGCGCTAGACCCCCATGATTTTTCGGTACGTGGAACCTTGGTGCCGCCACGCCAAGGCCGTTCCATCGTTTCAGTGCACCCGTATGCAAAGGCACTGCTGCGCATTGAACGGCAAGATGGCGAGCTGAAGCTGGTATCGCGTTCCCCGGACGGGAACGAAACGCCCCTACAGTTCAACGAAGTGGCCTGCATGATCGAGGTACTACCTCAGCAACCATACGATGCCGAGACGGTCCGCATTGTTGTGCAGTCGCCCGCCATGCCGCGCCGCTGGCTGGATGTTTGTCTGGCCAGCGGTAAGCACTGCCTTGCCGCCCAGGAACAGCCGGGGGATTTCCATGCAGACGACTATGTCGTGGAACGCCTGTACGCCCGAGCCGACGATGGAGCGACCATACCTATTACGCTGCTGTCGCGCCGTGACGCGGGCGACACACCGCTGCCCGTGCTTTTGACGGGGTATGGCGCTTACGGTATTTCCTACGAAACCACATTCTCCGTTCCCGCCACAGTTTTAGTGGATCTCGGATTCCGATACGCCATCGCACATGTACGAGGCGGATCGGAAAAGGGTTGGCACTGGTATCAGGACGGTTGCCGCGAAAACAAGCGCAACTCCATGACGGATTTCATTGCCTGCGCCAATGCCCTGGTCGACCAGGGCCATGCACGGCGTGGCGAAATCGTTTCGTACGGGGTG